>NZ_BDSM01000026.1:0-188293 GCF_003112475.1 Microcystis sp. 0824 | reverse complement strand
TATAGCAAGCTTTTGACTTCATTCTCTACTTAAAATTGAGACTTTATCAACTAATTAACCTAAAAATACGCATTTTAAATTTGTTCTTTTTTCAAGGTCTAATTGATGATGAGCTTAAGTTGAATCCTAACAACACACTGTCGTTTTTGCTACAAGGCGATCACCCAGTCAAAACCCAGATTTTGTAAGGCTTCGGGGGTTGGTGATCGTACTTTTTGTGAGAAATGCGGGTTAGACTACCGATAGTGAAAGCACCGCCCACTCTTAGACTACCGATAGTTAAAGCACCTCCCCCACCACCGCAACCGACGGAAGCGGAAGAAGTGCAAGTATTGGGCATCATCCGGTTGCCCACCAGTGCCATGGCGATCGTGAAAGCCACCGGAGAAGCCACGGAACGTCGAGTTATCCCCGGTTCTACCCTCTCTAATGGTTTAATTTTAGTTAAAGCGATCAACACCGATCCCGACAATCCCTATATTGTCCTAGAACAATACGGTCAAACTATTACCCGTCGTTTAGGGGATGGTGTCCCCGAACCCGCCACCGCACCGCAGGCCTCGATCGGTTATAATATTCCCGAATCAGGAGAATAAAACCCGTGCGATCGATTGCTATTCAACAAAAACAAACCATTATTTATCCCCAAATGCCCTTGGCTATCTATCGAGAATTAGCCAGCCATTTACAACAGGTTCAAGGTGTGGAAACCCATCTCACCCCCCAGCAGTTCCAACAATTTGATTATCACCAAAGTCAGATCGGTAGTTTGGAAATTAACTATACCGAGGCTTTTCAGGAAAGCGATCGCACTCTGGTCACGGCAATTCTCGATTATTATGCCCAACGTCACGGCCCCTATCAGCTTTCCTAAGCTTTCTCTCCTCACCTTTGCCCCGATTACCGACTTTCTTCTTAAAAACTAAAAGTATTTTATAGGAGTTATCTTAATGCTGGAGATGATGTCAAATCCCGTCATACTTCATCTAAACTTAAGTAGGTAGGTATTAAAAACTTTCAGATGCCCCCCTTATTAAGGGGGGATTAAGGGGGGATCGAGGGGGGATTTATCTTCAATTTAATTGAAACCACTTACTTAACTGATAACTGATCACTGATAACTGATAACTGAAATGACCCTACCCAATTCCCTAGAAGAAACGATCCTGCAAGCGAAAGCCGCCACTCAACTGGCTCTAGAATCGGGAGCTAGACGCATACAAGTGGAATTAGTTATCCCAGAAATTGCTCTACAAGCGCAAGCTTTAGCCCTTGATTTTACATCTATTTTTGACAGTTATGGTTCTGGTTTAAGGGTAATTTTTCCCGATACCGGGGCCGCCATGTTAGCTCGACGGGATTGGGGAGAAACAGTTTTTCAACTGGGAGATTTAGGCAGTCGTTTTATCCCCGTCGAAAACAAAATTAAGCCCGAAGATGAAGCTTTTTTAGTTGTTTGTCCCTCCTCGGTGGAGATTAATTCCGTAGAAAAACTCTGTAACCTGGCCGAAGATCGCCCGGTAGTTCTTCTAATTCCTCAATTAGAAGATGTATCGGTGGTGGGTATCGGTTACGCAGCCCGACAATTGCGAGAAAGATTTTTAAGTACCCTAGAAAGTTGTTATTATTTTCGTCCCTTGGAATCAGCGATCGTTTATCGTTCCTATCCCTCCTTGTGGCAAGTTTGGCTCGAAAAAGAAGACGGTTATGAGTTAATTTCCGAACAATCCACTAAACCCATGGGCGAAGCGTTAGAAAATCTGATTCTGAAAGCTTCTAGTAATAATCCCGATGATAGTTCTAATCCTGCTAACAAAGCCAAAAAGTCCGGTTTATTTGCCACTATGGGACGCTTCTTAAAAGCATTACAACAGTGACATACTCCCCCCGTCACAGCGTAACTTAACGGGGGATTATTTCCCCATTGCTGTTAGAAATTACTTACTTTGACGGATTGACCTCGATTGCAACTTTTATCCTTCTATTTTAACCGATCATTTGGCAATGCTATAATTAAAATTAATCGGTAGTTTCCCTAGAGGTAAACTTTTATGATTGTCAATAAGCGAGAACTCAAACAAGCCTTAAATCGTGTGTACTTGAAAATTAAGCCTGATACTGAAACAATTCAGGTTTTTCAAGCTAATTTGACGCGCTTATTGGAGCAATGTGACAGCAAAAAGTCGGAAGAGTTTAATAAAAATTTGCTGATAGATTTTTTAAAAAATACCTATTATACTGATCGCTATTTTATCAATACAAAAGAGCGCATTGATCTGGTGATTCATAATAATCAGGATGTTAAAAGTCCAGTGGGGGTCATTTTTGAGACGAAGAAACCTACTCGGACAATAAATGCAGAAATGCCAAGACTGGATAATCTCAATACTAAGGCTTTTCAGCAGTTAGTTTTATATTTTCTCCGCGAAAGGGTGACGGATAAAAATCTTGAGATTAAACACTTGATCGTGACAAATATTTATGAGTGGTTTATTTTCGATGGCAAGATTTTTGAGGAGTTGTTTTTTGCTAATAAGGCTCTAGTTAACCAGTTTTGCGATTTTGAAGCAGGGAGACTGAGTAGTACAAAAACGGATTTTTTCTATCAACAAATTGCCGAACCAGCGATCACTAAAGTTATTGAGCAAATTAAGTTTACTCATTTTGATCTGCGAGATCTGGAAAATTTAGATTTGCTTGATATTTACAAGATTCTTTCGCCAGAACATTTACTTAAGTTACCTTTTGTTAATGATAGCAATACTTTAAATAAGCCTTTTTATAATGAGCTTTTGTATATTATTGGTTTGACGGAAGTTAAGGATAAAGGGAAGAAGTTAATCAGACAAATGAAAGAAGGCGATCGCTGTGATGGTTCCCTGATTGAAAATGCGATTAGTCGGTTGGATAGTTTAGATAAAATTGCACAATTAAAAAATCCAGAAGAGTTTGGAACTACGGATGAGGAACGGCTTTATAATGTGGCGTTGCGGTTATCAATTAATTGGATTAATCGGGTTTTGTTTCTCAAACTATTGGAAGCGCAATTAATTAAATATCATCAAGGCGATCGAGATTTTGCCTTTCTCAATTTGGCGAAAGTTCCCAGTTATAGTGATCTCGATAGTTTGTTTTTTGATGTGTTAGCTAGGGAGACAAATAAGCGCGAGGCTAAGGTTAAAACGACTTTTGCTCATGTACCTTATTTAAATAGTTCGTTATTTGAGCCAACGGAGACGGAACAGCAAACGATTTTTATTGGCAATTTGCGGGAGCGAACTTTACCCATTTTTGCAGGTACGGTGCTAAAAGATAATCAGGGTAATAAGCGAGTAGGTGAGTTAAATACGTTGGCTTATTTGTTTGAGTTTTTGGATGCTTATAAGTTTGATCGAGATGAGTTAGAAAATCCTCAAGAAGATAGCGAAAAGTTAATTAATGCTTCGGTGCTGGGGTTAATTTTTGAAAAGATTAATGGTTATAAGGACGGTTCTTTTTATACACCGAGTTTTATTACCATGTATATGTGTCGGGAAACGATACGAAGAGCGATCGTGCAGAAGTTTAATGAAGTAAAAGGCTGGAATTGTCAAACTTTAGATGATTTGTATGAACGAATTGAGGATAAAAGAGAGGCAAATGTTATTATTAATAGCCTGAAGATTTGCGATCCGGCGGTGGGTTCAGGACATTTTTTAGTTTCCGCTTTGAATGAGATAATCGCGATTAAGAGTGAGTTACGGGTTTTATTAGATACTTCGGGTAAGTCGCTAAAAGATTATCGGGTAGAGGTGCGAAACGATAAGTTATTGGTTTACGATGATGAGGGGAATTTATTTGCTTATCATCCGAATAATAAAGAAAAGCAACGGGTACAGCAAGCCTTATTTCATGAGAAACAGACGATTATCGAGGGGTGTTTATTTGGGGTGGATATTAACCCTAATTCCGTGACGATTTGTCGCTTGCGGTTATGGATTGAGCTTTTAAAAAATGCTTATTATCGAGAGGATGGCAATTTGGAAACTTTGCCAAATATTGATATTAATATCAAGTGTGGTAATTCTTTGATTAGTCGCTTTGCTTTGGATGTGGATGTTAAACAGGTTTTACAGAAGCAGAAGTTTAGTATTGAGGAATATCGCAATGCAGTCCAGACTTATCGCAATGCGGAAAATAAGGAACAAAAGCGGGAGATGGAAACGCTGATTGCTAAGATTAAGGCGGGTTTTAGTGCTAATTTATTAATTAGTGATCCTAAGAAGGTGAAGTTACGTCAATTACAAGGGGAACTTTATAATCTGGAAAATCAGGGTTTATTGTTTGAGGAGACTAAGACGGAGCAAAAAGCGCGGGAGAAAAAAGTAACTAAGTTAAATAATGAGATTGATAAGCTAACTGCTGAAATTGCAGATATTGAAAGCGGTAAGCTGTATAAGAATGCTTTGGAATGGCGGTTTGAGTTTCCTGAAGTGTTAAATGATGATGGAGATTTTGTCGGGTTTGATGTTGTAATTGGGAATCCTCCCTATGGTGTAGATTTAAGCGAATATGAAAAGCGTTACTTTTTAGATAAATATATTAAAACATCAGGTGAAATTGAAATATATTGTTATTTTATCGAACTTTCTTTGTCTGGCATATTAAAACACAATGGATATTTTTCTTTTATTACAACTAATACAGTCTATTATTTGGATAAATTCTTAACTATTCGTAAAAATTTATTTTCAACAAATAAGATTATATTTTTGACAGAACTTGAAAAACAAGTCTTTACTGATGCTCCTGATATTGTCCCTGCAATATATTTGTTGAAAAAAGCAAAAGATCAAGACAATATTGTAAACCTTTATAAGTCTCAATCAACCAAAAAAGTTTACGATTTAGAGTTATATTCAGATTTTTATGTAAATAATATAGCTCAGTCTAAACTAGATATAAAGAATACATTCCTTTTAAATACTAATAATGAAAAAGAAGCGTTAATTGACAAACTTAGCAGTTTAAACAAACTAAATAATAACTTCAAAGTGGTGTATGGAATTAAAACGGGAAATAACAAAAAATTTGTTAAGCAAAAACCAGATAATGATGGCATATGGAAAAAGTGTGCATCTTCTGCCGATAATATCAAAAAATATATTATTACTTGGAAAGGCGACTTTTTGAATATATCTAAAGATTTAGCTGGACTAGGTAATGTTAACTATGAACAGCCAAAAATACTAATTCAATATATAAGAAAGCTAAGTATGAAAACGAGACTTGTTTGTGCTTTAGATGTAAATGGTGAATATTATCCACTCAACAATTACTCATTTGTCATTTCTGAAAATACTCCCTCTTTGAAATTCTTGTTAGCTATACTGAATTCAAATTTAACAAATTGGTATTTCTCAAACAGTTTTGTAGATTACAATATCAAGCCAAAGTATATTGAACAAATTCCATTGCCTAAAGTATTAACATCAGACTCAATTGAGAATATTGTTGAGGAAATTCTCGCCGCTAAAAAAGACGATACTAACGCTAACACAAGCGAATTAGAAAAGCAGATCGATCACTTAGTTTACAAACTCTATCAACTCACCTATAATGAAGTAAAAATAATTGATCCAGAATTTGCCCTAACAGAACAAGAATATCTGGACTTACCCTAATTTATTCTCCGTTTTGCCTTTTGCTTCATCTCAACAAGCAATTTAAATGCTTGACAGCTTAATTTCCGGCCAACTAGCCACCACCGAGGCCAATTTATCCAAATCCCGACGATCTTCGATAAAGGGAAAAACACCTAAAACCGGACAATTAGTCAAGGATTGAATTAAATTGATCGGTGTTAACTGCTCTATCTCCGTCTCCGTGCGCGGTTCAAGACAATTAAGGATAATTCCGCCCAAATTGACCTTTTTCTGCTCTGCTAGGGCAATATTAGCCACCGTTTGGGAAATCGCCCCCAATTTCACCGGCACCACCAAAAGGGTTTTTAACCGCCATTGAGCCGCTAAATCCGCCAAAGTTAGCTCGTGAGTGACAGGACAACCTAAACCCCCTAAACCCTCAATTAAAACTAAATCTTGGCTTTTTTGTAGGTTCAGCAGAGCTTGCCACACTGTCCCTAAAGGAATATCTCGACCTTCCAAATCAGCAGCCACAGGAGGCGCTAAGGGTGCTTGATATTGCAGCGGTGTGATCATTTCTAATTGACCCTGAAATAAACCCTCATACCATTCTCGATCGCCTTGACCCGTTTGCATTAATTTCATCAGCCCCAAGGCCTTGGCTGGATAGTATTTTTGCCAATAAGCCACTAAAGCAGTGGTGACAACGGTTTTACCCGCATCGGTATCCGTAGCCGCAATCAAAAGACTATTCATAAAACTCCCAGGCTCAGTCAAGATCAGGTGAAATCACCAGCATTTATTATCTTATCCCCCATCACCCCACTTCCCCATCACCCCACACCCGTTCGGACCTCGGCGTGAGACTTCGGCGTGAGACTTCGGCGTGAGCTCAGTCGAACGCTGAGCTCACGGCCGAAGCCTGTCTCCTGTCTCGACTAGGAAATTAATTTTGCACGACTACTTAATATTTATAACTTACAATTCAGAATATAGCTCGATAGGAGGAACAATCCAATGCTATCAGAAAATGAAAAAAGAATTAAAGAGTTATGTCAAGAGTTAGGGCAATGTCTTTATAAACAATCCCAAGTTGAGGAATTTAATAACTTGGCAGAGATAGAGGAGACTGTTAGAGATTTAATGATTGAGTATGTCAACCCAGAAATCGGTATTTTTTTGTCAAAACAAGCACTGGAGAAACCGCCGGTCGGATGAGAAAAGTGAAAAGCATTTTGGGGGAATTACCAATTACAGAAAAACAAGCGAAAAAATTAGATATAAAGTCTCGGACTCAGATGAGTCCAATGTTAGAGAAGAACTGTTTGCTATTAAGTGGCGATGAATCCTACGAGAAATCGGCGCAGAAAATCAAATCATTGACAGGGATTGCTGTTTCTCACAGTACCCAACAACGCCTCGTACATCGCTATGCTTTTGAAGAATTACCGTCTAACCCAGAAGTAGAAGTGGAAGAAATGAGCCTAGATGGCGGTAAGGTACGACTAAGAACTGCCAAGGGAAAAGCCTTAATTTGGCGTGATTATAAAGCAGTGAGTTTTCATCAACTGGGGGTAGCGGCTTTTTTTCAAGATAACTCAGCTTTGTTAGATTTGGTTAATTCTCAAGTTTTGGCTAAACCTTTAATTTGTTTAGGAGATGGACATGATGGTATCTGGAATTTATTTGGTCAGATAGGAGAGAAACAGGAAAGAATTGAAATTTTGTACTGGTATCATTTAATCGAAAACCTCTATAAAGTTGGCGGGTCATTCCAGGGAATTGAGGAGGTAAAATGTTTTCTCTGGAAGGGGGACGTGGACGCGGCTATCTCTTGTGCGCGAAGGATGGTCAGAGCCGCAAGTGGAGAATTTTATTATTTATTTGAACAAGCATAAACATCGAATTGTCAATTATGGTTATTTTCAAGAAGAGTGGATTTCCATTGGTTCTGGCTCCGGGTCATCTCAGGTGAAACAAATTGGGTTTCGTGTTAAAATTGCTGGCGCAAGTTGGAATTCTGGCAATGTACCGCAAGTCCTTCGTCATCGCTGTGCCTATCTGAATGGTTCTCTTTTTTAACTTTTTTATTGACCTCACCTTTGCATTAAGCATTTATGCAAAGGTGAGATGCTCCCCTATTAAACAATTGGGTGACATCTTCATAAAGATTTCCTTGATAGCTTTCAATGCTAATACATAATCAGCGCCTTGCTCAATAATTGTAGAGGCAATTTCAGTTTGACATACCATGGCATCAATACTTACTAAACAACCTCGAATTTCTCAAATCTTCAATAATTCAGGAATAGCAGTAATCTCATTGGATTTTTCAGCGACTTTTCGTTGACCAAGTACCAAATGATTAGTGGCTGACCAGACACTTACCATAGGAATTAAACTGCGGTTATTTCCTCGTTCTTTTGCCCCTCGTAAGGTTTTCCCGTCCACATTTAAGAGTTCTCCATTGGTCACCTGATGAACTGCTTGCATCCAACTAATAAAGCATGACTGGAGTTCTTCTGATTTTAAACGGGCAAATAATCGGATCAATGTATCATGAGAGGGAATCCCATTAGGCAGAGCTAGAAAAGTTTTTAGCCATTCATATTTGGTTATACCATAGGCAGCAACTGCTTCCCAGTTGTTCGCCCCACAAATGGTTGCACAGATATTAATCACAATAATATCTATCACAAATGCTCAATGTTGTGTAACGCTCTAGGGTCTTTTAGAGTGCCAAAGTGTTTTTCAATCAGGGCTGTTGGTGATGAACATTTGTCCGTTAACATTGTTTTGTGCGAACCTGTAAACAGATAGTTAATATTCTGTATACTAACTTGAAAAATTTAATATTTATCTCCTAATTGCTATTACATGAGTATCTCTTGTAGATTTATTGTGTATCTTTAAGAATTGTGTGCGATTGCCCGGGCTACCTAACGAGCATATATAAACGAGCATATATAATAATGAAGAGAATAAAATGCTTGACGAAACTCATTAGATCGGAGAAAGGAGTTCAGTCATGGATCTGGTACAGTTTATGGTAGTTATCATCGTGGTTGGGGTTCTATTGTGGCTCGTGAACAACTACATTCCGATGGACAGCAAGATCAAGCAAATCCTGAACATTGTGGTTGTCATCGCCCTCGTTTTGTGGATTCTTAAGGTGTTCGGATTGCTGAGTTTTCTTAAGGGAATTCGTATCGGTAGGTGAGTGATGTTCTAGACGGAAGGAAAGGTTGAATTATTATGGATCTGATGTCCATCACACTGGTGGTGCGCTGGCTAATAGGCTGGGGATTGATGTGGCGGTTGCCGCGACTTCCAGACCTTTCAGTCGTCGGTTCGCCTAAAGTCTCGGTCTTGATTCCGGCGAGGAATGAAGAGAGTACCCTCCCTAATTTGCTAACAGCCTTAAAGCAGCAAACATTCAAGCCCTACGAAATCATTGTCATCGATGACCAGTCCGCCGATGCTACCCCACAGATCGCCGAACAGGCCGGGGTGAAAGTAGTGCAGACTAGCCCTTTGCCCACAGGTTGGACAGGGAAAAACTGGGCACTCAAAACCGGATATGCAGCCTCATCTGGCGATATTCTCGTCTTTCTCGATGCCGACACTGAGCCAGGGGAGGAGCTGCTCCGCAGGCTGGTGGCAACTGTTCAACACTTAGGTGGTCTGGTCTCAGTTCAGCCCTATCACCGCACTGAACGCCCCTACGAACTGTTAGCGGTTCTGTTCAATCTCGTCGGCTTGATGGCCGTCAAACTGGGAGCAAGAGGTGGTGTGGCTTTTGGACCGGCTATGGCTACCAGCAAGGATGACTATGAGCGGGTCGGCGGCCACGACGCTGTGGCAGGATATGTTGTAGAAGACTGGTTCATGGCTCATATTTATGAGAGTGCGGGACTGCCAGTGAGTGCATACATTGGTCATGGCCAACTGGACTATCGGATGTACCCCGGCGGGCTGCGGGACTTGGTTGTTGGTTTCGACAAAAACTTTGCAACGGCAGCAGGGGAAGTCTCTTGGCTGCGGATGCTGGCGGTTGTGTTCTGGCTTTCAGGGTTGTTCTGGGCGGCTTGGTGTCTGCCCGCATCCCTATTTGGCTGGCCGATTGTCGGGAATTCATCCTTACTATATAACGTACTGCTTTATCTTGCCTTCGCCATACAGTTAGCCGTAATTGTATGGCCAGTGGGTTCATTCGGAGCAATCGTCTTTTTCTTCCCCATTCCGGTTGCCTTCTTCATTGCAGTGTTCCTGCTGGCAATTCTGAATCTCGAACGTGGTCAAATCGAATGGAAAGGACGAAGGATAAGTACCCGATGGCAAGGTGAATGAATGAGATTATCTATACTACAGTTACCGGATGGGGTAATCGTCGGGCTTTGTGTGGTCGGTTGGACAGTCTGGTCGCTTTTGATCGGTTTTGTCGGTCATCGACTTCCCCTGAAATTCCTAGAAACGGACACCTGCCTGACCCGGCCACGAATCTGGGGGGAAGATAGACAATGGTACAATCGGGTACTGCGGATCAAGCGATGGAAGGATCGGTTGCCAGAAGCAGGGGATTTCTTCCCAGGAGGTTTTCGCAAAACATCCGTTGGCGGTGGGGACTGTGCCGTAATGTCCCGTTTTTTGGCTGAAACCCGTCGCGCGGAATACGTTCACATCGCCATCTGGCTGTTTTGGTTAGTGACGATGCTCTGGACTCCTGGCTGGGGTGTGCTGGTAAACCTCGCCGTGGGAACAGCTTTCAACCTGCCTTGTTTGTGGGTGCAGCGTTACAATCGGCTTCGGCTCCAGCATCTGCTCGTATTGAAAGGACAGGGAAAAACGATATGCTAAAGTATGAGCTTGGCTGTGAATTAACCTACAGCATTGAGCAAGCAAGCACTCTAATTCTTAATGTTGCTATTGTCAGCAACAACCATCAGATTATTGTTCAGGAAGACCTCCATTCTAACTCTCAACGGTCGATTGAGGAATACATCACTTCTGTCAGTGGAAATCGATACTTTCGACTCAATGCCCCTCCTGGCAATTTGCAAATTTCCTATCGAGCAACCGTTGGCTTATCTCCTTATTATTCAGACCCCAGTACGATTTTTGAAGTAAAGCCGGCCGATTTACCCCTCGATATCTTGTACTATCTTTATCCGAGTCGTTACTGTCAGTCAGATCGATTATTGCGCTTTGTCGCGGCTGAATTTGGCCATTTAGTCCCTGGTTATTCCAGGGTGACAGCTATCTGTAACTGGATTTATGACAATGTTTTGTATCTCTCTGGTAGCAGTGATTCTTTAACTTCTGCTTGCGATACAGCGATAGAAAGGGTAGGCGTTTGTCGTGATTTTGCCCATTTAGGCATTGCTTTTTGTCGGGCCTTGAATATTCCAGCACGCTTTGTTGCCGGCTACGCCTATGGTTTAAATCCCCCCGATTTTCATGCCTGGTTTGAGGCTTATCTAGGGGGTCGCTGGTATCTTTTCGATCCTACCCGCCTTGTGCCTCAGAGCGGGCTAATTCGCGTTGGCACAGGACGAGATGCAGCCGATGTTTCTTTTGCCACTATTTTTGGTCCCGTACAAATGAATCAGATGAGGCTTTTTATGGACTACTTACCCGATGCCAAGCCGATTTCCGAGAATATTTTGATACCGACAACAGAGGCGATCGCCATCTCTTGAGCGTACCCCAGTCAGGTATTGTAAAGTTTTGTAAAAAGTATATGCAAATGACTGCAAACAACTGCTAATATGGTTAGTGTAAGTTTACATTGCAGTTCACATGAAACTATCAGATTATGCTAAGAAAAAAGGGATCAGTTATGACACTGCTTGGAGAATGTGGAATCGAGGGCAGTTACAAGGAGAACGTCTTCCTACAGGAACAATTATTATTTTTGAAGATGACCGTTCTTGCGGTGAAAATAAAGTAGCTATTTATGGGCGAGTTTCTAGTTCAGAAAATAAATCTAACTGAGAGACTCAGGCAAAAAGATTGGAAGCTTATTGTATGGCGAAAGGCTATCAAATTGTTCGAGTAGTTAAAGAAGTAGGAAGTGGAGTCAATGATCATCGAAAGCTATTATTAAAACTTCTAGAACAAACTGATTATAATTTGATTGTCGTAGAACATAAAGATCGTTTAAGCAGAGTAGGGTTTAATTATCTGAAAGTTCTTTTAACTCAAACAAACAGAGATATAGAGGTCGTTAATCTAGCAGAAGAAAGAAAAGACGATTTAATGCAAGACTTCGTGAGCATAATTACCTCATTTTGTGCTCGATTATACTCATTAAGACAACGAAATAGAAAGACAGAATGTTTAATTAAATGCCTTGAGGAGAATGATGAAATTAGTTCAAAAACATCTAATTAAATTTAATCACAAAAATTATTCAGTAATTGATAAATTAGGATTTTTATCGAAGAATCTGTATAATTGTGCTGTTTATTTAAACCGTCAAGTTTTCTTTTCACATCAACCATTTTTAACAATGACTGAGTTACATCATGCCTTAAAAATGAGTCCAGATTATCAAGCCTTACCCGCCAAAGTAAGTCAGTTAGTATTAAAGCAAGTAGAAAAAACCTTTAAATCCTACCAAAAAGCGAAAGAACAATACAAAAAATCGCCAGATAAATTTACAGGAGAGCCTAAGTTGCCAAGATACAAAGACAAGGAAAAAGGTAGAAACGTTTTAACTTATAACTATCAAGCCATTTCTAAAAAAGCGTTGAAGCAAGGTTTAATCAAGCTATCAGGGACTAATTTAGAATTTAAAACTAATTTAAAGGAAGTTTTAGAGGTCAGGATTATTCCTAAATCGGGTGCTTATTGTTTAGAGATTGTCTATGAACAACCAGCCTCATCAAGTCAAGAGGGAGAAAGATATGCTTTTATCGATTTAGGCTTAAATAACCTAGCTGCTGTTACCTCTAATATTCCCGAATTTCAGCCAACTTTAGTATGTGGAAAAGCCTTAAAATCCTGCAATCAAAAGTACAACAAGACACTAGCTAAACTCAAATCGGAATTACCCAGTCTACAGAAGACCAGTAAAAGAATACAAGGTTTAACTTTAAAGCGTAATTGCAAGGTGGATTATTACCTCCACACCGCTAGTAAATATATTATTGATAAATTACTAGCTCATCAAATTAACCTTTTAGTTATTGGTCATAATCAAGGCTGGAAACAAAACATTAATATTGGAGATAGAAATAACCAGTCATTCGTAAATATTCCTCATTCAAGGTTTATCGAACAACTTACCTATAAAGCAAATTTAGTAGGAATAGAGGTCAAAACAACTAATGAAAGCTATACCTCTAAATGTAGTTTCTTAGACTTAGAGTCTATTCAAAAGCAAAAAAGCTATTTAGGCAAGAGAATTAAAAGAGGACTATTCAGAAGCTCGTCGGGTTATTTCTATGGAGCAGATATTAATGGTTCCTTAAATATTGGAAGAAAGGTAGTCGGAGAGGCCGCCTTTAGCGGGAATCCGATAGAGAGGTTCGTAGTTAACCCAGTACGGGTCAAAGCGTACAAAGCTAATTCTAGATGCAATATTTGCGTACAGAATTAGTAACTATCAAGCTAATCATGCCTTAATCGCTTTCCGACAAAATGTCGAAGCGTTGACTGGGTTTGAGATAATTTGATTCGTCACTAACCCCGCCCTAAAAGGGACGGGGCTTGCCTAGACCAATTTAGGCGACGCAAGTAGAGACTACCGCATCGAGACACCATCTGGCCCAGACCTCCGAATACTTCCCTAGTTCGGATTCCCTCTCAGCTTTATTGGTAAAGCGTTGTTAGACAAGACATCTTGATTGTGTTGCGGGAAGGGATCTTAACTTTACTCTTAAGGATTATCTCCATGGCAAGAGTTCCTGTTATCTCAAAAGACGGAAAACCGTTAATGCCCACCAAACCCAGTCGGGCCAGGCGGTGGATTAAGGAAGGAAAAGCTATCGGTAAATTCAACGACTTAGATATTTTTTATGTCCAGCTAACCACTGAACCTTCCGATAGCAAAACCCAACCGATTGCCATTGGTATTAACCCGGGTAAATTATTCTCTGGAATTGGCGTTCAATCCTCCCTTTTTACTCTTTGGAAGGCTCACTTAGAACTTCCTTTTAAGCGAGTAAGAGAGTGCCTAGACAATCGCTGATTAATGCGAAGAGGACGTAGAAAAAGACGGATTAACCGCCAACTTCCCTTTAATCTAAGAGCGCATCGACAAAAACGATTTTCAAATAGAAGACAAGGAAAATTATCCCCCTCAATCAGAGCTAATCGTCAACGTCGAGCGAAGTCGAGTCGTTTCTGAACTAACCAAAATCTATCCAATTACTGACATTTACTTTGAGTATGTCAAAACCGATATTGATCTAACTTCCAGTAGAAAAGGAGCTAAGTCTGGAAAAGGTTTCTCGCCAGTTATGGTCGGACAGAAATGGGCGATTGAGCAACTATCTCAATTGGCAAAAGTCCATACTCGCTTTGGTTGGCAAACCTCTAATCTCAGAAAATATTTGCGACTAGAAAAGTCCAAAAATAAAGCAAAACAATCACCAGAAAGTCATGCTAACGATGGCATTGCTAAGAGGGAGGGAGCATCTCACCTTTGTAACCCCTAAATCAGGTTTTTATGTCAAGCTATTTTGAAAGCCTTGCTAGAAACCAGTTTTATGGATAAATATAATTACTCACTTGCATAAATGAGATACTCCCAAAGAGGGATATTTATGAAGTGGAATCTGATCTGCGGAATGTTAGATATAATCTAATTATGTACTAAAAACAGGAAATTCATGACAAATATTCACTCGATCATCGGTATATTCCCCTCCAATGAAGAAGCAGACATAGTTGTAAGGTGGTAAACGACGTAAATGTGGTGGCTCTACCACAAGACATGGGTTCCGTAAAGGAGATTTAATTTCTTCTCCCAAAGGAATTGATTATGTTAGTGGAGATACCGAAAAACAGCTATCTGTAAGCGATGCCAATGGTCAACGATTGGGACAGATAACTGTTAGCAAGATTCAGTTAATTCGTCGTTCTAACGGTTTAATTGTTTCTCACTAACTTATGTAAAGCCGCCCTCCGCTATCGCTAAAGGGCGGGTTTCAGACCCATTTTTTCGATGAAAGCCCTGTTACTCTACCCTGAGTTTCCCCAGTCTTTCTGGTCTTACGATCGCTTTATGGAAATCGCGGGACTGAAAGCCACCATTCCACCCCTCGGCATCATTACTGTCGCCGCCCTCCTCCCCCAAAACTGGGAGATTCGATTTTATGATCGCAACGTCAATCCTGAAACAGAAGCCGATTGGGAGTGGTGTGAGTTGGTTATCCTCTCTGCCATGTTAGTCCAGAAGCCAGATTTTCAAGCTCTGATTCAAAAAGCCGTGCAGTTAGGCAAAAAAGTCGCCGTTGGCGGTCCCTACCCCACCTCTGTCCCCCAGGATGCCCTGGATTCTGGAGCGAACTATCTCATTTTGGATGAGGGAGAGTTAACCGTTCCCCTGTTTTTGGAGGCGATCGCTCAAGGTCAAAGCCAGGGAATTTTCCGCTCTGGGGACAAGCCAGACGTGACCCTCAGCCCCATCCCCCGCTTCGACCTGCTTCAGCGAGACGATTACTTAATGATGGCAGTGCAATTCTCTCGCGGCTGTCCTTTTAACTGCGAATTTTGCGACATTATTTCCCTCTACGGGCGCAAATCTCGTACTAAAGAGCCGAGTCAGACTTTAGCAGAGTTGCAGACTCTCTACGACCTAGGCTGGCGCGGTTCGTTGTTCATCGTCGATGACAACTTTATTGGCAATCAGCGCAACGTCAAACGCTTTCTCAGAGACTTGATTCCCTGGATGAAGCAGCACGACTATCCCTTCACCTTTATTACTGAAGCCTCGGTCAATTTGGCAGAGGATGATGAATTGTTAAGCCTGATGGCTGAGGCGGGGTTTTATTCTGTCTTTCTGGGGATTGAAACTCCTGACCAAGATAGTCTGCAAGTGACGCGCAAACTGCAAAATACTCGCAATCCACTGGTGGAAGCCTGTCGCAAGATTAATGCAGCCGGTTTGCTAATCTATGCTGGATTTATCTTGGGGTTTGATGGAGAGCGCTCTGGTGCGGGGGAAAGGATTCAAGCCTTTGTGGAAGAAACCAGTATTCCTCAGCCCATGTTAGGAATTCTCCAATCTTTGCCGAATACGGCTCTTTGGCATCGTCTCCAGCAAGAACAGCGTTTAGTTGAGGGTGACAGCATCCATCCGACGGGAGATCAGAATAGCTTGATGAATTTTATCCCCACCCGCCCGATTGCCGAAATTGCCAGAGAGTATGTCGAAGGCTTCTGGACGCTGTACGAACCCAGCCACTATCTCCGACGCTGTTTCCAACAATGTCTCGGTCTGGGTTTGCAGTCAAAACACAAGCAAACCATGCAATTTCCCGTGGGTAAGGGGTTACGGCTGATTACCCAGTTAATCTGGCATCAGGGTATCCGCCGAGGGGACATTCGGGGACAGTTTTGGCGGCAATTATGGACGATTTTGCAAAAAAAGCCCCAAGTTCTCAATCTCTATTTAGGTCTGTGCGCGGCGGGAGAACATTTTTGGGAGTACCGGGCCTTAGCCAGAGAACGGATTACTCAACAACTAGGCTACGATCCCTTAGAAGTTTCTGGTCGTCCCAACCAGAACTCATTCTGACTCGATAGGGAGGATTGGATTGTATGGTCAAGAGATCGCTCCAGGCCTCCCCTTCGGGAATTAAACAGGCTAAACGAGCCTTTGCGCTCACGGGGTGGACTCAGGAAAATCTAGCAGGGGAAGTGAACTTAAAGACCCGCCAGCCGATTTGGCGGTTTTTCACAGGAAAACCCGTCGATCGCCAGGTTTTCCTGGAAATTTGTTCGATTCTGGATTTGGATTGGCGGGAGATTGCCCTCGCTCCGCCCGCAGAATTTCCTGAACCAGGAGAACTGGCGAAAACTAATATTGATGCTCTGGTGCAAGAGGTGCGAGCGCGACGCCTGGACACCATCCAAAACCAGTGCGGCATCTTGCAGTTACTAGATATCAGCCATCCAGTCAACATTGATGACATCTATGTGGATGTCAATATTTTGGCGGAAATTGCCAGTCAACAGTGGGTGGAGATTGCCGATTGGCAAAACTTGGGTCCTGCTGAATTCGATCGCGTCGGTTTGGGAGAGGTTGAGCAGAAGCAAATACCCGGAATGCAGGCTGTTGAAACTTACTCAAAGCTCAGAGTTTTGGGCAGGCCGGGGGTTGGCAAAACTACCTTTTTGCAACATCTGGCGATTCAGTGCAACCAAGGCGAGTTTGCTGCGAATCAAGTGCCGATTTTTATCTTATTGAGAGAATTTGCCGAGGAGTCCAGTCCCAGTGGTGAATTTAGCCTGTTCAACTACATCCGTCAGGCATTGCTCACCTCGGAAATTTCCAACCCGTCTGTGCTGGAAACCTTACTGCAAGCGGGCAGAGTCCTGCTGTTGCTCGATGGCATGGATGAAGTTCTCAACCAGGACATTACAGCAGTTCTGAGAGAAATTCGCCAATTCTCAGAAAAGTATCATCGCAATCGATTTGTAGTAACCTGTCGCACCGCTGCCCAAAAACTCCAGATTCGAGGTTTCACTGATGTAGAAATTGCCCCCTTTACCCAGGCACAAATCAGCACCTTCGCGCAAAAGTGGTTTGTGGCACTGAGCAAAACGACTGCTCAAGCGGGGCAGGAGCAGTCGGCTGAGTTTATGCAGAAGTTGGACTTGCCGGAAAACTGGCAATTTCGGCAACTGGTGGTGACACCTCTGTTTCTGCATCTCGCCTGCTGGGTGTTTCAGGGTCAAGGGAAATTTCCGAGCAAGCGGGCTGAGTTTTATAAACAAGGGCTGGATTTGCTCCTGGGTAAATGGGATGAAGCTCGAGGAGTCGAACGCGATCAGGTTTACCGGGGGTTTTTATTGCCCCAAAAATTGAGGCTGTTGAGCCAGCTTGCAGCAGTGACTTTTGAACAGGGGCAGTATTTTTTTGAGCAACGCACGATTGAGCAATACATTGGCGACTATTTGCGGAATTTGCCAGGTGCAACCCTGGAAGCAGAGGAACTCCAACTCGAAAGCGAAGCCATGCTGAAAGCGATCGAGGCACAGCATGGAATCCTCACAGAAAGGGCGCGAGGCATTTTTTCATTTTCTTATCTGGCATTTCAAGAATACTTCACGGCTCGAAAAATAGTTGCCAGCCATAATTTGCAGGCATTGGAACAAGCACTGGGAGGGTTGGTGAGTCACATCACCGATTCCCACTGGCGCGAAGTCTTCTTGTTAACGGCTGCCATGTTGCGAAGTGCAGATGCGCTGGTGCAGTTGATGAAGCAACAAATTGATGCCTTAGTCGCGCAAGACTCCTATCTGCAAGAGTTTTTGAGTTGGGCCAGCCAAAAATCCCAGCAGCTCCCAGACGAACCCAAAGTGGCGACCGCACGCGCATTTTACCTTGCCCTTGCCCAAAGCCCGCATACGGCAGATCGCTTTGCCTTAGCCAGCACGCTCGATCAGGGGATGTTGTTAGACGCGGCGTTGGAGAACTTGCTGGTAGAGTTTGCCATCGACCACAGTCAGGATTTTGCATACGTCAATGCTTGTAGCGAGGCACTCAACAACATTCTGGTGATGGTTCTGGATGCTGGATTTTATAAGTCTTTGCAACAATTGAGAGACCAACTGCCACCTCCGAGTCAAAACCTGGAACGGCTTCAGCACTGGTGGCAGAAAAACTATTCTGCCTGGGTGGAACAGTTGCGGGGTGCGATCGCCAATTATCGCAATATTCATCATCCCTGGCAGTTTACGACTGAGCAACAGCAGCTGCTCCAACGCTACTATGAGGCCAATCAACTCCTGATCGATTGTTTGAATAGTAACTGCGAAATAACAGCCGCAATCCGGCAAGAAATTGAAGCCACGTTGCTGTTACCTCAAAAGGACTTGGAAGATCGGGAATGGCAAGGAGATTGAATTGATAGACCACTCATTTGGATTTTACGGGTTCGCTTTCTTTGGGATCATCCTGGCGCGATACTTTCTCGTGGCTGGGGGAACCTATTTGTTCTTCTATTCGCCCTTGAGTCAGTCCTTTGTCAATCACAACCTGCGGCATTGGTCTCCCTCTTGGCGATCGATTCAACAAGATATCACGCTCTCGGTTTTTTCGGCGGGGGTGTTTGCGCTGGCGGCGGCTTTCATCATGACAGGATACAGTTGGGGCATTACCCGCTTATACAGCCACCCTCAACAGTATGGGCTGTGTTATTTAGGGGTTAGTTATGGCGCTGTGTTGGTTCTCCAGGATGCCTATTTCTATTTCACCCATCGCTTGTTTCACCACCCGTCACTCTTTCGGTGGTTACACCAGGGGCATCATCGCTCGCGCTATCCTACCCCGTGGACTTCGTTTGCCTTTGACCCACTAGAGGCGATCGTTCAGTCTCTCTTCCTGGTCGGCATTGTCTTTGTCCTTCCCCTGCATTTCATCACGTTAATTGCGGCACTCACCACGATGACGATCTGGGCAGTG
This sequence comes from Microcystis sp. 0824, assembly GCF_003112475.1. Lineage (NCBI taxonomy): Bacteria > Bacillati > Cyanobacteriota > Cyanophyceae > Chroococcales > Microcystaceae > Microcystis > Microcystis sp. 0824. The sequence goes on along the minus strand of NZ_BDSM01000026.1, from coordinate 169,030 downwards.
TTAAATCATCTTGGGATCGATCGCTTGCCCTCCTCATTTCCCCATCATTGGTTGGGTCGGTGGTTTATTGGTCCTGCCCATCATTCCATTCATCATCGCAAGTACACCGTACATTACGGTCTATATTTCACGTTCTGGGACAAACTCCTCGGAACTCAAGACCCCGATTATGAGCAGAAGTTTGATGAGCGTCTGACGGGTAAAGTCGATGGAATTTAACTCGTGCATCGCCCGTTACATTTTGTCTCGTATTCAAGCAATTCATACAGACTCAATCAATTCATACAGTAAATCAAGCAACCGCCTGTTACAGTAATGCCAAGAGCAGAATTGTCAACTTAAATCAGGAAATTCAATCGCTATAGTTCGCCATACTATAGGATTTACAAAGCTTTTACCGCATAGCGTTGGAGGGAAAAATGACTTTAACTAACCGTAAACGAGCCGTGGGAATCTTCTCTAGCTATCAAGAGGCAGAGAAGGCACTGAATGGATTACGAGATGACGGATTTGCCATGAATGAGGTATCAATCATTGCCAAAGAGCCTGAACGACTGGAGCAGAGCAACCGGATTGGTGAGACACGAGTTCAAGAGCTTACCGAAACAAAAACAACTCATATTGACGAAGGAGCAAAGACTGGGGCAGCGGCAGGCGGAGCCATCGGAGGACTGACAGGCTTGCTGGTTGGGTTGGGCATATTGGCAATTCCTGGAGTGGGCCCCGTCATGTTGGCAGGGGCGGCTGCAACTGCGATCGCTACCACGTTAGCTGGCGGTGCAATCGGGACGGCTACCGGAGGTTTGGTAGGTGGTCTAATTGGTCTAGGAATTCCAGAAGATCGGGCACGAGTCTATCACGATTATGTGGTTCGTGGAGACTACCTGTTGATCGTGGACGGTACAGATGCTGACATCCTTCAGGCTGAAACAATTCTAAAGCGCCGAGGGATTCGCGAGTGGGAAATTTACAATGCCCTAGCAATTGAAGGCTATGTCGATCCTCCTGCTTCTCGTTTGTAAAATCGGAAATTATTAAAGGATTTGCATCATGAAAAAGATCACAACTTTAATCCTCAGCAGCCTTCTACTGATTGGAACTGTGGCTTGTGGGAACAACGCTAAAACTAGCACCAACGCCCCTTCTTCCACAGAGGAAACGGGGCAAGTTCCTGATACTAAAACAGTCCAAAAGAACCAAAGCGATGCGTCTAGTCAAGTGCGCCGAAATCAACTCAATTCTGATATTCGCGCTCGTGAGCAACGCAACAATCTAACTGGAGGAGATGCGGATCGCGCCAACAGTGACCTTTCCAGTGAAGTTCGCTCTAAGCTAGAAGCCAACATCCCGAAAGGGCAACTTACAGTTTCTGCTAAAGATGGAGCGGTAGTCGTCTCTGGAACCGTAGAAACTCAAGAGCAACTCGACAAAATTGACCCCTTGGCAAAACAAATCAAGGGTGTCAATAGCGTCAAAGTTAAAGCAAAAGTGGCGTTGTCAAATTGAAAGATGCTCCGAATCAGCTTGGAACTGAAATTACTTTGACTTGCCCTGAGCCAAGTCGAAGGGTAGCAAGGATTGCATTGCATCTTTCATATTCTAATCTGACAACGCCGCAAAAGTTGCGGGGAGCATCTCACCTTTGTAACTCCTAAATTAAGTTTTATGTCAAGCTATTTTGAAAGCCTGACCAGAAGCAAGTTTTAGCGACAAGCATAATTAGGGCTTGCATAAATGAGATGCTCCCAAGTTGCGCGAGCAGCTCCAGCTAAAAAGAAGTAAACAGAAGATAGCAACTGTAACTAACCTTGAAGACAAGGGGCTTAAGCCCCTTGTCTAATCATTGCTTTAGGACTTACGCATTGACAGAATTTCCGTAGTATGCCTTTGAACTTCAGACTATGGCTTCCAAGTTATTGAGGTCAAGGAAGTTGGATGCTAAATTATTGACAATAAAAGAGCGGATGACCTCAGTAAATAACTCCCTTTGTCAGGAATACCAATTAACAATTTGCGCTTTAAATCGGAGAAATTCTAACTGGGGTTTGCTGAATAATGGTAAAACCCTTTTAAAATAAGGCTTTTGACCTGTTAAAATCCGATGTTCATGCTGCGAAAATAGGATTAAGACCTTCAAAAATCTTGCATTATCCTTTCTTTAGTACATAAATTGGTACAAAACAAAGAGGGCAACAAAGCCTGAAACGACCGGCTACTGACGACCGACGACCGACTCCTAACCCCACCAACAAACTTTTTGCCGCCAACCCTATTTAGTTCCTAGTTCAACCGAGACTAACCGATTCACTTGACATCCTCGCCGCCGTAAAACGGACGGCGATTCCCAAACCTCACGATTTGGGTTTCTGCTTCTTTCCCGAAGGATTTTTCGCACCTGCCTTAACAGATTTACTCTGTTCTGGTCTTATAGTCGCTCTACAGACTGACACCGCAAGCCCTGCGGCCAAAATATTTTTACTAGCGTTAATATCTCGGTCATGGTGTGTTCCACAGTCTGGACAATCCCACTCTCGAATATTTAACGGCATTTTCTCAGCAATATACCCGCAATTACTACACCGCTTAGAACTAGGAAACCATCTATCTATTTCGATGTAATTTCTGCCGTACCAACGGCATTTATAGGCTAATTGTCGAGTGATTTCTCCCCAGCTTACATCAGATATTGCCTGAGATAATTTCGGGTTTTTGACCATATTCTTGACGGCTAAATTCTCAACCACAATCGTTTGGTTTTCACGAACTAATTGAGTGGTTAGCTTGTGTAAATGGTCTTTTCTGTTATCAGTAATTTGAGCGTGAATCCTTGCTACTTTGATTCTTGCTTTTTCCCGATTTTTTGACCCTTTCTGTTTTCTAGAAAGATTTTTTTGCGCTTTTCGCAGTCTCCGATAATGCTTTTTAAAGTGCTTGGGATTAGATACTTTATCGCCATCGCTGGTAATCACGAGGCTACTAATTCCTAAGTCAATTCCAATGGCTTTATCTGTTACTGGTAATGGCTTAATTGTTGGGTCATCAAATCTAATTGATATATGCCAACGTCCAGAAGGATGTAATCTGACTGTTACTGTACTTGGTTCACCGCTTTCTGGTATTTGTCTTGACCATCGAATAGGTAAAGGTTCTGTGCATTTGGCTAAATAGATTTGTTTGTCTTTAAATTTAAAGGCTGATTTGGTAAATTCGGCACTTCCTCCCTGATGTTTTTTCTTAAAGTTAGGATACTTAGTACAACCAGCAAAGAAGTTAGTAAAAGCTGTTTGTAGGTGTCTTAACCCTTGTTGTAAAGGTACACAGCTTACCTCGTTGAGAAAGTGTAATTCTTCTTGCTTTTTCCAGTCGGTTAGCATTGAAGAAGTTTGAGCGTAGCCTACTCTTTCTTGCTTTTCATACCAAGCTTGTGTTCTGAGATGGAGAGCTTTGTTGTAAACTAATCTTACACATCCCAAAGTGCGCCGCAATAGCGACTCTTGTTCGGGTGTGGGGTAAAATCGAAACGAATAGGCTTTTTCCATACCTCACATTTTAGCATATATTTCGTAAACGATGCTCATATTTAACAGTAAAGCCGTCGTAGAACGACGGGGTTTCAGACCCAAATTTTCGATGAGGAGCAAACAAACCCCGAAAGCCCTTGTCTTTAAGAGTATTCATGGTTTCTTTGGCAGCATACCAACTATCTCCTGTGACTGTCTCTGGTTTCAATCCCCAAGCTTTTACTTCGTCCAACATTTCTAAGAAATATTCATGTTTTGTCTGACCCTCCTGTTTATTAACGATTCAATAATTAACGGGAACTGACCTTCCTTTACAATCGGTATAATATCAGGTAACTACGTTAATACCTTTGACTACTTTTTTGTGTTTACCACCAGTAAAAGTAATCGATTAACTCAGCTTTAGCTGGGTGACTATAAGGCTTGTCAATTACCATATCGTCTGTACTGATTGTTCCTCCTTCAAGTTCGATTTGAGGAGCCACTTCATCCAACAAATCCTTGGGTGTATAGTTCTCTCGCCACAATAAAAGATTGACACTGTCATGAGATAAATTGCCCAGAATTTGAGCCAAACGAACACAGCTTATATATTTAGGTTCGCCGAGCAAAAATAGGGTGTAAATAGCCAGATTACATTGAGCAGTTGTTGGCCTCGTAATGTTTCTCATCAGTTGTTCTGTTATAAGAGATGCCCTTGTGTCAGGAAATCAAATCGGAGAGGGTTTTGTCAAGAGTCGAGAGAGAAATTGTATCTAAGACTAACAAAATTAGACCACCCACATTTAAGCCTTTTTGTCAATGCGTAATTTCTATGCTTGCAGAAACGGTATCGTTACATTTTGTGTCGTATTCAAGCAATTCATACAGACTCAATCAATTCATACAGTAAATCAAACAACCACCCGTTACAGTAATACCAGAAGCAGAATTGTTAGCTCAACTTAGGTAAGCAGTTCTCAAATCCAACAAATTCAATAAGGAGAGCATCATGAGCTTAAAAGATAGAACCGAGGCAACCGCCAAAAATATCGAAGGTAAAGTTCAAGAAGCAGTAGGAGATCTGACTGGCGATCCCAAAGCTCAAGCAGAGGGCAAGGAAAAACAGGCAGAAGCAAAAGTTCGTCACACTATCGAAGATGTGAAAGATGAAGTCAAAAAAATTATTGATTAGTAGGTCATTTGTCACGGCAACCGCCATTCAGACAAATGATTGAAACCCAGATTTCATCGGAACTCTTCCTCAAAAAATGGCTTCTTTCGGGACAGGTGAAACACTAGGACAAGGCGGCGTAAATAAACCCAATATTACCAGATATCTAGCTTCTCAAAGAAATCGAAGATCTCTCCCTCGGTAAACTTACGCCGTCAAAGACTAGAAAAATCTTTCTCGAAAGGGTCTAGACAGTAGTTGTTCATCATCCATGTATCATCGATTCATCAAATTCTTTTTTGGAGTTAAAATGATGTCACTTCAACAGATTCGTCGCTTTTTTGTCACCATTATTTTAACTATAATGCTGGCAATTACTATAGCTTTTGATTTTGGAACTACAAATAGTTGGGCTGCAACTTTACCCACCCAATCGCAGACTCAAATCGCAAGCATGAATCGAGCCAAGGCAGTTACGAAAAATATTGAAGGCAAAGCTCAAGAAGCGATTGGCAACATGACAGGCGATCCCAAAGATCAGATGATGGGAAAAGCCAAGCAAGTCGAAAGTCAGGCTCGTAACGCAGCAGAAGATATAAAAGACCAGATGAAGTTAAAAGGGCGGGCAAAAGCAGTCACAAAGAACATTGAAGGCAAAGCTCAAGAAGCGATAGGTAAAGCTACTGGCAACCGCCAAGATCAAGTTGCTGGAAAAGCTAAACAAGTCGAAAGCCAAGTTCGCAATGCAGTAGAAGATGTGAAAGATCAGGTTCAAGATATACTCAATTAAGGATCGATGACTGAATTTTCATCACTTTTCTCTAAATCAAGGAGGGAAATATGTTTGATCTCGTTTGGACTGCCGTTGTTATACTTTTCATCCTCTGGTTGTTAGGATTCTCCATTAACATTGGCGGCAGCTTAATCCACCTGCTTTTGGTTTTGGTGCTGATTGGCGTTGTCTACAACTTGTTTATGAGGCGACGGTAATTGTTCATTCTCGAACACAGAAAGGGTCAAAAAATCTGGAAAAAGCAAGAATCAAAGTAGCTAAGATTCAGGCTCGAATCACCGATAGCAGAAAAGACCATTTACATAAGCTAACCACTCAATTAGTTCGTGAAAACCAAACGATTGTGGTTGAGAATTTAGCCGTCAAGGATATGGTAAAAAACCCGAAATTATCTCAGGCAATATCTGACGTTAGTTGGGGAGAAATCACTCGACAATTAGCCTACAAATGCCGTTGGTACGGCAGAAATTACATCGAAATAGATAGATGGTTTCCTAGCTCTACGCGGTGCAGTAATTGCGGGTATATTGCTGAGAAAATGCCGTTAAATATTCGAGAGTGGGATTGTCCAGACTGTGGGACTCACCATGACCGAGATATTAACGCCAGTAAAAACATTTTGGCCGCAGGGCTTGCGGTGTCAGTCCGGGTCGCGACCATAAGACCAGAACAGAGTAAATCTGTTAAGGCAGGTGCGAAAAATCCTTCGGGAAAGAAGCAGAAACCGTTCGGACCCCGGCGTGAGACTTCGGCGTGAGACTTCGGCGTGAGATCAGTCGAACGCTGAGCTCAGTCGAACGCTGAGCTCACGGCCGAAGCCCACACCCCACACCCCACTTCCCCAGATATTGCATGGGTAAGATGCAAAAAGAAAAAAAACTGCGGCCAAAAAGGTGAGATGGAATACACTAAAAGTATAAGGTTATCAGTTTTGCTATTTTTCAAGTTGCATACTAGGCAACAGAATTGCAATTATCCCTCTCATTAGAAATTGGACGGTTTGCCCTGTGGTTTCATCACTTCCCAAGCCCAATGACTCTTTAACAACGGTTCCCCAGCGTTGTTCTGGGGCTTATGCCTTGATGGACAGTCTCAAACGTCATGGTGTTAAGCACATCTTCGGTTATCCGGGTGGTGCGATCCTGCCCATCTATGACGAACTCTACCGCTTTGAAGAGCGGGGAGAATTACAACATATTTTAGTGCGCCACGAACAAGCGGCCGCCCATGCCGCCGATGCCTACGCTAGGGCCACCGGCAAAGTGGGGGTCTGTTTCGGTACTTCCGGCCCCGGGGCGACCAATTTGGTGACAGGCATCGCTAACGCACACATGGACTCCATCCCGATGGTAATTATCACCGGTCAGGTGAGTCGGGCGGCCATCGGTTCCGATGCTTTCCAAGAAACCGATATTTATGGTATTACTCTCCCGATTGTTAAACATTCCTATGTGGCTAGAAATGCCCGGGAAGTAGCGAGAATCGTCGCTGAGGCCTTCCATATCGCCAGTACAGGACGACCGGGGCCGGTTTTAGTCGATATTCCCAAAGATGTCGGTTTAGAACCCTGCGATTATATCCCCGTCGAACCGGGAGATGTGAAACTAACCGGCTATCGTCCCACGGTTAAGGGCAATCGCCGTCAAATCGAGGCCGCTTTACACCTCTTGGAAACCGCCGAAAAACCTTTACTGTACGTTGGCGGAGGTGCGATCGCGGCGAATGCCCACGCCCAAATCGCCGAGTTTGCCGAGCGTTTTCAGTTACCCGTCACCACCACGTTAATGGGGATCGGTGCTTTTGATGAACATCATCCCCTCTCGGTGGGAATGTTAGGAATGCACGGCACCGCCTACGCTAATTTTGCCGTGACCGAGTGTGATTTATTAATTGCCGTCGGCGCTCGTTTTGATGACCGAGTAACCGGAAAATTGGACGAATTCGCCTCGAAAGCTAAGGTAATCCATGTGGACATCGACCCCGCCGAGGTGGGCAAAAATCGCGCCCCTGACGTGCCGATTGTCGGGGATGTGCGGGTAGTTTTAGAACAAATACTCCACAAAGCCAGAGAATTTGATTATCCCACCAATCCCGATCGCAGCCAAGCTTGGTTAGCCCAGATCGAGCGCTGGCGGCAAGATTATCCCCTACAAGTACCTCGACCAGAAGGGAGACTTTCCCCCCAAGAAGTAATCGTTGAGGTGGGCCGTCAAGCACCCCACGCCTACTACACCACCGATGTGGGCCAGCATCAGATGTGGGCGGCCCAATTTCTCAAAAATGGTCCCCGACGTTGGATTTCTAGCGCGGGATTGGGGACGATGGGTTTCGGTTTACCGGCTGCGATGGGGGTAAAGGTGGCTATTCCCGATGAGGAGGTCATCTGTATTAGTGGTGATTCCAGTTTCCAAATGAATCTACAGGAATTGGCCACCCTAACCCAATTTAATATCCATGCCAAGACGATTATTATTAATAATGGTTGGCAGGGTATGGTACGTCAATGGCAAGAAGCTTTCTATGGGGAACGTTATTCTAATTCCAATATGGAAGCGGGAATGCCGGATGTGGAACTGTTAGCCCAAGCTTACGGCATTAAAGGGATTACTATTCGCCATCGAGAGGAATTAGCCGCAAAAATTGCCGAAATGTTGGCCCATGATGGTCCAGTTTTAGTCAATGCGATCGTGACTAAGGATGAAAATTGTTATCCCATGGTCGCCCCCGGCCAAAGTAATGCGCGTATGATTGGTTTACCGAAAATTGTCACCGGGGGTTGTGAAATGCTCAATTGTCCCAGTTGTGGCGCGGTTAACAGTTGGAATAATAAATTCTGTCCTGAATGTGGGGCGAAATTGTAACCAAAAATTGTTAATTAATTGACAAACCTCCGTTAAGTATAACGGAGGTTTTTGGCTTTTTCTCTACTGTGTGAATATCATAAGTAGGTAGGCGTTAAAAATTATCAGAAACCCCCCTTATCAAGGAAGGATCGGCACACCCCTTATCAAGGGGGGCAGGGGGGATCGAACCTAAAATCCATTCTTAATTTAATTATAACCAGCTACTTAGAAATTTTCAAACAGAAGCAATGGCAGCCCTAGAAAAAGTCTTAGAAAAAGAAGAGGAAAACTCGATGCCACCGTGATTAAATTAGCAATATCTCAGCGACAAGGGCAAGAGGCTGACATGGACACCATTGACGACCATGAGAAGGACAACCTAAAATCTTTTCGCTAATTTTGCCATAGACTGCACCCTTTGCTTCTAAAATGGGCTATTGCGGCTAGACCCCAATTGGTCAAGCATTTGCCCGTAGACTGAAAAAAGCACGTTATAAAGATTATGGCCAAAGTTCTGGTATCCGATTCGATCGATCCGGTAGGAGTAGAAATTCTGTCACAGGTTGCCCAAGTGGACGTGAAAACAGGACTATCCGCCGAGGAAATCATTCAAATTATCCCCGAATACGACGCGCTGATGCTCCGTTCCAGTACCCGCGTCACCAAAGAAATCGTCGAAGCGGGCAGCAAACTGCAAATTATCGGCCGTGCGGGGGTAGGAGTCGATAATATCGATGTTCCCGCAGCCACTCGTCAGGGTATTATTGTCGTTAACTCTCCCGAAGGTAACACGATCGCCGCTGCCGAACACGCCTTGGCCATGATGTTATCCCTCTCCCGTCATATTCCCGATGCCAATCAGTCGGTAAAAGCGAATAAATGGGAAAGAAATCGCTTTATCGGCACAGAAGTTTATAAAAAGAACCTAGGAGTCGTCGGTTTAGGTAAAATTGGCTCCCACGTCGCCGCCGTTGCCAGATCCTTAGGTATGAAAATTCTCGCCTACGATCCCTTTATTTCCAAAGAACGAGCCGATCAACTCGGTTGCACCTTGGTGGATCTAGAATTACTCTTTGCTGAGTCCGATTTTATCACTCTCCACGTCCCGAAAACTCCCGAAACCCAGCATCTCATCGGTCGGGAAACCATCGCTAAGATGAAACCCACGGTCCGCATCATTAACTGTTCCAGAGGCGGCATTATCGACGAGTTGGCTTTAATTGAAGCCCTCGAATCCGGTAGAATCGCCGGGGCAGCCTTGGATGTATTTGAACAGGAACCTTTAGGCGAATCTAGATTAAGAGAATTATCTAACGTCATCCTCACTCCCCACCTAGGTGCCTCGACTACGGAAGCACAGGTTAATGTGGCTATTGATGTGGCCGAACAAATTCGCGATGTCCTCCTCGGTTTGCCAGCGCGTTCGGCCGTTAATATCCCCGGATTAACTCCCGATGTTATGGAAAAACTGCGCCCTTACCTGCAATTAGCGGAAACTATGGGTAATCTCGTCAGCCAGTTGGCAGGAGGTCGCTGTGACTCGTTAAATGTCCGTTTACAGGGAGAATTGGCCACTAAAGACAGTCAACCTCTGGTGGTAGCGGCAATTAAGGGTTTACTTTCCCAAGCCCTCCGGGAACGGGTAAACTATGTTAACGCAGCGATCGAAGCTAAGGAACGCGGTATCCGGGTAATCGAAACTCGGGACGCTTCCACCCGGGACTATTCGGGATCGATTCATTTGGAAGCTAATGGTTCTATGGGGACCCATTCCGTCACTGGAGCGCTGTTAAGTACGGGAGAAATCCGCATTACTGACCTCGATGAGTTCCCCATTAACGTGCCACCGAGTAATCATATGCTCTTCACCCTTCACCAAGATATGCCAGGTATTATCGGTAAAATTGGCGCACTTTTAGGCAGTTTTAATGTCAATATCGCCAGTATGCAGGTAGGACGCAAAATTATTCGCGGTGACGCAGTTATGGCCCTGAGTCTCGATGATCCTCTACCGGAAGGTCTTCTCTCGGAAATTACTAAAGTCCCCGGTATCCGCGATGCTTATACGGTAAAACTCTAGATTAAATCAGTTATCAGTAAACAGTAATCAGTAAACAGTAATCAGTGAAAGGAAAGCTCGGAACTTGCCACTTAATACTGTTGACTGAAAACTCAAATCTGATAACTGATCCCTGATCACAAGGTCCGAATCTCAGACCTAATTGGTTAAGCTAAAAGCTTTGATGTGCTTAGTTTCTAACCTTCTTTTTAGGTAGGAGAATTGTCAGATTCTGTCTTTTGCCTCTTGCCTGTTGCCTCTTGCCTTCAGAAGCTGATAACTGATATATGTCTAATAGTTGGTGGGAAATTACGGTTTTGTGCGAACCTAGTCTCGAAGAAACGGTTTTCTGGAGACTGGAGGATTTTGGCTGTTCGGGAACGGCCACTGCTAAAAAACAATCCTCTTTAGAGATTAAGGCCTATATACCAGAAATTAAAGCGCAATTGCCCGATTTAGAGGCACTAAGCCTCTGGTTAAAGGAAGATGCTTTGATTTTAGGTTTTCCCGAACCTGTCACCAGTTGGCAGTTAATCGACGAGGAAGACTGGGCTAGCAGTTGGAAACAACATTGGCAGCTGGGCGAGATCGGCGATCGCTTTTTGATCTGTCCTGCCTGGTTAAATCCCCCGGAAAATAACCAGAGATTGGTGATTAAAATTGACCCCGGTTCCGCTTTCGGCACGGGAACGCACCCCACCACCCAATTATGTCTAGAATCCCTAGAAATGCGTTTAAGTATCCATCCAGAGAATAAAATTATCGCCGATATCGGTTGTGGTTCCGGCATACTGGCGATCGGGGCGATTTTATTGGGGGCTAAAAAAGTTTATGCTGTCGATACAGATCCGCTGGCGGTGAGTGCGACGCGCAGTAATCGCCATCTCAACGGGATTAACCCCGAAAATTTAGCTATTAATCGGGGTAGTGTCGAGGAGTTATTAGAATTAATTCCCGATGGTGTCGATGGCATCGTTTGTAATATTTTAGCCGAGACAATTATCGCTTTAATGCCGGAAATCACCCGTCTGGCAAAACCCACCACTTGGGGAATTTTAAGCGGCATCCTTGTTACCCAAGCACAAGCAGTTACAGATATTTTAGAACGCCAAGGCTGGACAGTGGCTGCCCTGTGGAAACGTCAAGAATGGTGTTGTCTGCAAATTCGTCGCGCTGTGGATTAATATAGCTGTCAGCCTGGAATCAGTTATCAGTTATCAGTTATCAGTGAGCAGTTATCAGATTTGAGTTTTCAGTGAGCAGTATCAAGTGAGGAGTATTAAATGGCATTAACAGTGCTGTCTTTTCACTTCACTGATTAGCATTTACTGATTACTGATTACTGATTACTGTTTACTGGACGGCTACGCCGTGCCTTTGGCAACACTGAAAAAAGCATCCATGACGCTAGATAGTTTTCGCATCAGTTTTGCTCCTTTATCTTTGCAGGAAGTATATCAATTAGCCGATGATGGGGCGAATGGGGCTATTGTACTAATGAGTGGTACTGTACGGGAGCAAACCGACGGTAAGCCGGTTATTTATCTTGATTATCAGGCCTATGAACCCATGGCGATCGAAGTTTTCCGGCAAATTGCTCGGCAAATTCGGCAAACTTGGCCCGATACCAATCGAGTTGTCATTCACCATCGCACTGGTAAGCTAAAAATCGGGGAAATTAGCGTCTTAGTAGCGGTGGGTTGTCCCCATCGGGGGGAAGCTTTCGCAGCCTGTCGTTATGCTATTGATACTCTCAAGCATAATGCCCCGATCTGGAAAAAAGAATACTGGTCTGATGGCTCTAGTCAATGGGTTAGTATTGGGGCCTGTGAACTGGAAAATCGATAAATGGGGTTAAGGATGGGTAAATAAACCCATCCTCGGAATAATTAGGCAGCTATGGCGGTTTTTTCCGCTATTAATGCCTCTTGGCGTTGGAATTCGGCTAATTGTGCCGTAATTTCATCCCGGACAATCTGACGGTATTCAAGGAAATGCTCGTTGTGGGCGCAGACAGTGATATAGTGTTCGGCATTGGCGGGATTATGGCGCAAAATACCGAATAAATTCTGCCAGAATTTCCAGCGAGTGGAACGTTTAAAGCCCTGTCGCCAGATAATTACCGCTAGGGCATAGAGATCGGCCCGGCGAGGCAGTTTAAAGGCCGGTTTAGCTTTAGGTGCGCCTAATTTCAGGAAACAGCGATAGGTGCGATCGAGAAATACCTCCGGATCGTACAATGTCCAGAAGGCTTCAATATATTCTGTAGCAATATCTTCGATCGGCCGGGTGGGAACGAAATTCATCAGGGTACTTTGGTTAATGTCCTGTTTCCCCGTTAATCGTAGTCGTCCTTCTTTTTCCAAGCGAGTCCATAGGGCGGTATTCGGTAAAGCTTGTAACATTCCAAATAGAGCCGTAGGAATGGCCGCTTCTTCGACAAAATTAATGATGCGCTCGGCTGCTCCTTTTTTCTCGCCATCAAAACCGATGATAAATCCCGCCATGGGGCGCAATCCGGCTTTAATAATCTTTTCTACCGTCTCGGTTAAAGAACTACGGGTATTTTGGAATTTTTTGGTTAATTGTAAACTTTCTTCGTCGGGGGTTTCAATACCTAAAAAGACGGCATCAAAGTAACAATCGACCATCATTTCCATTAATTCCGGATCGGCGGCTAAATCCACCGATGCCTCCGTGTTAAACCGGAAAGGATACTGGTGTTCTTCTTGCCAAACCTTTAATTCTTTGAGGAGTAATTTAACGTTGCGCTTGTTACCGATAAAATTATCATCTACCATGAACACGCCCCGGCGCCAACCTAACTCGTAGAGATAATCTAATTCTTTTAATAATTGTGCGGGGGTTTTGGTGCGGGGTTTACGACCGTAGAGAACGATAATATCGCAAAATTCGCACTGGAAGGGACATCCCCGCGAAAACTGCACTGACATGGAATCATAAGCTTCAAAATCGAGCAGATCGTAGCGTGGAACTGGGGTAATTGTCACATCGGGTTTTTCTGTGGTGCGGAAAACACCTTTAGTTTCTCCTCTTGCCAATGCTTCTACAAACATCGGGATGGTGATTTCTCCCTCATCGAGAATCAGAAAATCGGCCTCGGCCACTTCATGGGGGATGGAAGTGGGATAGGGACCACCCACGGCCACCAGTTTACCCCGTTGTTTGGCTTCGTGAATTTGCTCGATTAAATCTTGACGTTGCACAATCATGCCGGAAAGAATCACGATTTCGGCCCAGTCCCATTCTGCTTCTGTTACCGCCCGAATATTGCGATCAACCAGTTTAAATTCCCATTCCTGGGGTAAAATCGCCGCCACCGTCACCATACCCAGGGGAGGAAGTAAGACTTTGCGATCAACTAATTCCAGAATTTTGTTATAGGACCAGAAAGTCGGCGGAAAAACGGGATAAATCAGTAAGGCACGCATATTCACTCCTCGCTCGACGGCGATCGATTCTTGACCTTTCGCTTGATTGTAATCTTTTTCGGTCAGGTATGGGAAAACGGTTATTTAGCCCTAGAACTAGGATCCGGCTTGTTTTTCGGCCGCCATTGCCAACCCTTGACCCTGCCCCCATAAAAGTTTATGGTCAACATTGATAAAATTTATGTAAAGAAATGTTGCATAGTCTGGGAAGTTATGTTACATTTAATATCAAGCACTTGAATCAAATGCAATTTTATTATAGGAAGGCAATTCACCATGGATAAGCAAGAAAACAAACTCGGTTTCACCGCTTTCGCTGAAAACTGGAATGGTCGTTTAGCCATGCTCGGTTTCGTTATTGGCGTAGCTACGGAATACTTAACCCACAAAGGCATCCTTGCTCAATTAGGCTTAATGTAATTTCAGCCCCGATTGGTGTGCATCTACAATCGTCTTGAATAAATTATTAAAAAAAGGGGAGGAGCATAGCTCTTTCCCTTTTTAAGTGGGAGGTTGGGGCGATTTTTCAGTGATCAGTAAACAATAATCACTCATGGTGAAGCTAAGTAGTGAGTAGTAAGCTGTTCGTAATTTAAATTGCTTGTTGAGACGAGGCAAGGGGCAATAGGCAAAAGGCAACAGTAAAGGGATTGGGGGAGGTTCAGCTAATTTAAGAATAAGCGGTTTAAATGCGTCTTAGCTTATCAATAGGGTAGAGGGAATCTTTAAGAAATTACCCAAAATCCCTGAGTATAGATATTGACAGCGCTAGACTCCCAACGTATAGATAAATACTGTTTCTGGAAGCCCATGACTGTGAGCTACGAAAAAATCACCCCACCGACAACAGGCTCGACAATTACTTTTTCTGACGGAAAACCTCTAGTTCCCGACGATCCCATCATTCCCTTCATTCGTGGTGACGGTACGGGGGTCGATATCTGGCCCGCAACCGAAAAAGTTATCGATGCAGCGATCGCCACAGCCTACGCTGGTCAAAGGAAAATCCATTGGTTTAAAGTCTATGCTGGCGATGAAGCTTGTGAAATCTACGGGACCTATCAATATCTACCCCAAGATACATTGACAGCGATCAAAGAATATGGTATGGCCATCAAGGGTCCCTTGACCACTCCCATCGGTGGCGGCATTCGTTCCCTGAATGTGGCTTTGCGGCAAATTTTTGACCTCTATGCCTGTGTTCGTCCCTGTCGTTACTATGCGGGAACCCCTTCCCCCCATAAAACCCCGGAAAAACTCGATGTCATCGTCTATCGGGAAAATACCGAGGATATCTATCTCGGCATCGAATGGAAACAAGGCACGGAAATCGCCGATAAACTGATTAATTATCTCAACACGGAACTAATTCCCGCCACTCCCGAACACGGGAAAAAACAAATTCCCCTCGATGCGGGTATCGGTATCAAACCGATTAGTAAGACAGGTTCCCAAAGATTAGTCCGCCGGGCGATCGAACGAGCGCTGACTTTACCGAAACCGAAAAATCAAGTTACTCTCGTCCACAAGGGTAACATTATGAAATATACAGAAGGGGCGTTCCGGGATTGGGGTTATGAATTAGCTAAAAGTGAATTCCGGGATGTGTGCGTTACCGAGATGGAATCATGGATCCTGAGCAATAAAGAGAAAAACCCAGATCTGAGCATCGAAGATAACGCCCGCATGGTGGAACCGGGTTATGATGCCCTCACGGACGAGAAAAAAGCTAAAATCTGTCAAGAAGTTACCAGTGTTCTCGATGCTATCTGGGAAACCCACGGCAATGGGCAGTGGAAAGATAAAATTATGGTTAACGATCGCATTGCCGATAGTATCTTCCAACAGATCCAAACCCGTCCCGATGAATACTCGATCCTCGCTACCATGAACCTGAATGGTGATTATCTCTCCGATGCGGCAGCGGCGATCGTGGGTGGTTTAGGGATGGGACCTGGGGCGAATATTGGCGATACTTGCGCTATTTTTGAGGCAACCCACGGCACAGCCCCTAAACACGCCGGTTTAGACCGAATTAACCCCGGTTCGGTGATTCTTTCTGGGGTGATGATGTTGGAATACATGGGATGGCAAGAAGCAGCCGATTTGATTAAAAAAGGCATCGCAGCAGCGATCGCTAATCGACAAGTTACCTACGATTTAGCGCGTCTGATGGAACCTCCCGTTAATCCTCCCCTGAAATGTTCCGAATTTGCCGATGCAATCATCTCCCATTTTGGGGATTAATTTTCCGGTTAGGGTAGCCTGAAAACTGCCCTATTTTTCGGAAAATCCCCACAATAAACCCTGCCTCCCTTAATGCAGACGTTTTAAGCGTTCTTGGAGAATTTGGGCTTGTTTTTCGGACTCTGCTAAAGCTTGCTTCGTTTTTTGGATTAAAGCTTCTGGAGCTTTTTCGACAAAGCTAGGTTTATTCAAGCGATCGCTCAAACTCTTGATTTCCCCTTCTACCTTAGCTAAATTTTTCGCTAATTTCCCAGCCAATACCGATATATCAACCAATCCGGACAGGGGGATGAGGATTTCTACTGTAGCGACAACGCCGGCGATCGCTTGATTGACTTCCTCGGTTAATTTGGCCGTCAAAATTAAGTTTTCGATCTTGGCCAAGTCTTTTAAGTACACTTGTCCGCGTTGCAAAATAGCTAATTCTTGGCTGTTTTCTGTCTGTAAAATTGCCGTGATCGTTGCTCCCGGTTTAATCCCCGCTTCGGCCCGCAAATTACGCAACACCCGAATACTTTCTATTAATAACTCAAAAGTATTTTCTAAGTCTAAATCTATCAGAGAACTATCAGCTATTGGATAGGTTTCTAAAGCCAAAACCTGCTGATTTTCTTGGGTTAAATTATGCCAAATTTCCTCGGTAATATGGGGCATAAAGGGATGTAATAATTTTAATGTCCCTGCCAAGACAAAAGCCAAAGTTTGCCGGGCCGTGGCACAGGAAACCGATTCTTTATCCTTCCATAAACGAGTTTTCACTAACTCGATATACCAATCACAGAAATCGCGCCAGATAAATTCGTATAGACCTTTTGCCGCTTCTCCCATGCCATAATTTTCTAGATAATCTCTAGTTTTTTGCACTGTTTGATGATAACGAGATAAAATCCAGCGATCAGCTAATTCTAAATTTTCTAAAGCTGGTTCTCCCAATTCTTCTGGGGTTTTTCCCTCCAGATTCATCATCACAAAACGGGAAGCATTCCAAATTTTATTGGCAAAATTTCGGGCAGCTTCTACGGATTCCGATTCATCGGTTTTACGGTTATATTGCAGACTGATATCCTGTCCTGCTCCTGCCACTTCTCGAATTAAGGTATATCGTAAAGCATCGGTTCCATATTTATCAATTAAAATTAGGGGATCGATGCCGTTATTAGCAGATTTAGACATCTTTTTGCCGTTTTCATCCCTAACTAAACCGTGAATATACACATCTTTAAAGGGCATTTGTTGCGTAAAATAGCCCGCCATCATCGTCATTCTGGCCACCCAGAAAAAGATAATATCAAAACCAGTGACGAGGGTTGTGGTGGGATAATAGGTGTCTAGATCAAGGGTTTTTTCTGGCCATCCCATAGTCGAAAATGGCCACAATCCCGAAGAAAACCAAGTATCTAAAACATCGGGGTCTTGTTGAATAATTATATCCTCTCCATACTCTTGTTTAGCCTTGGCTAAAGCGGAGGTTTCATCTGGGGCAACGACGAAGGGAGTATGGTTAGTAATTTCGTTGTTAGTTTCACTGATAATATACCAAGCGGGAATTTGATGACCCCACCACAGTTGTCGAGAAATACACCAATCTTTTAGTTTAACTAACCAATCGCGATAAACTTTTGTCCATCTTTCCGGCACAAAACGGGGCGAGTTTTCCTGATCTAAACAGGCTAAAGCTTTTGTGGCTAAAGGTTCAATTTTAACGAACCATTGGGTAGATAAAAGGGGTTCCACGGGAACTTTACCTCGATCGCTATAGGGGACGCTATGGCGATAGGCTTCAATCTTAACTAAAAAACCGTCTTCATCGAGTTTTTTAACAACATTTTTGCGGGCAACAAAACGATCTTGACCTGCGAATATTCCGGCATTTTCGTTTAAACTGCCGTCTAAATTCATGATATTAATAAAGGCTAAATTATGGCGTTTACCCATCTCAAAATCCTTGGGATCGTGGGCCGGCGTAACTTTGACGCAACCGGTACCGAATTCGGGATCCACCAATTCATCGGCAATAATCGGGATTTCTCGCCCCATTATCGGTAAAGTGACGGTTTTGCCGATTAAATGGCGATAACGGGGGTCTTGCGGGTTGACAGCGACACCAGTATCACCGAGCATGGTTTCGGGTCTTGTGGTGGCTACTTGAAGATAACCGCTACCATCGCTAAGAGGATAGCGAAAATACCAGAGATTTCCCTCAATATCCTTGTTTTCCACCTCTAAATCGGAAACGGCCGACCGGGATTCGGGACACCAGTTAACTAAGTATTGACCGCGATAGATTAATCCGTCCTCATAGAGTTTGATAAAAGCAGTACGGACAGCATGGGAAAGTCCCTCGTCCATGGTGAAACGTTCCCGCGTCCAATCGACGGATACCCCCAAGCGTCGCAGTTGATTAACAATGGTACTACCGGACTCCTCTTTCCATTGCCAAGCGCGTTCGAGGAATTTTTCCCTTCCTAGTTGATAACGGTCGGTTTTTTCGGCTTTTAATTGGCGATCGAGTATGGCTTGTACTGCAATACTAGCGTGATCCGTCCCGGGCAGCCAGAGGGTATTTTTGCCGGTCATGCGCTTGTAGCGAACAAGTGTATCAATCAAGGAACTCTCGAAAGCGTGACCCATGTGGAGACTACCGGTAACATTGGGAGGAGGGATAACTATACAGTAGGTTTCGCCGCCTTTTTCGGGGTTTGCTGTAAATATTTCTTGATTTTCCCAATATTGCTGCCATTTCGTTTCTGTGATCTTGGGATCGTATTGCTTCGATAGTTCCGAGGTCATGATGGGGGGATTCTACAATTCTTAGTTCTTTGTCAATTGTCCCACATTTGGGAGAGATCAAATTCCTGTTTAGTTGCCGGCTAAAAATTTTCAAGAGTCCTATTAAAATAGCTGTTATCTTTTGCTCGGCTAAACCTAGCTAATTTATGGTAACTTTTTTGTATCTCACCAGTATAATAATTGCTATAATCAATTGAGGGAGTCAATCAATAAATTATGACCATAGCAACAGATAAAAGTACCTATAGCTTTGCCGAATATTTAGAACTAGAGGAAACGGCAGCCTATAAAAATGAGTATCAAGACGGGGAAATCGTACCGATGACAGGAGGCACTACCGATCATAATAAAATTGCTCTCAATTTTGCCGCTTATTTAAAATTTGCCCTCAAAGGACAGAAATATAATATTTTTATCGGTGATGTTAAATTATGGATAGCGCAATATCGTCAAGCAACCTATCCCGATGTGATGCTAATTGAGGGGGAACCGATTTATTATGAAACTGGTAAGACAACTGTTACCAATCCCAAATTAATAGTAGAAGTCCTCTCAAAATCAACTCAAAATTATGACCAGGGCGATAAATTTCTTTATTATCGTTCGCTGCCGGAATTTCAAGAATATATTCTGATTAGTCAAAGTCGTCCCTATATCATGCAGTATAACAAAACTGAAGAAAATAAATGGCTATTAACGGAATACGAGGGCGAAAATGCCAGTTTATCTTTAACTTCTGTCAATTTCGCTCTCAGTTTTCAGGAAATTTATGAAGGAGTGATATTTAACGATTTGCTTTGAATTTTCGTTTTTTTGCCGGTATTCTCGCCAAGGAAGTCCAGAAATCTATCTCTACAGACCCAATTTCGCCGCTAAAGCGATCGCTACCGGGAAAATGCGATGTTCTTGCACTTGAATGCGTTCGTGGAGACTGGTCGCGGTATCATCGGGGAGAATGGGAACCACCGCTTGCATTAAAATTGGGCCGCTATCTACCTCCGCGCGAGCGATATGCACAGTACATCCGGTCACTTTTACCCCCGCAGCTAAAGCTTGTTCCACGGCACGCACACCCTTAAAACTGGGTAGTAAACTAGGATGGATATTGATCACGCGATCGGGAAAAGCATCTAGTAAAACCGGGGTGACAATTCGCATCCAGCCGGCCATAATTACCCATTTTACGCCGTATTCCTGGAAAGTTTCTACTATTGCCCGATCGAGTTCTTCTCTGGGGTTAAATTGACGATGATCGAGGAAAACCGCAGGGATATTGTAGTCAGCGGCTTTTTCTTTTACCTTGGCATCGGGATTATTGTAGATGAGGACAGGAATTCGGGCATTTAGCTGTTTTTTGGCGATAGCTGCCGCCAAAACCGCAAAATTGGAACCACTACCAGAAGCCATCACTCCTAAGGAGAGGGTTTCCTCTAGGGGAATATCGGCCAAACTGAGATCGGGAGAAATTAAACTGGGGGAAATTGTCATCATATTTTATAACCGAGTTCGAGTGCATTGCAAAAGCTGTTGAGGCGATTCAGCAAAGCATTATAGTAAGAATAAGCATCATCCCGTTCCTCTTGGAGATAGGCATACAAGGTTAGCTCTGGCTCTGCAGCTAGGTGATTTTTAGGGATATCGAAACCGACTTCGGTTAGGCGCGTCGCTGCGATCGCAACTAGCAACGCCCCAATGGTATTAGACTCACCATTGTGAAGATCCCTCAGTCCGGGTAAGATGATCTCGGCCCCTGGCAACTCATTGAGATTCATGATTGTTTCTCCTCTGGTGGATATTGAAAACGTTCAATAAAGTTCCCGACTCTGCTTCTCAGCACATCAGGGTTAAGAGAGGGGAATCGAAAAAATCCCCATACCCCTATCTCCCCTATCCCCGTTGTTTCAAACCGGTTTCAATAGCGGCAATGACTGTTTCTATGACTTTAACGCGGGCGAAATACTTATCATTGGCCGCCACAATCGTCCAGGGGGCGACGGGGGTGCTAGTACGGGCTACCATGTGATTAACTGCCACATGGTAGAGGGGCTGTTTTTCCCGATTGCGCCAATCTTCATCGGTGAGTTTATGTTGACGATAGGGGTTATTTTGGCGCTCATTGAAGCGATTTAACTGTTCTTCGGGGCTAATATGTAACCAGAATTTGACTAAAACACAGCCTGAATGGGTTAATTGGGCCTCAAATTCGTTAATTTCTTGATATGCCCGTCGCCAGTCCATATCTTTAGCGAATCCTTCCACTCTCTCCACCAAAATCCGTCCATACCAACTGCGATCGAATATACCGATAGTTTTGGCTGCGGGCAATTTGCGCCAGAAGCGCCAGAGATAATGATAGCGGTGTTCTTCCTCCGTCGGGGCAGCAAAGGCAATCACTTGATAACTGCGAGGATCGAGGGTATCGGTTAAGCGTTTGATCGCCCCTCCCTTGCCGGCGGCATCCCACCCCTCAAAGAGGACTAAAACGGGAATATTTGCCTGAAAAATCTTTAATTGCAGTTTTCTTAATTCTACCTGTGCCTGACGCAAACGGATTTTATAGTCTTCTTTTTCCAATTTG
Source organism: Microcystis sp. 0824 (assembly GCF_003112475.1). NCBI lineage: Bacteria > Bacillati > Cyanobacteriota > Cyanophyceae > Chroococcales > Microcystaceae > Microcystis > Microcystis sp. 0824. The sequence goes on along the minus strand of NZ_BDSM01000026.1, from coordinate 147,594 downwards.
ACACTTAAGTCCACTCTCCCTAGATAATCGGGTTCCGTGGGCAGTAATTGGGCTTGGGGTGGTAGATTGGCAGGAGGTTCGATCGGTAATTGCCGCTGATCCAAGGCTTGAGCGATCGTACCGACTAATTGGGAGAGAACTTTTACCCGGGCCCAGCGTTGACAGTTGCCCTCTACTAATGTCCAAGGGGCAGCCCCCGTGCTAGTGTAGGTAATCATTTCCTCGGCTAAACTGGCATACTCATCATAACGTTTGGCCTGTTGCCAATCTTCCGGACGCACGCGCCAAGATTCTAGCTCATTTTCGGCGTATTCTTTGATGCGTGACTTTAATTCCTTTTGACTGAGGTGAATCCAGAATTTAGCGATCGCCACCCGATCATCAAATAATTGTCGCTCAAAGGTGTTGATATCGCGCATGACTAGGGGAATCTGGGAGGAGGGCAATTTATTTAAGAGTCGATCCTCTAGTAGATGGGTGTACCAACTGTGATAAAAAATGCCGATACTGCCTTTTGCTGGCAGTTTTTGCCAAAATCGCCACAAAAACGGGTAACTTTCCTCTTGGGGGGAAGGGGTTAAAATTGGATGGACGGTAAAACCGCGAGGATCCATATAGTTAACCATTTTTTTGACTAAAGTTCCCTTGCCTGCCGCCGCCCAACCTTCCAAAACCACCACCACGGGTAATTTACATTCCCAACAGGACTTCTGTAGCGATCGCAGTTGTTCCATTAAATCTTTAATTTGTGATTGATAAGTTTCCTTGTCAAGGGAAAGAGATAGATCGAGGGGACTTAACATGATGGTCAAATAAAAGGAAAATTAGGGTATAAAGTTATAGACAAGTCAATTTCAAATAGGTATGATCGCGTGTCTCAAGTTAAACCTACCATTCTCGTTACTGGCGGTGCGGGTTATATTGGTTCCCATGCAGTTCTAGCGCTTAAAAATGCCGGTTATTCCGTCATCGTACTCGATAACTTATCCTATGGTCACGCCGAAATCGTTAAGGATATATTAAAAGTTGAGTTAATTATCGGTGATACTAGGGATCGATCGCTGCTGGATAATTTATTTGCTAGTCGTGATATTGCCGCCGTCATGCACTTTGCCGCTTTTATTGCCGTGGGGGAATCGGTGCAAGAACCGGCTATTTACTATCAAAATAATGTTAGTGGTAGTCTGACTCTTTTGCAAGCGATGATCGCCGCCGATGTGAAGAAATTTGTTTTTTCTTCCACCTGTGCCATTTATGGAATGCCGAAAGAAATTCCGATGACGGAAAATCATCCCCATCATCCCCTCAGTCCCTACGCTGCCAGTAAGGAAATGGTGGAACAAATTCTTCGGGATTTTGATCGGGCCTACGGTTTAAAATCGGTGGCTTTCCGTTATTTTAATGCCTCAGGAGCCGACCCCAGTGGTTTATTAGGGGAAGATCACCAACCAGAAACCCATTTAATTCCCTTGGCTTTATTAACTGCCCTGAAAAAACGGGATTCCCTGTCAGTTTTCGGCACGGATTATGATACTCCCGATGGCACTGCTGTTCGCGATTATATCCATGTCAATGATTTAGCCCAAGCTCACGTTTTAGGCTTAGAATATCTCTTAAATGGGGGCGAAAGTAATGTGTTTAATTTGGGCAATGGTAACGGTTTTTCTGTGCGTGAAGTGATTGAAACAGCGCGAGTGGTGACTGGTTTAGATATTCCTGTCATCGAAAGTCCCAGAAGGGCAGGTGATGCCCCCATTTTAATCGGCAGTAGTGATAAAGCTAAACAGGTTCTCGGTTGGCATCCCCAATATGCCGATCTCAAGGTAATAGTTGAACACGCCTGGAATTGGCATCAAAAAAGACACGCTTAACGGCGATCGAGTGCTAAACTTTAGTATTATCAGATTGAAAAGTTCTATCAGTCGATAACAGTAAAAAACTGCTAGAGGCTGATAGTTTACCGCTATAAGCTTCTCTAGAATCCTCTCGAATACAATGCTATGAATAACAAAATAATCTTAATATTTATAGGCTTGACTTTTTTGGCAAGTTGTGCTGATAGTAAACAGTTTCAATGTCAAAAAATCTATCGGATTGCCAACGAAGTGGCCCAAGAAACCAAATCCTTAACCAACGGTCAAGGGACAGAAATTGACCAAAAAAGTTGGCTATTAGCCGCCGATAAAATCGAACAGGCCGCGGAAAATATGAAAAAATTAGCAGTGAAGGATCCCGAACTAGATAAATATAAAATCGCTTTCGCTCAAGTTTACGAAGATTATGCCACTGCCACTCGTGAAATAATTCAAGTTATCGAAACGCGCAATAAAAACGGGGCAAAATTAGCACAGGAAAAGGTAAGAAAGGCCGGCCAATTAGAAAAAGAAACTGGCGAAGCTTTTAATACCTATTGTCAAGCACAGTAAGGCAGTTATCAGTTATCAGTTATCAGTTATCAGTTAGAAGGTGTTAGGGTTTTGGGGTATTAGTGGAAATTTCCCCATTTCCCCATTTCCCCATCACCTCACTTACATACTTTATGGTTTAATTGCGTACAAAGTGCCGACACTTTTACTGCGAGGCATCCTGGAAAAGATGATAAAACCGAAATCTTGCAGATGTTTGACTAAAGCATCGGGACCCTTTTTATGCCATTCCATCATGATAATTTTAATCTGTCCTAATTGACCGGTTGCCGCTAAAGAATCGAGGATTTCGTATTCGGAACCTTCACAATCAATCTTGGCAACAATATCGATATCGGGATAGTCAGAGGTAATACCTTTAAACACATCGGTGAAAGGTTTAAGAACTAAATCGGCTGTAGCGGTTTCTTTCGAGGCAAAAGGTTTTAACTGGTTGTCAATACCATAAATACCAACACTACCTTTAACATTGTAATCGTATTCGACTTGAATAACTTCATCACGAGCGCCGACTCCATAATCAAAAGCTTTAATCTTCTCCGCTAGATTGGAATTGAGGGCAAAATTTCTTAACGCTTGGTCGTAGGTAGCTTTAAAAGGTTCGTAACTATAGATAGCTTTCACATTAGCTCGATTGGCAAAAAAGAGACTAGCAAAACCCGTATTCATACCTATATCGACCACCACACAGGGTTGATCATAGAGGAAGTTATATATACCTAAAAGGAAAATTTCATGGGCGATATCTAAATCCTGTCCCGTCTCGATAATTAACTTAAGTCCATCGATCTCGATAATTAATTCCTCTTGCTCATCGGTATAAAATTTACAATCAGTCCGTGATTGTAAGGTTTTAGCTTTGTTAAGAACTTTACTACCCAAGAGGAAATCTTGCTTATTTTTGATTAAACTGACCCCTAAAGGTTTATAAAAAAGTTTACCAGATTTAGCATCATATTCTACACAATTAAGATTAATATCATGCTCCGCCAACTGACTAGACCAATATTGATCATAAATGTGAAGATAATTCTTAAATTGCCGATAGCGTTTACGAGCATCTAACAGTTTTTGATAAAGCATTGCTTGTTCAGCCTCAATTCTTGAGGATTGCTGGAGGTAATTTTACGGACAAGTCTAATAAAGTTTGATCAGATTGTCAAGAAAATCCCTGCTCTTCTAGGTTCTGTGTGATCAGCTTAACTTACATAGGATCGATCTTTGTGTCCTTTGTGTCTTTGTGGTTCGTTCCACCCCCTCGCTAGGAGTAATGTATCTTAGAATACATTTTACCCACCAAACCTGGGAGAGCCAAATCCCTAGTCTCTGTGCATCAGAAGTCAGGAAACCCATCTCGAACAAGGTAACACAGACCATCAAGAGTTAACAAGCCTTGAATTACTCTGATTTTATATTTTGGGTTCTTCGTTACTTGGTATGGTTCGATAGGGGGGGCATAAATCGACTAAATCCTTAAGTAGTCGTGCAAAATTAATTTCTTGGTTAGGATAGGCAAAAGGCAAGAGGCAAGAGGCAAGAGGTGGTTAGATATGTGTAATTAATTTTGCTTAGGTACTTATATTAAGCTTCTCGAATGGCAAGCCCAACTCGCTGCCCAACATTTTGAAAAGACGGGGGAGATTACCGTCATCGTTCAAGATAATCATCCCATTCATAGGAGCAAGCAAGTCAGAGAATATTGGGATAAGTGGCAGCAGCAAGGATTATTTTTCTTTCAACTGCCCAAATATTCCTCTGAAATGAATCTTATTGAAATTGAATGGCATCAATTAAAAACTCATGAACTGGCAGGTCAAATTTTTCCCGATGAGTAGGATTTAGCGATCGCTGTTAAACAAGGGATCGAAGCTCGCGCTCAAAAAGGAGGATACGAAACTCACTGTTTTAAGTTTAATTCTGCCTAGCTACTTAATTGGCACAATAAACATTACCAACTAAATTGGTTTCTTGAAAACTGACAATGTGATGATATTCCTAGGCTTTCATCATGATTATTTAGCGATTTTTTCGAGATTAACAACGGTTTTAAAAGAACGCTATTGACAATTGACCAATTTTGTCAGCTGCTTGCTCTCTAGACATTTGCAATCATACCAGTCAATCAGAATAGTTATGAACTCAACTGCGATGACAAATTTTACTCAAATATGTCTGAATTGCGCTCTGGGTAGGCAAACCATATAAAGTTCATTTTGTCAAGGATTGTTAAGATGCGCTTACCCTGAGGGGCATAAAGTAGGAATTTTAAGATGATCATAGGTTATCCTGATAATGATAAACTAAACACAAGTTTTTTATTTTCTGATTATACCTCATGAATCAACCGTTAACTCGTTTTTCTCAAGAATGGTGGTCTGCCTATCAAACGACATGGAACGAACAAGAAAACTTGGCTAAAAAGTTCGCTAAATTGGGAAAAGTAATTCTTTGGTTTAGTGATCATCAGGGAGTTTCTGTTTGTTCAGAATGGGATGATCAGGGTCAGATTGTTAGTTTAGAACTGATTGAAGAAATGGACGAATCTTTACCGATTTTTTCAGCGACTAGAGAGAATTGGGATCGGTTTGTTAATCAAGAAATTGGTGCAGTTAAAGCGGTGATGACAGGGTTAATTGATTATCGAGGATCGATGACGATTATCGTTAAATATGGTCGTCACTTTGATTGTTTAGCAGAAGTAGCTCAAAAAGTCAATTAATTATTTTATTTTGACTTTGTATTCCAGTCTGTATTATTTGCCAACATCTTAGTCACTAATGAATGAAGAAAAGGTAAATCTTGCTTAACAGTATCCCAAACCACGTCTAATTTAACAGAAAAATATTGATGAGTTACTTTATCTCTTTAGCGATATCTTTCCAAGGAACTTGAGGATATTGTTGTCTAATATCCTCGGGAATTTTCTTAACAGCTTCACCGATAATTTGAATGGCTCTGGTAACGGCAAAAATCGTCTTTTTATCTTGACAGAAATCATCAAAATCCATTCCCTCTGTGAATTCAATCGCTAAACCAATTGCTTCTTCCATATCTCTTAAATAATCTTCACTATATCGCTCAATCATAAATAAATAACCTCTGAGAGAATTTGCTCGCAAATTTTCGGTTTAAGACTATCTTTCATGACTAAATCAACTTGAACGCCTAACAAATCACTAAGATAGTTTTCTAGGCGACAAAAGGTCAATAAACCAAAGTGATATCCTGATTCAAATTCAACTAATATATCAAGGTCGCTGTCTGGTGTTGCTTCTCCCCTAACATAAGAGCCAAAGATTCCTAGTGTTTGAATATGGTACTGTTTCTTTAAATAGGAATCTTGCTTTTTTAAGCAAGTTTTAATATTTTCTAGGTTAGTCATTTTAAGAATTAGGTAATTTTTCACCAATCACTATTAGAATAACCTTTATTATACAATAATTGTTGATATAATTAGTGAACTTCTGGCAGTTTCGAGAGAAATTTTTTGATCAGTTTACCAAGTTTGGTCATGTTTCGATTATAGCCATCCCTTAAGGAAATAGGGTGAACAGAACCCACCCTAAGTTAAGTTGATTGGCGTTTCTTGCAAAGTTGGGTTAATCCCAGTCCACCAATAGCAAAAAGTCCTAAGGAAGAAGTATCACTATTTTCGCAGGGGATAGGAGTAGGGTTAGAATTGTCCATTGTTTTTGAAAGATTAGGATATTATTTATTATATAGCAATTAGGTGGGAAAGGTATGGCTGAGGTGACAGCTAATTACGACAAAACATGGAAAGAAGCGATTAGCACTTATTTGGCAGAGTTCTTAAACTTCTTTTATCCCAAGATTTATCAAGAAATTGACTGAAATCAAACCCCTATTTCCCTTGATAAAGAATTAGAACAAATTACGGTCGCTGCTAAAACTGAGCAACGCTATGCTGATAAATTATTGAAAGTTTGGTTATTAGATAATCAGGAAATCTGGCTTTTAATTCATATTGAAGTCCAAAGTCAATATGATCTAAAATTCCCTCAACGAATGTTTATTTATAATTATCGAGCCTTTGACTTGTACCATAAACCCGTTATTAGTTTAGCTATTTTAGGGGATGAAAGTAGGTCTTGGCGACCTGATTTTTATCAATATGGGTTAGGGGGAAGTCAAGTGAGAGTCGATTTTTAAATGGTCAAATTATTGGATTATCAATGGGAAGACTTAGAACAAAGTGAGAATATTTGGGCTATAATAGTGATGGCACACCTAAAAACTAAGGCCACGACCAATAATCTCAGGGAGCGTGAACAATGGAAGTGGAACTTAGTCAGAGGTTTATATCAAAGGGGATTAACCAAGTTTGAGATTATCAATCTAGGGAAATTCATTGATAAAATGATGACCTTACCCCCGCAACTTCAACTTAACTTTAAAACAAAACTCAGTCAATACGAGGAGGAAAACAAAATGCCTTTTTTAAGCACCATAGAAGAAATGGCTCTCGAAGAAGGAGCTAAATCAGGAGCTAAATTAACTAGCCAAAAGTATATTATTTTGGCTTTACAAAGTCGTTTTGGGAAGATTCCTAATTCCCTGATTGAAACGATTAACCAAATTGAGGATGTGTCTGTCTTAGAGAGTCTTTTTGTCCCCAGTATTACTATTAATTCATTGGAGGAATTTCAACAGCTAGTTAATGACTCTTTATCTTAATTAATATGAGAAGGAGAGCAATCATGCCTTTTTTAAGAACTAGAGACAACTTTTCAGCACAATTAACTAGAAGAATAGGGTAAATACTTATTTACCCCCATTTTCCCAATATTTTCTTTGACTTTGGCTGAAATTTAAACTAATCTCCCCTCATTCATAGGTGGAAAACGATGATAATACATGGCAATCATCATGGGAATTAGAACCATTAACTTATAGAAAAGATGAAGTTCTAACCGAGGAAACCAAATTTGTCCAATACTAATAGGAACGCGAGAATCCCATAAGTTTTGACCAATAACAGCTTGTCCTAAGAGTAAAGCGTGTTCAAAATGATGATAGAATTGTAATCCTAAGGACAAATCCCACCAAAGACGAGGTTTTCCATGAAAAGAAGGCCGAAAAATAGCTAACCCTAATAACATAAAAAGAGCGTGTCCATAGTGTAGCTATTCCGAGCGCATTAACCAGGGTTTCCAGAGTCCTAATAACCCTAAACATTCCGGTCTCGGCCATCCTAAACCCCACAATTGATAAGCTTGAATAATATGTTCTGAGATGTGGGCAATAGTCACTATCATAAAGATTTTCATCCCCAATTTATGCCAGCGTCCATTCATCGCATAAACGAAAGAACGGATGATATTTGAAATCGGTTGAATAGGATTGCTTCGATTGGGGATTTGTCGAACTGTGGTCATGATTTGGTTCTCCTGTGGTTTAAAAAAGGGTAAAACTGGATAATTTTTATCAGAAAAACTTTGATAGTTCTGTCTGAAGTAAGTCCGATTTTTCTGGAACTGTTTGGACAAATATTGCCAAGATGAAATCTGTCTTGGTTTCTCTGAAAGAAACAGGTAAAGTGATAATTAAATCCTTTCCTGAAGATAACCACAAAATAGGAGATAAAGGGGTTGATTGTTGAGAGAAAGACGATAAAGTTAACGGGATATCGAGACTCAAACCCGCTTTCTTAATACTTTCTTTAGCAGACCAAATGCGCGTCGCTGCAATATTTAAATCCTCATGATTCTCTTGACTAATTACCTCCGCTAAATTAAAGGAATTTTCCCCCAATAAATCGCGCCACATCTGCACATTGTGGGGGATAATCGGTTCCAGATCGCATCCTGACGCACCCTTAAGCACAAGGGTTAAATCTTCGGCATGAGATACCGAAACCGCCTCGTTATCGCTTAATTCGGGCTTGCCATCCCCCCGACGCTGAATTACACTAGGGGATGAGGTTAACATCCCTAAACTGCGATCGCTTCTGACTCGTCTTTCTACCGTTGCATCCCGATCGAGAATTAAAGTTAAATCGACATTAGGCATCACCTCCTTGATCTTTCGTTCTAAATAACAGGGTAAAAGGGCTGGAATCCAGGGATATTGAGGATTTCTGTGTTTAATCACCTTTAATTCCAATCCTTGCCACACTTCTAAGAGATTGCCATCGTCATCCAATACCTCCACATCATAGACAAAGGTATCTCTTTGATGCAGTCTTTCTTTGGCTGAAACAAACTGATTTTCGCCTAAATTGACAGAATATACCGTTAAGCGTTCTATACCAGTGGGTAAAATAGTGGCATGGGGAACACAAGCTTGTAAAGCATGGATAACGGCATCTCTTGCCCCGGCATCGCCTAAAATCAGGGATTGAGGTAAATAACGACTAAACCAAGCAGTTTTTTGCTCAATCTTAATTTCTGCAATACATTCGGTTGCTTTGAGATGGGAATACGCTTTAATTCGTTGAAATCTTGCTTTATGGAACAATAAATGACCATATAAGTCCTTATCTGGGTTAATTTGAGGGTTATTTTTTCCTTCTTTAAGGGGGACAGGGGGAATCAATGGACGACAGTCTGGCACCCCCACAGAAGAATGGCTGATGATGGCTTCAAAATGATCGATACTAAACCCTGTATTGGCACAGCGAATAACGGCTTTAACCTTTCCAGAATCGGTGATTAAGGTAGCAATTTGTATCTTTAAGGGTTGATCGGCAGAAACCACGATCGGACGGTTAAATTTAACCGATTCAAACCTTAATCCTCCAGTTTCCCCCTTGTTAAGGGGGACGGAAGGGGGATCTTGGTTTTCCCCCTTGTTAAGGGTTTGATCCTCTTTCCTTGCTAAGGTGGGGAGTAATGCAGTGGCCACTTGCGCGATCGCTTCTAACCCCAGGACACCGGGAAAAATGTATTCTCCTTGATAAACATGATCTTGTAAATAAGGATCATTGTCTAAGGATAATTCTGCTTCAGTAATCAGTTCAATTCCCGTGTAATGAACTTTCTTTGTCTCTAAAAAGCGTAAAAAAGATAATTCTTGCGGTTTTAAGCTTAAAGTCGGCGGTTCACCAAAACGCCTGGCGATAATGACAGAGGCAGTGGGTAGGGATTGATTTAAAAGTAAATGTAAGTATTTAATGCCAATATCGGGAGAAATATGGGTAATACCTTCATTTCTTAGCTTTTCAACTGTTCCTAAACGTTCTCCCATGCCAATACCGGACCAACCCGACCATTCTAGGTTTAAACAGCGACAATTAGGGTATTTTTGACTAAATTCCGCTACAATATTCCCTAACCATTCATTGGCTAACCCATAGTCTGCTTCTCCTTTCAATCCAGTTTCGGCAATAATTGAACCGAAGCTGATTAAATAGTTGAGAGAATCGGGATTAATTTCCGTTAAGATATGTTGCAAACCCTTGACTTTTGGAGCTAAAGTTGCCAAGAAATCTTCTGGCTCAAGATGTTGAATCAATTTCGGTGTATTAACCCCCGCACCGTGTAAAATTCCCGTAATTTCTCCTAAATTTGTCTTAATTTCGGCGATAGTTTGCTGAACTGACTCAGCATCACTGACATCACAAGAATAATAATGGACTTGGATGTTTGCAGACTTCATTCTCGCTAAATTTTCGGCTAATTCTCGGTTATCTTCAGGTTGAGAACGTCCTAAAATCCCTAAGGTGGCTTTATTTTCTTTAGCTAAGGATAAGGCACATTCTGCGGCAATACCTCTCCCTCCTCCCGTCACCAAAAGAAGCTCCTTGATTTTGCTCTTATTTGGCCTTTTTAGGGCTTTTTTCTGCTTAGGGTTATCGGCATCTTTTTCTAACCCTAACAAGTTTAATTGACGAAGAAACCGTTTTCCGTTTTCATCATAATAAACTTCTGTATAGCTATCGGTTGCAGTGATTTCTGAGAGAATGATATTAACTGCATTGGGATGATGAAAAGGAATATCAATGACACAGGTAGGAATTTGACGATTTTCTAGATAAAAAGTTCTTGCAAAGGACGCATATCCTCCTCCTTGTTGAATCAAAATCAAGTTTTTTTTCTCTTTTATAGATAATTTTGCTCCTTTTAAAAGCAAATCATTTTCTGATTCATCAGGATAGGGTTTTAAACAAATAATGATCCCTTTTTCCTGCTCATGCTTTAAGGTGGGTTGTAAAACAGATAAGTTAGGTAATAAAGGATGATCAGCATGGGCGATAATATGCCAATTTTCCGCTTTTTCTCGATTTATTTGCTTTTTATCTGATTTAATTAACGGTTTTTCGATTAATTCACCCGTAAACGCACGCACCCAATTATCAACACCCATAGGGATTGATTCTTGAGGAATTTGGGGATTATTTTTTCCTAATTCTTCTAAAGCTGCTGCTAGATACTGAATAGTTGCATTGGCATAATCTGTCGGTGAATGGGGAGGAGATAAGTCTAACTGACGCGCTGCTTCGATCACTAATTGACTGACACTGATAGGGGGGCGCGATGCCAATCCAAGGAAATAAGAGTAAGGTAACGCTAATACCAAAATTAGAAGGATTGAGAAAATGACGGGTTTTATCCGCCACTTTTAACCGAAAAATTGCTTTAGATCCGATAGCCACCGCTACTGCAAACATAATCGGAAATAAACGCTCATTAGCATAGAGTAACATAGCGATCGCTAATGAGGTAATATGGGCAGAAAGCAGAAAATCGACAAACTGACCGATACTTCCTAAATATCTGGGTTTAAAGCTATTTACCCCAGCATCAACGCTTTCTAATAATAATTCTACGCTGTAACCTGTTGCTAAAGCCACCAGAGGTTGCGCCCAAGATTGTTCAAATCCGAGGACGGTATGACCTAAAATATTGAGAAAGGTAATCGCTATGGCAAAGCGTCGTAATCCTGCTAAACGATTAGGTTGATAGGAAACAGTAGAACGCTCTACTGAAGAGCTAAAATAGGGAAGATTAAATAATTGAGTGGTCGTCATGGTTATTGTTGAAGATGAGTTAAAGAAAACTATCTTTCCCAAAAGTGATTTACTGAGTGATGAACCCCCTATGGAAACAGAGTTACATCTGCGTCAATTGATGCTTTTGATCCAATCACTAGAGTTATTATGGAAAGACCGCCAAGATTTCTATGCTTTTGGTAATCTGACTATTTATTACAGTCCCAATCAACGAAAATCAGAATATTTTCGAGGTCCTGATTTTTTTGTGGTTTTGGGAGTAGCAAGAAAACCGCGTAAAAGTTGGGTAGTCTGGGAAGAAGAGGGGAAATATCCCCATGTCATCATCGAGATTTTGTCTGATTCAACGGCAGAAACTGATAGAGGTTTAAAGAAAGAAATTTATCAGGAAACTTTCCGGACTCCTAATTATTTTTGGTTTGATCCCACCAGTTTAGAATTTAAGGGGTTTCAGTTGATGGCAGGAAAATATGAAGAAATTGCAGCGAATGAACAGGGCTGGTTATGGAGTCAACAGTTAGAATTATTTTTAGGGGTTCATGACAGCCAATTACGCTTTTTTACCCCTGAAGGTAAACTTGTTCCCACCCCTGAAGAAGTGGCAGAAAAGATGGCTCGGAAGTTACAAGATCTAGGGATAGATTGGCGAGATTTGGCTTAAGTTTGACCTGAAATCTCGATCAAGCAAGCTGAACTGCAACTTATGAAGTAATCTGCCCAAATGCTACAGTTAGGCGTTCTTACCGCAATAATAAACAAAAATAGAGCTATATTTGCCAATTCTCGACATGATTTGCTATACTCCAAGAAGTAACTACATTCTTCCTCAGCCCCCAATTGGGGGCTTTTTCTTGGTAAAAAAGAAGCGATCAAAGGCTTATTTTGGCTTTTTTTTGCCTTTAAATCCGACTATTGAGCTTAAACCTACGGCGATTAAGCCTAATACAGTTGAAGGTTCGGGAGTCGTCATAGCTGTTTCAAAATAATGGCTCCCAGTCAAAATCCATAAAATTTAATAACATTGCCATGATGATTACCTCAAGGTAACTATCTGACTTTTAAGTGCCTACTTATCATTTTTGAATTGGCGGAATATAGAGATAAAAAAGAGGAAAACCGATGATTACTATACGCAAAGCGGAGGAAAGAGGCCACGCTAACTATGGTTGGTTAGATACCTATCATACTTTTTCTTTTGCCCAATATTATGATCCCCAACAGATTAATTTTAGGAGTCTCAGAGTTATCAACGAGGACAAAGTCCTTGGAGGAAAAGGATTTCACACCCACGGACACCACGATATGGAGATTTTAACCTATGTTTTGGCGGGAGAACTAGAACACCAAGACAGTCTCGGCACGGGTTCCGTGATTCGACACGGTGAAATTCAACGGATGAGCGCGGGAACAGGGATAAAACACAGTGAATTTAATCATTCTGCCACTAATCCCCTCCATCTTCTGCAAATTTGGATTATTCCCGACCAAAAAAATCTAGAACCCAGTTATCAACAAAAAGCGATCGAATTTTCTCCCCATACCTTACAACTAATCGCCTCTCCCACCGGTGCCGGTAATGCGGTTAAAGTCCATCAAGACGTTAATCTCTACGCGGGAATTTTGCCCCCAGGCCAGTCCCTCACCCATTCCTTAGCTCCCAGTCGTTATGGCTGGTTACAGGTGGCTAGAGGGCAAATAACCCTAAATGGCGTGCATTTACGAGCGGGGGATGGAGCGGCAATTAGCGAGGAAACTTCCTTGGCTATTCAATCCCTAGAAGACTCGGAAATTTTGCTTTTTGACCTAGGGTAGTGGGGTTGAGTGTTAGGAACCCTAGGGGCGAAGTTTTGCCGACAATTCCCCAGCCGACTTTCAGCCATCAATACTGTCCACCACGCTGAGAAAATCGTTATGGATTAGCTCGGCGATAAAATTCTCTGGATCGGTGATAGGAACAGTAACGCCTTGGCTGGCTACCATCTGTGCAGCCATCCGAGTCATGAAATCCTGTCTTGTTTCCGTCATTCTACCCTGACATTGTTGTAATTTTTCCACCAATTCCAGTGGGGAATCGGCCACCAGTTTATCTCCCTCGCGGGTGACATAAATTGTCATCTTTCCTACCTCCTAAATGATTGGGAACGAGAATTCGACACTACTAAACCACTTCTTTTCTCGCTATCATTATTGCCAGTTAGTTAGTCCCAGTCTCGTCCGTCTTTCCCTGTTTCCATTATTTTTTCTGGCTTGTCGCCGGGTAATTATTATTATCGCCAAAATAAAAGGATAAATTTGTCAATCTTTGTAACGAAAAATCAAGAAAAACTGTTCTCACCGTATCGCCCTGAACCTTTGCGGAGAAATTTGTTACAATAAATACAAAGGGACTCCCTGCGCTGGCTTCCATCCCTAGTAAAAAATTGGCGGGGTGGGGAGCGGGGGTGAATAGTCACGATAGGGGAGGCATTTGTCAGAGTTTCCCGCTTCCTTTAGTTTTAGGGGGAAAAGCCATGAAATCTGGAATATTATTATCGCCCGATCGACCGATGCCAGAATTTCTCTGGTCAGCCATCCGAGACCGCTTTCCGGGGAAAGTGATCGACGATCTCAGCATCCGCTACTATGAAAGCGTCGAGGATGTGGGGTGGGAGTATTTTAACGAGAGGGTGTTGCCGGCCTGTAGCGATGAGCCTGTTGTCCGCTATCTTGGCCCGTTTATCTCCTGCGTCCGTCTAGGAGAGGCCTTGGTTTTGGATCGGCAAGATGGCCTTGTGGTTTACGACACCGATCGAGATGTTCCCTGCACGGAAACTGGACCTTTCTGGTTGGTGACTCCTAAATCACGCTGAAAAAGCCCAACCTAGGTAAGATTTGACGGGTGGAGTCGGTAAGCGACAAAACCCGTCGCATTTTTATAAGGCTTGCGATCGCAGCCAAGCCACGGGTAGATAGAGCATTTTCTTGGGTAAAGGCACGAAGGCACGACGGGCGAAGACATCATAATTATTTGCTTCAATTACGTCTAAAATGCCTTGATAAAGCAGTAAAGCCGCCCAAACCGGCCAACGGGAATCGGGATTAAGGGCGCGAATCCCCCTTTCGGCGGAATCGTAGTAATAACGGGCCCGCTCAATTTGGAAGCGCATTAACGCCTTCCAACGGTCATCATTAACCCCTTTGAGTAAATCGTCTTCGCTGTAGTTAAAACGCTCTAAATCCTCTAAAGGTAGATAAATCCGGCCACGATGGACATCTTCCCCCACATCCCGCAAAATATTGGTTAATTGATTGGCAATACCGAGATCGATCGCTTCTTCTTGGGGAATATAAACGCTTTGATTGCGTCGCCAAGGAGCCGAGCGATCGCCATCCTCCAATCCTAACACCGCGCTGGACATTAACCCCACCGTTCCCGCCACCCGATAGCAGTACAGTTTTAGTTCATCAAAGGTTTGATAACGACTGCGATAGAGATCCATCTGTTGGCCGGCGATCATATCCCGAAAGGGTTGGATATCCATGGGGAACTTTTCTAGAGTATCCACGAGAGCGACATCGGCATCCTCAAGGGCAACCCCAGAAAAGACTGTTTCTAGCTGTTTTTCCCATAAATCGAGGGTTTCAGGGGTAGTTAACCGGGCTTGGGGACCATCGACCAGTTCATCGGTACGACGACACCAGACATAAATTGCCCAGATCGCTTGACGTTTTGCTTTCGGCATCAGGAGAGTACCGAGATAAAACGTTTTGGAATACTTCTCTGTAATCCGGCGACAGAGTTCGTAGGACTCCGCAAGGGAGACGAGGGGTTTGGTGGGGTGGGTCGGTTTTGGCAATTGGAGCATTCTGCTGGGGCGGAATGATTGACTTAGATTAACGGCGAACTGTGGCTAATGATATAGCATTGTCTCACTCAAGGCCATTTTCGTCATTAGTCCCTAGCCAGAGAATTAACGAGCGCTGGACACTGGTGTGGATTGGGTTTTATTCGGGTTTAGCGGTGCTGCGGGGTGATCTTTGCTGATCACTGCTGCCGCTAATTTCCCCGATAAAACCGCTCCTTCCATGCTTCCTAAATATTTTTGCATGGTATAGTCACCGGCGAGATAAAAATTCTCGATCGGAGTTTTCTGAGAAGGTCGATAAGCTTGTCGGCCGGGGGTGGCTTTATAAACCGATCGGGGAGTTTTCACCAGATGATATTTTAACAATTGACTGGGATTATCGCCAGTAAAATGTTGAGGAAAGAGTTTTTCTAGTTCTTTCATCGTCGCGGCGATAATTTCTTCATCGGATTTGCTAATCCAATCCTGAGCGGGAGCGAGAACTAATTCTAACATCGAGCGATCGGGGTTAGCGTATTCTTTACAGGTGTTGCTCATGTCAGCATAAACACTGAGTAAAGGCGAACGGGAGAATAATAAATGATCGATGTCAGTTAGTTTGCGATCAAACCAGAGGTGTAAATTAATAACGGGAACCCCTTCTAATCCTTCTAATTTTTGGAAGAATTTATCTTCTTGCCAACGCTTAGGCATCAAAACTTTTAAAGGATCTACAGGCATCGCAGACACATAAAGATCGGCTTCAAAAAGATAATCTTTCGCACCGTCTAAACCGCGCATTAAGAAGGCTTTAACTGTGCCATTTTCATTTAAGATAATCTCTTTTAAAGGCGCATTTAAGCACACTTCGCCACCTCTAGCGGTGATGTAATCGACTAAAGGTTGGCAGAGTCTTTCCGTGGGTGAACCATCGAGAAAGGCCATTTTTGAGCCGTTTTTCTCCTGTAAAAAGCGGTTGAGGGCTGTTAGTAGAATCGTGGCGGAAATCTCGTTAGGATCGATAAAGTTTAGGGCTTTCGACATAGCGATAAACACTTCTTTTTCTACCCTAGGGGGGATGTTTTGTTTCTCTAACCATTCCGACCAAGAATATTTATCCATCTCCTCGACGTAACTTTGACCTTTAACAATGGCAGGGATTAACCCGAGTCCAAATTTGATTTTTTCCTCCCAAGTTAACATATCATTATTGCGGAGAATGGCAACAATACCGTTAATTGGGGCGGGAATATCTGGGAAGTCAAACCGCGAATAAGTCCCCGGTTTTTCCGGCTGATTGAAGATCATCGAGTGTTCTTTCCACTGTAGGCGATCTTCTATGCCCAATTCTTTGAATAATTGCAGCATATTGGGATAAGCGCCAAAGAAGATATGTAAACCGGTTTCGTACCAGTCCCCATCGGCATCTTTCCAAGCGGCAATTTTTCCCCCTAATACATCGCGACGTTCCAGTACGATGGGCGTATGTCCCGCATCGACAAGGTATTTCGCACAAGATAATCCGGCTAGTCCCGCACCAGCGATCGCAACTCGCATCGTTTCCTATCTACTCTCTAATGTCTTGTCTTTATCACATTCGCTATTATACTTCACATTTCGTTACATTTTTTTTCAGATTGTCGAGAAGGCAGGGGGCAAGAGGCAAAAGGTAGGAGACAGGAGATTATTTTTATTTATTCTCCCCATTTCCCCACACCCGTTCGGACCTCGGCCTGAGTTCAGCGTTCGACAAAAGCTCACGGGCGAAGCCCACACCCCACTTCATAATTCATAATTCATAATTCATAATTACCCCTCCCCACTTCCTTGATAACTGCTTACTGGTCACTGATAACTGATTACTGGTCACTGATAACTGATTACTGATATTGTGATATGTAATTAGCTTAACTCGCTTACCTTTTTAGTTCACGCGTACACCCTCTTCAATCGCTCGCTATGACTTTTCCCACTACGTCCCCCCAAGTCTCGGAGATAGAGAATAATCGTGCTTGGCACAATTTAACTGGCGAACAAACCCTAGAAATACTGAGAACCAATGGGGAAACCGGCTTAAACGAGGCGGAAATTGTTAAAAGAAAAGATATTTTCGGGTTAAATGAACTAAAAGAAACGGGGGGACGCAGCCCGTTAATGATTCTCTGGGAACAGTTTACTAACATTATGTTAGTGATGCTGATTGCCGTGGCGGTGGTTTCGGCAGTTTTGGATCTGAAAAAAGGGGAATTTCCCAAAGATGCGATCGCTATTTTTACGATTGTTATTTTAAACGGTATTTTAGGATATTTACAGGAAAGTCGGGCAGAAAAGGCATTAGCAGCCCTTAAGCAGTTATCCTCGCCGAAAGTCAGGGTTATCCGTAATGGTAGCACCTTTGAAGTGGCGGCCAAGGAACTTGTCCCCGGGGATATCATGTTACTGGAAGCGGGGGTACAAATTGCCGCCGATGGCAGATTATTAGAAGCACAAAACCTGCAAATCCGGGAAGCTGCCCTCACGGGGGAAGCGGAATCGGTGAATAAACAAGCACAGAAGGTTTTACCGGAAGATGCCTCTTTAGGCGATCGCATTAACCTCGTCTATCAGGGTACAGAGGTAGTACAGGGACGAGGGAAAGTGGCGATTACCAAGACGGGAATGGATACGGAAATCGGTAAAATCGCCGCTATGTTACAAGGAGTAGAAAGTGAACCCACACCTCTACAGCAGCGAATGTCGCAGTTAGGTAACGTTTTAGTGAGTGGTTCCCTAGCTTTAGTGGCTGTAGTCGTGCTTGGGGGCGTAATTCGCTTCGGTTGGCAGTTTTTTGAATCATTTCTCGAAACTTCCCTCAGTATGGCTGTGGCCGTTGTTCCCGAAGGTTTACCGGCAGTGGTGACGGTGACTTTGGCAATTGGAACCCAGAGAATGGTAAGAAGGCAAGCTTTGATCCGTAAATTGCCGGCAGTGGAAACCTTAGGCTCGGTAACGACGATTTGCTCCGATAAAACTGGAACTTTAACTCAAAATAAAATGGTGGTGCAGAAAGTTAATACTTCCCACCATGTCATTACTGTCACCGGGGAAGGTTACGCGCCCATCGGTGAGTTTAATGGTGTTAGTGAAAGTGATCCCGAACTACAGGCAATTTTAACGGCTTGTGTGCTGTGTAATGACGCACTTTTGCAGAATCAAGCGCAAGAATGGTTAATTTTAGGCGATCCCACCGAGGGAGCTTTACTGACGTTAGCGGGTAAAGGAGGACTATATCGGGAAGCATTAGCACCCAAAAGCCCTCGTTTAGGGGAATTTCCCTTTTCTTCCGAAAGAAAGAGAATGTCAGTAATCTGTGAGAATGCTCAGTTAGGTTTGGGGGATTCTGCCTATTTAATGTTTACCAAAGGCTCACCGGAATTAATTCTCGAACGTTGTTCTCTGATCCAAGTTGGGGCAGAAAGTCAACCCCTAACAGATGAACAAAGAAGCCGTATTTTGGCACAAAATGACGAAATGGCGGGTAATGGCCTACGAGTCTTAGGTTTTTCCTATAAACCGATGACAGAAGTGCCAGAAGCGGAAAGAGAAGATAGTGAGGAACAATCCCTGGTTTGGTTGGGATTGGTGGGAATGCTCGATGCACCCCGCAAAGAAGTTAAAGAAGCGGTTGCCCTCTGTCGTCAGGCGGGAATTCGTCCGATTATGATTACCGGAGATCACCAATTAACCGCCAGGGCGATCGCCAGTGAATTGGGCATTGCGGCTGCCGGGGAGCGAGTAATCACGGGGAAAGAATTAGAAAAAATGTCTCAGAATGACCTAGAGGGAGAGGTAGATGGTGTGAGCGTCTATGCTCGCGTTTCTCCTGAACATAAGCTGAGAATCGTCCAAGCTTTGCAAAAACGGGGCAAATTCGTCGCTATGACGGGGGACGGAGTCAATGATGCTCCGGCACTAAAACAAGCGGATATCGGCATCGCCATGGGGATTACGGGAACCGATGTCAGCAAAGAAGCCAGCGATATGATTTTGCTGGATGATAATTTTGCCACCATCGTCGCTGCCACTGAAGAAGGGCGCGTGGTTTACAGTAACATTCGGCGCTTTATTAAATATATTCTCGGCAGTAATATTGGCGAGGTTTTAACCATTGCTGCGGCTCCTTTAATCGGTATGGGGGGTGTACCTCTGACTCCCTTGCAAATCCTCTGGATGAACCTTGTCACCGACGGTTTACCGGCTCTTGCTTTGGCAATGGAACCCGCCGAACCTAATGTGATGAAACGTCCACCTTTTAGCCCCCGGGAAAGCATTTTTGCTCGCGGGTTGGGTTGGTATATGATTCGCATCGGCATCGTCTTTGCCATTCTGACCATTATTATGATGTACTGGGCTTACCAATATACTCAGGCAACCCCCGAAATAGGAGATCCCGGACGCTGGAAAACCATGGTATTTACTACCCTCTGTTTAGCACAAATGGGTCATGCTTTGGCGGTGCGTTCCCATACCCAGTTAGCTGTGCAAATGAATCCCTTCTCTAATCCTTACATTATTGCCGCCGTGGGCTTGACAACGATCCTACAATTGTTCTTAATTTATGCTCCTCCTCTACAAAGCTTCTTCGGCACTCAATGGATTAGTGGCACGGAATTGTTAATCTGTTTTGGATTTAGTGCCTTAATGTTTGTTTGGATCGAGTTGGAGAAGTTATTTATTCGCTGGTTCATGACGAAAAAATAAATCAATGCCAACACCAATTATTCTGACTTTAACGGTTTTAGTCGTTGCTTTAGTCGCTTTCGTGGCGGAATGGCTACCGGTAGATTTAACCGCTTTATGCGTGGCGATTGTCCTGATTCTTTTGGGTTTAGTTACTCCCGAAGAAGGTATCGCCGGATTTAGTAATTCTGCCACGGTGACAGTGATGGCGATGTTTGTACTTAGTGCCGGAATTACCCGCACGGGAGTGATTCAAGTGATTCGCGATCGCTTGCTGGTTTGGGGGGGCAAAAGTCCCCACCAACAGGTATTTGTCCTAGGGGCATTAGTGGGGCCGATTAGTGCTTTTATTAATAACACGGCAGTGGTGGCGATCTTTTTACCCATCGTTGAAGATTGGTGTAAAAAACAAAAAATTTCCCCTTCTAAGTTATTAATTCCCCTTTCCTACGCCACGGTTTTAGCGGGGATGATTACCGTGGTGGGAACTTCTACTAACATTCTCGCTAGTGGTATTTCTGCCAAGCTGGGTTATGGGGAATTTAGCTTATTTCAATTCACTGCTTTGGGAGTAGTAACTTTTTTAGCAGGGTTGATTTATTTAACAATTTTTGCCCCGAAATTACTACCCGATCGCAAATCTTCCACGGGGGAATTTTTAGACGATGATTACGGTTCTAAAGTATATCTGAGTGAGGTCATTGTTACCCCTCGTTCTAATCTTATCGGTCAAACTTTATCTCAAAGTGGACTACAAAGAAAGTTTGATTTTGATGTGTTGGAATTAATCAGAAATAAGGTACATTTACCCCAACCTTTAGCCGATAAAGTTCTCAATGCTGGCGATATTTTAATCGTTCACAGTAGCCGGGAAGAACTATTAAAAATTAAAGATGAACGGGGATTAGAAATTTTTGCTGATCTCAAATTTCATAAAGGAGATATTGAATCGGCAATTACTACGGGTGAGGAAAAATTAGCCGAGGTTTTGATTCTCTCTAATTCCCGTTTAATTGGGACAACTTTAAAAGATCTAAAATTCCGTCAGCGTTATAATGCAACAGTTCTGGCGATTAGACGGGGTTCGGAATTACTACAAGGAAGATTGGGTAAAATTCCTTTAAAGTTTGGCGATTTGCTCTTAGTTCAGGGACCAAAACAGAGTTTTGTGGGTTTACAAACCACGCGAGAATTATTAGTCTTAGAAGAGAAAGACATCGAATCCCTGCGAAAGGATAAGGGAATTATTGCTTTAATGATTACTTTGTCGGTGATTATTATTGCCGCTTTTGATATTCAACCGATTCTTGTCACCAGTTTAGTCGGGGTGGTTTTAATGGTAATTACTGGCTGTCTAAAACCCGGGGAAGTCTATGGTTCCATTCGTTGGGATATTATCTTTTTATTAGCGGGTTTAATTCCCCTGGGTACTGCCATGGATAACTCAGGAACGACTAAATGGTTAGCAGATAATTTAGTCGCTGTCGGCGGACATCTTTCAGGGTTTTGGATCTTAGTTTTCTTCTATCTAATTACCTCAGTTTTGACTGAAATCCTCTCTAATAACGCCGCCGTGGTTTTAATGATTCCCGTCGCCGTGGAAGTGGCGAAAACTTTGGGTTTAAATCCTTTGGCTTTTATGTATGCTGTCACCTTTGCTGCTTCTAATAGTTATCTAACACCGATTGGCTATCAAACTAACACCATGGTTTATGCCCCCGGCGGCTATAAATTCCTCGATTTTACCCGTTTGGGTGCGCCCCTAAATTTAATTTTGACGATTTTAACCCCAGTTTTAATCGTGGTGTTTTATGGCTTGAAATAAAGAAAGAAAGAGATCGAAGATTCTTCGATCTCTAAAAAGAATTTGATCAGTAGTCAAAACTATTTCGATTCAGCGAAGCGTTTACGAAGGGATTCGGTGCGCTTTTTCGCCACGGTATTGTTAGGATCAAATTTGAGAGTTTCTTCGTAGGTTTCGAGAGCTTTTTTCGCCATTTGTTTCTTTTCGTAAACATTGCCAAGATTATTGAGAGCGATCGAGTATTGAGGATAAAGTTTAATTGCCTCTTTGTAGTTACGAATCGCTAATTCCAATTGTTCTTGGGCAAAATAGGAAAAACCGATCGCATTATAGATTAGGGCTTGATTTTCTGGTTCGATGCTTTCTTCTTCAGAGATTTTTAAAGCCTTTTGTAGTAAACTCAAGGCTTGAACATAGAGTTTTTTATCGAGATAAAGGCTCCCTAATTCATAGTATTCTTTAGCTGTACCTTTTTCTTTTTGCAATTTCTTTTGTAGCTTGTTAAAGGTTCCTTCCACTCGACGGGTTTTAAAGATTTGCACGATGACAAAAATTCCTAAACCAATCACGAAAATTAGCAATCCAGAAACGTAAATAAGCGGCAGGGTATCTTCCATAATTAGCGATCGAGCAATTAATATTTTTATACTTATTCCATCAGATTATAGCAGGATTTAGTCAGTTATCAGTGATCAGTTATCAGTGATCAGTGATCAGTTATCAGTGATCAGTTATCAGATGTGAGTTTTCAGTTCACTGTTCACTGTTCATTGCTCACAGCAAAAAACTCCCTTCTCCCCACTTCATAATTCATAATTCATAATTCATAATTCCCACACCCCACACCCCACACCCCATCACCCTATCTTCCCATTTCCCGAATTCTCAGGGGTAAACCCCAATAGTTCAGCCGTTCTGCTAACCAACCGGTGGATTCTAGCCGCTCGATCGCTTGATTGACGCGTTCTCGGAGACTTTGGTACTGTAAACCTTTAGGGAGAACGACTCCTAGAGCGATCGCCCCCAACTCGATCGGTAATTGACGATAATTGGGTAATTGCTGCACCCAACCAGTTAAAAGGCTATTATCAGCCGCAAAAGCGTCTATTTCCCCCGTTTCCAGTAAATTTAAAGCTTCTTGATAGGAAGCAACCCCGCGCAGGATAGCGTTAGGTAAATTGGAACGCACAAGGGCGATTGTCGTCGAGCCGTTGAGTACGGCGATTCTAGAGTTAGCTAAGTCTTCTAAACGCTGCAATTGCGGGTTTTTCGTCACAAAACCGCTGCTATCGAGGTAATAAAAGGGGCTAAAATCCACTAAGCGCTGACGTGCAGGAGTAATCGCCACACGAGCGATCGCCAAATCCACCCGATCATCAATAACCACCTGTAAACGTTCTTGATTACTCACGGGTTTAAGAATAATAGCACTGTCAGAACCGAGAATTTCTGACGCTAGACGTTTAGCGATGTCGATTTCCAATCCTTGCAGATTCCCCTGAGAATCAAGGAAAGCGAGGGGAGGGAGATTATTTTTAACAGCGACAATTAATTTTCCCCGGCGTATAATTGTATCGAGATCGGCGCTAAAACTTGGGGCTACACCTAAGAGCAAAAAACCAAGAATCAATAATAAATTTTTCATACTGTTTTACCTAAACTAACTCGATTCCTACCTTGATTTTTAGCGGCGAACATGGCACGATCAGCCCGCTCGATCACCGCTTCTAGATTATTATCTTCAGGGCTAAATGTTGCCACACCAATACTAGCAGTAACTCGCACTTTTTGTCGATTAATTTCAATATTTAACTTGTTAATTACTTGACAAATGCGCTGGGCTGTGGCAGCAGCATCTTGAAGATTAGTTTCTGGGAGAATAGCGACAAATTCCTCGCCCCCAAAGCGCCCAAAACTATCCACTTGACGCAGACAGTTTTTAATTGCCCCAGCGATAGTAATTAAAGTTTTATCTCCCAGGACATGACCAAAGGTATCGTTAATATGTTTAAAATGGTCTATATCGATGACTAAAACCGAAAAATAACGATGATAACGACGACATCGTTGAAATTCTTTCTCGCCCAAGGCGAGAATCTCTCGACGATTATTTACCCCAGTTAGGATATCAGTTCTCACCAGCTTTTCTAGTTGAGAATTAATATTTTTTAGTTCCTCTTTAGTTTTTTTCAGTTCTAAATGAATTTTAACTCTGGCTAACAGATCCCAACTATGAAAGGGTTTATTTATATAGTCCACAGCCCCAGAATTAAAAGCATTGATAATATCTTCTTTTTCTTTACTATCTGTTACAAAAATAATCGGTATATGAGCGTATAAATTATCGCTTTTTAGTCTTCGGCAAAGTTCTAGCCCCCGCTTTTTTGGCATTATTAAGTCAAGAAGAATTAGGTCAGGATTAGCAGTTTTTACTCGTTCTATTGCCTGTTGAAAACTACTAGCGCAAGCAGTTTCATAACCAGCAGAATCAAGAATCTTCACAGCCACTTCTAGATTTTTACTGACATCATCAACCACTAAAACTAGACAGTCTTGAGGACGAAATTTAATCATGATCAGTAGGTATAATTAATCAAGCTAAGGACAAAATAGAGAGACAATTATTAGTGATACAGCATTTCTTATACAGATGAAGTATGATGGGATTGGGCATCACCCCCAAAGGTTAAGCTTATCCCTAGTTTCTAGAAGTCTGCTTTTTCGACTAGAATAAAAAAAGCCAGTCAGAATAGCCACAATTAAAAAAATTTCTCCTCTTAGACTTGACGTGAAAGAGTCCCTAAACCCTACTTCTTTGGATCTCAAAACCATTTTTCCCTTTAAACTCGACGACTTCCAGCAATCGGCGATCGCTGCTCTTGCTGCCGGTAAATCAGTGGTCGTCTGCGCTCCCACGGGTTCCGGCAAAACTTTAATCGGAGAATACGCTATCTATCGCGCCCTAGAAAGGGGCAAACGGGTTTTCTACACCACTCCCCTGAAAGCTCTTTCTAACCAAAAATTCCGGGATTTTCAAGAAAAATTCGGTCGTACCCCCACCGATGGCGATGAGGATTCCCCGCTGCTGTTTGCGGAAGTGGGATTAATTACCGGCGATGTGGTGATCAATCCTTCAGCATTAATTGTAGTCATGACTACAGAAATTTTTCGCAATATGCTGTACCAAACCCCGATTGGTCAGGTAGGCACTTCCCTAGAAAACGTGGAAACCCTGGTTCTCGATGAATGTCACTATATCAGTGATCGAGGTCGCGGCACCGTTTGGGAAGAATCAATTATCTACTGTCCCCCTAGTATCCAATTAGTAGCCCTCTCCGCCACCATCGGCAACCCCGGAGAACTCACCGACTGGATTAACTGGGTGCGGCAACTGCGTCAACCCAGCGACAATAAACAGACCTCCAGCTGCGAGCTAATTAACTCCGATTTTCGCCCCGTCCCCCTGCGCTTTTATTTCGCCAATAAAGAGGGATTATTCCCGCTGCTCGACCCAAAACAGAGCAAAGTTAACCCGAAACTACACTCAAAAGTCGGCCACGGCAAACCCCGACGCTTAAAGCGAGAAGATTGTCCCACCATCGCCTCGATTGTCACCACTCTGCGGGACAAGGATATGCTCCCAGCTATTTACGTCATTTTCAGCCGTAAAGGTTGCGATCAGGCGATTAGAGAGCTAAAAAACCTTAATCTCGTTAATCAAGAAGAAGCTAGAGCCATTTACTACCGTTTACTCATTTTCTTCTTGGAAGATAATCCCAATCTGCAAGAACTCGCCCTTTCCTTCTTTGCCGTCGAAAATCCGCCCCTACACCAGAAATTACTGGCTTTTTTCGCTAATAACCCCCAGTCTGAAGATCAACTCCTCAGCCTCTTAACCGCCGATTCCGAGACGAAAAACCAACTGTTTGAATTCCTGGCTAGTGCTTCCCAATTGGTGCGGGCCGACCAAGTGGAACCCCTCACCCGGGGCTGTGGTGTTCACCATGCCGGGATTTTACCCCTCTGGAAAGAATTAGTCGAACAACTCTTTGAAGCTGGTTTAATTAAGGTGGTTTTTGCCACCGCCACCCTCTCGGCCGGGATTAATATGCCCGCCCGCACCACTGTGATCTCGGCCCTCTCCAAACGCACCGATGATGGTCATAGTATGCTGACTCCCTCGGAATTTGTCCAGATTGCCGGCCGGGCCGGTCGCCGGGGAATGGACGCGGTGGGCCATGTGGTGACAGTACAAACGCCCTTTGAAGGGGCAAAAGAAGCGGCTTTTCTGGCCACCGCTCAACCGGAACCCCTACAAAGCTGTTTTGCGCCTAGTTACGGCATGGTGTTAAATCTCCTGCAAAAACACAGTCTAGAGGAGGCCAAAGACCTCTTAGAGCGCAGTTTCGCCGAATATCTCGCTCGTTTGAAGTTAAGCCCCGAACGACAACAGATTACCGCCTTAACCACCGAATTAGCTAAGTTGGATATGGAATTAGCCGGTATCGAGCGGGAGCAGGTCTTCAGTTACGAAAAGCTCCGGGAAAGACTGCGGGAAGAAGAAAGACTGTATAAAATCCTCGCTAGTCAGGCAGAAGCCCAGAAAAGACAGGAAATACATCTAAAATTGCCGAATATTCCCGTCGGAACTATCCTCCATCTCAAGGGCAAACATATTAAGGTTCCCGTCCCCGTCCCCGCTATCTTTGTCAATACCCTGCACGGAGCCGGTCAAGTGCGAACCCTTGTTTGTTTAGGCAGTGATAATCGCTGGTATTTAGCCGCCTATGCGGATATTAGCGAGATAGATCGAGGTTTTCTCCCTCCTGCGGCATTAGGCGAACTGATACCCCCTTCCCTAGAAGCTGTTTCCCTAGGGGGGTGGCGCAAGGGTGAGGAAAATACTCAGGCGATCGCCGATTTAATCCCCCAACAAGTCCAGGGCATCCCACCGGTGGCGGAACTGGAAACACAGGCACAAAGAATTGAAATTGTCAATAGTCAAATTGCTGCTCATCCCCTGCAAAAACGCAAAAATCCGGGGCGATTGATGAAATTATACTACGATCGAGAGCTTGCTCGCGATAAGTTACACAAGACCCAGATTAAATACCAAAAACAACAATCGCGTAAATCCTACTACTGGGAAGAATTTCTGAATCTAATCGAGATTTTGCGAGAATTCCAAGCATTAGAGGGTTATTTGCCCACTCCCCTCGGAGAAGCGGCGGCCACTATTCGCGGGGAAAATGAACTCTGGTTAGGATTAGCGATGATGTCGGGAGATTTGGACCGATTGACTCCTAGCCAACTAGCTGCTGCCATCAGCACCATGATTACGGAACCCCCTCGCCCCGATACTTGGTGCAATTACCCGCCTGTGCCAGAAGTTATCGATATTTTGCGACAAGGAGAAGAAAATTCCCCCGGTCTGCGAGAAGTTCGCCGTTTACTCTATCAAGCTCAATCTCGCTACGATATCACTATTCCTGTCTGGTTAGAAACCCAACTGATGGGGATTGCCTCCCGTTGGGCCCAGGGGACATCCTGGCCGGAATTGTGCGAAAATACTAGCCTCGATGAGGGAGATCTAGTGCGATTATTACGGCGCACCGTCGATGTTCTCTGGCAAATTCCCCAAATTCCCCGGGTTTCCCAAGTCCTTAAAGATAATGCCCGTCTCGCCGTCACAGCCATGAAACGCTTTCCTTTATAATAGACCTCTTGTAGAAATCAAAAATCGTTGTTAGGGTTAGGAGTCAGTAGCCAGTAGTCAGTAGTCAGGAGAATTAAAAATAAGCATTAATCAATTAAATGGTCTATTTACAGATTTTATGCCATTTAATCCTTATTTTTGCCGTTTTTGAACCCTGAAAAATTAATTATGCAAGAGGTCTAATATTGACCGCTCTTTTAAACAATGGGAGATGGTAAGGAAAGTAACTGTTGGTGAATCTGCTCGATTAGGGCGAGGATTTGCTGATAATTTTGGTGCAATCCCTGGTGATAGAGGTGATTTGCTCCTTGATTTAAATCCGCTAAAGCTGATTGATAATAACCCAATTGATGCCGCAGTAATCCCCTTCTAATATAAGCATCGGCATAAAAAGGATCGATGGCAATCGCCTGATTTAAATTGGCGATCGAGCGGTCATATTCACCTAATTGGTGAGCGGTACAAGCTAGATTATAGTAGGCTGAGGCGTTGTTTTTATTTAATCGGAGAGCTTGATTAAAATCCGCCTTGGCTGAGGTAAAATTGTGGAGGGCTAAATGAGATAAACCTCGATCATTATAAATAGTGGCTAAAGTGTCGGGTTGCTGGTTAGTAATTTGACGCAAGGATTGATTAAAATCGGCTAGGGCAAAGGGATAATTTTTCATAGCCGCCTGAACTAAACCCCGATTATAGTAGGCTTGATAATAGGTGGGTTTTAACCGGATAGTCTGGTTATAATCGGTCAGCGCCTGTGAATAATCTCCCAAACGATAAAAAGCTAAACCCCGATGGAAATAGGCTAGATAATTATCGGATTGCTGTTGTAAAGAGCGGGTGCAGTCCTGCCACGCGTGCAGATAATCCTGTAAATAAATCTCAGTTAAACAGCGATTACTGTAGGCTAGGGCCAAGTTATTTTCCTGTTCGAGGGACTGATTGAAATCCTGCAAAGCTTGCTGATAATTACCCGCCTCTAGTTGTTCAATTCCTGATCGCAACCAATAGGATAAATGTACTGATTGAGCTGCTTTTCCCTGCCGAGGCAATCCCCCCAGCACAAGCGAGCAGAGCAGTGCAACAATAACCAATCCACCGAGGCGAGGAAGAAAATTTTTCAAAACCGTTGACATAGGAGTATCTTTGTGTATATACTCCCAATTCTGAGGAAACTTTCTCGATCGATCAACAGACAGCCTGTCAAATGCAGGAGTCAGGAGACAGGAGACAGGAGACTCCGAGACAGGAGACAGGAGATTATTTTTATTTATTCTCCCCACTTCATAATTCATAATTCATAATTCATAATTCCTACACTCGGGGCTGCGATAAACTAATAAAAGAAAGATTGTCACCGAGCAATTATGGTGGCGTTACTCGCTAACGCAGTTGACACCCGATAAATGATACAGGAGTTATCTATGGAAACTATTTTTATCCCCCACCTCCTCAAATCTCCTGATCGACAAAGAGTGATCATCATCGATAATTTTATCCCCGGTCTAGAAACCTTGACACCGGTGCGGGGGACCTTGCTGGTTAGACATGGGGGGAATTTTTTGGAAGTATCGGTGAAAGCAGAAACCATCGTCACCTTAACCTGCGATCGCTGTTTACAACAATATAATCATCGTCTGCAATTAAACACTTCTGAATTAATCTGGCTAGACAAAAATAAAGACTACGATAGCTCCTATCCTCTAGAGCGAGAAATAGCCTACGAAGACCTCTCGGAAACCCTCGATCCTAACGGGGATTTTGACCCGCAAATGTGGTTATACGAGCAGTTGTGTCTAACTTTGCCCCCCCGTCAACTCTGCGGAGCCAATTGTCAACCACCCGATTTTCTGCTTCCAGAAAATACTGCCATCGATGGTCGTTGGGCCTCCCTAGAATCCTTGAAAAGTCAGTTATCTCAATCGCAAAATTGAGCCTTGATGCCGATTTTTTTCGGGTTTCGAGCCACGAGAAAAGCGATCGAAACCCGATTATTTACCGGCCCCAAATCTTTTTCAGGACAGTTTCGGGAGTAATATCGGCGACTTTTCCCGTATTAGCTTCAATATATCGATGCAGCTCTCCCCCGCTCGGTAAAACTCTCTTAGACAACGAAGGAACCAGCAGAGAGAGGGTATAGGTTCCCACGGCCACGGCTAACTGTAAAGGGACACTTTCGGTAGCTAACAATAAATTGGCCCCGGCGATCATAGCGGCCATTTTACCGATATCGGCCGTTCTGGACACTTTTAAGTTATTATCCATGGCTTTGAGTGCTAAAACCCAAGCTTCATCCAGTTCTCCCTGGATCGCGACAATTGGCAAATCCGGTTGTTGATGGCGAATGCCTTGGATAATTTCTAGCCAACTCTCCAGGGGATAAAGCGTTTCCAGTCCTTGGCTGATGCTGAGATCGCTACCGCCGGCGTAGAGGAGAATATAGCCGCTATCCTTGATATTGAGGCGTTGCTGCTCCATTTCGGCCCAATCGATATCATCGCGATTCAAGGTTAGTTTTAAAGGTGGACAGGGTGCGGCAATCTTTAACCCTTTGACCAGTGCGTGATAATTATCCGCTAGATAGCCTTCCGTTGGCTGGGGTACTTGTTGCGATAAGAACCAGCTGCCATTATTTTCATAGCCTATACGGTTAGGAACACCATTTAACCAGAGTAAAAGATTGATAGCAGGACGATTGGTGAGACTAATGGCGATTTCGTACTCCCGGTCCCGAATTACTCCCAAAATATTTAAATAATCCGCTAATCCGTACTGATCTCGATAGTCAAATAAAAGCACTTCCCTAACCTGCGGACAGAGACGATGGGCAGCCTTTGCTCTAGGTTCGACCAAAACATCGATGCTGCTTTGGGGGTAAGTTTGCTGGAGGGTTTCTAGAGTGGGAAAAAACAGCAGTTGATTGCTAATTCCTCCCGGTACAAGGGTTAATATTCGCATTTTATCTAGATATACCTGAATCGATCAGCTTAATTTTAGCAGTGTCCCTCGTTATTCATTGAACCTCTTGTGAAAATCACAAATTGTCCTGAGAGTTAGGAGTCAGTAGCCAGTAGCCAGTAGTCAGAATTGTGGGCTTTATTGATATAATACTTGTCTATTGTCTTTTTTCTACTCCTCTGTCTCCTCGACCGCCTCGGAGTCTCCTCACTCAGGGAAGATTTTTGATTTTTGCAGGAGATATTAACTATTACCCGAAGGATTAGAGCCGTACATAGCATTTAAAACCAAAGCGGGGTCAACGTATTGATTGCCGTACATCAGTCCCCAGTGCAGGTGTGGTCCGGTGGTGCGTCCTGTCATTCCCACTCTAGCCATGCGGGCCCCTGCTGGTATATCCTGACCGAGAGTAAGGACGATTCCCCCTGACCTGTCAATCAAAAAAGTACCACGGCTATCGGATTGAACCGAACCCATGAGATGACAATAAATATGCGTCCATTGACCGGATTGCATCTTAATCATGGTGCCACAGCCTGTATGATCGGATAATTCGACGATTCTGCCGGTCCACCAATTGCGAATATAACTGCCCAAGGGTGCGGCCAGATCTAACCCGGCATGAAATTGTTGACTACCATCCATGGGAGAGAAACGATAACCGAAACCGGAGGTATAGGTTTGGAAGTTTTCCACGGGAAAGGAGGCCCCGGCCCAAGCAGTTTGAGCTATGAGGGTGGGATTAGCTTTAACGGGGTGTAAACGGTCAAATCCTAGAGAAATTAACGTGACAAGACAGCTAATCGCTAAAAAACGTAGTAATTTAATAGGCAGATATTTGAGCATGAGACTTACTCCAGACACCACAATTAAATATAGTTAGTAAAAGTATAGTCAAATATAGACAGACTGAATTCCATTTCAGAAATTCCCTTCACTTTTACTTCGAGAGATTGATTCTCCTTGGGTGAACTACGCACCTCTCTATCCCATAGCGGTTAAACACATTTGGGAATGCTTTTCGTAAAATATTGTAGGAACCCATGACATCAGATTGAACCAGAATCCCCTTATCTGTACGATATAACCCTCGCTTAATTCTTTTTCCTGAAAACACTGGCTTTTCAGTTATCTGTCCATAAACGGGGAGAGGATCGTCATTCAAAAAATTAGCAACGGAGGTATAGGATTCTTCTTGAAGAATCACAGAGATTCCTTCTAATTGACATTTATAACTAATCATCTCAATTAATCGAGCATGAGGGATGGTCACAAATTTTTGATTGTTGACTTTTCCTAAGTTCACTTCTTGTTTCCAACCGTCATTTTTCCCAATTACTAAAGTTGTTATCTCTTGCTCGACTAAGAGATTGACTAAATAACGACTAGCCTGATGAAGATAATTATCTATCTTCTGATTACGGCAACGAGTTAAACGGCAAATTCTCTGGGAACTTTGACGATTGCCTTTTAATAGAGATTGTAACTTAGCCCGACGTTGGTTATAAAATTGATTCAGGCTTTTTAACGGTCTGCCATTAATCAACAAAGGGATAAAGTCCGGTTGATTTGAAGTTACAGCCATCAAATTATCTATGCCTAAATCTATCGCAGCTATCTTTTCATTAGGAGCTAAGAACTGTTCGGTTTTCTCATAAATTACCTCGATTACATAACAATCACATTTAGGAACTATTCTGACTTCTGCTATGCGCTCCGCTACTCTCGTCGGCAAGGCAATTGAAGTACCTGATAGTTTGACTATTCCTTGCCTAAGACCTACTTTGCTTAGGGCTTGAATCGTGTAAACTAAGAGATTTCTTCCTTTTTTTGGCTCCTTATAGCCGGGGATTTTGGGTTTTCCCAGAAATTTATCGGGGTGACTTTTAAACTCCGATGAAGCTGCAAAAAATGATTTCCAGTTTTTGTCTAATCCTCTCAAAACTTGTTGGGAAACTTTAGCGGGTAAAGCTTGATACTGTTCTGTCTTTTTCATCAGAGAGGCCATCTGATTATAGGTCAAATAGCCATGGCCATAAATGAAGTTTTGTCGGATTAAATAATTGGCTGAGTTGTAGAGATTTTTAGACTGCCAAGATAAATTATCTATCTCAGCCCAGAATCGATGTCCTTTCTTGATAATGTGTCTTTCTGCTACTAACATATTATCCGTTGTCTTTTAACTCAGCGTCGGGTTTTGAAGGGTTGTCATCCGTTGTCATAATTGTACCAGAAGGCAATTGATAGCCTGTTAAATTCCCTTGTTTCCACCACCTCCAAGCCGTTCGATAACTTATTCCTGTTTTTTTGCCTAGTCCGATAGTTTTGTCTGTACATATTACCATGAATGACTATATATGACCATATTTGTATTTAAACTTTACAATACCCCAGTTTCCGCTGCCGCTAATTTTACCGGCGGCTTTTAACCGATATTTTAGTTAAGTTTTGAGTTATTATTGACCATTGGTTAGGGGTTGAGAACATTTCTCCTCAGGCTGCCAATTCCCCGACTCTCCCACTTACTTTTTATTTTTTACTGACTCGTACCATGTTAGACCTAAAGCAAATTAGAGAAAATCCAGAGGAAGTACAGAAACGCTTAGATAGTCGGGGAGGTAGTTATGATATTGCCCCTATTATCCAGTTAAATCAACAACAGAAGGCTTTAGAGTTAGAACGCAGCAGTTTACAGGCCCGGGGTAACGAAATCGGTAAACTGGTGGGACAAAAAGTGAAAAGTGGCAGCGATGTCAACAGTCCTGAAATTTTGGTGCTGAAAACAGAAGGAAACGAGATTAAAAGTAAACTAGCTCAATTAGAACCGCAAGAAAAAGCCATTAAAGGGGCCATTGACCAAAAAATCTTAGATTTACCCAATTTACCCAGTGAAACCACTCCTATCGGTAAGGATGAACGGGAAAATGTCGAAGTCAGACGCTGGGGAGAGGAATATAAACCCACCAACCCGAATATTTTGCCTCACTGGGAAATTGGGGAAAAATTGGGCATTTTAGACTTTGAACGGGCAGTAAAAATCGCCCAGAGTCGTTTTGTTAATCTTATCGCCCTCGGGGCTGCCCTAGAAAGAGCTTTAATTAATTTTATGCTCGATCGCCATATTGTCGCCGGTTATACAGAAGTTTTACCGCCAATTTTGATTAATAGTGACTCCCTGCGCGGGACGGGACAACTGCCAAAATTCGCGGAAGAAAGCTTTAAATGTCGAGATGATGAGCTTTGGTTAGCACCAACGGCAGAAGTACCCGTTACTAACCTTTATCGCGATGAAATCCTCTCATCGGAGCAATTACCGATCAAACACTGTGCCTATACCCCTTGTTTTCGTCGGGAAGCGGGCAGCTATGGCAAGGATACGAGGGGCTTGATCCGTTTGCATCAATTTAATAAGGTGGAAATGGTCAAAATCGTCCATCCTGACACTTCTGCTCAGGAACACGAAAGTTTAGTCGCTAATGCTGAGGCAATCCTACAAGCTTTACAGTTGCCCTATCGGGTGATTGAATTGTGTAGCGGTGACTTGGGTTTTTCGGCAGCCAAATGTTATGACTTAGAAGTGTGGCTACCTTCGGCTAATACCTATCGGGAAATTTCCAGTTGTTCTAATTTTAGAGACTTCCAAGCACGACGGGCAAATATTCGCTTTAAAGAAAAAGGGCAAAAAGGCACTAATTTTGTCCACACCCTCAACGGTTCGGGATTAGCGATCGGTCGTACTATGGCCGCTGTCCTAGAAAATTATCAACAGCCAGACGGGACGGTAAAAGTGCCAGAAGTGCTGCAACCCTATCTAAAACGGGAAGTTATTTGTTAATTTTTCTGAAAAATGCTTGACAAAATACTTGTATAGTGCATTTGAAAAAGTTGCTCTTAACCCCACTCTAGAATTGCCTGTTTTAAGGCTCCTTCGGGCAAATTGGCGGGATCAAAAGAATCACCCGCTTCTATTCTGGCTAAAGCTTCAAAAAAAGCCCTCACACCACTGGCCGGTCCCGATGGGTGGTCCATAATTCCGGTTCCCGCATTGAGGATAACATTACGTCCGTAATCCCCAAGGACTTGGGGAACAATACCTGGACGGATACCGGCCGAGGGAACCGGAAAAACGTTTCTATCGCGCAAAATATCCCGAATTTTGCCTTCCTCCTGGGGATCGAAGGGTAAGCTACCATAAGCGGCGGGATATAGCACCGCATCGGCTCCTGCGTGGGCCATCATCGTCCCCAAAACCACAGAATAGGCTAATCCCGTATCGCTACCGGCACACATCGCCCCAGCAAAGGCAGGATGGGCGAAAATAGGAACATCGATCGCCGGATCACTGGCTAAAGCTTCTAAAACGGAAAAACCGTAGGTAAGAACGTTTAATAACAGGGCATTAGCCCCATGTTTCACCAATAAACGGGCTTTTCTCTGCAATTCGTCCGCTTTTCCAGTGACATTGACCGCATAGAGAACATTTCTGCCGGTTTGCTGCCGCACTTCCTCCAAAACTCGGCGACAACAATCTAGGCGCTCGTGGGTGGGAGCCACGGGAAGATCCGCCATGATTTCATCATCTTTAATCA
Source organism: Microcystis sp. 0824 (assembly GCF_003112475.1). Lineage (NCBI taxonomy): Bacteria > Bacillati > Cyanobacteriota > Cyanophyceae > Chroococcales > Microcystaceae > Microcystis > Microcystis sp. 0824. The sequence continues at coordinate 112,590 of NZ_BDSM01000026.1, read as the reverse complement.
CGTCTAAGCCAGCAAAAGCCACTTCTCGCAGGATATCGGCGTGATCTTGGGCCGATAGTCCTAAAGCGGGTTTAAAAATTGCCATTACTAGAGGTCGATCATAAACCCCCAAACGTTGCCTAATTCCTGTGATTCCCAGCTTGGCTTTTGTGCCGTAGGTTTCGGGGAGATACACCCCCACCACTTTTCCGGCTCCAGCCATGGAATATTTGCCGAAAATCATGGTTAAAAGACTGGCGATGTCATTTTCAACGTTTATCTGGGGAAAACGCACCCTAGCCACCTTATAACCGTTGGCTTCCTCCCTGATTCCCACCACTTCCGCTAGGTGTTTTTGCAGCTGCTCTTGACGATGACTGTGGCGCTCGCTCCAAGTGCCGGCGGTTTGACCGATAGCGATCGTTTTTGCCTGTTTTTCGGCATTAATAGCGGGTGGAAAGCGATAATCGACAATGATAGTCATAAAAGATAAAAAAGGGAGTGGGAATTATGAATTATAAATTATGAATTATGAATTGGGGAAGAGGGGAGCCTTTTTCAGTGATCAGTAAACAGTAAACAGTAAACAGTAAACAGTAATCAGTGAACTGAAAACTCACATCTGACAACTGATAACTGATAACTGATAACTGATGACTGATGACTGATGACTTCGATCGGTTTTCTCGGCTATTGACAAGGGTTCCCCTAAAAGCCTACAAGTATTTTGGATAGGTATAGCCATTGAGGAACCGACCAAAATATGAAAATAACGACAAGATTACGCGAATGGGGCAAATTTTTCTTAAAAAGGGCTGCTAGTATTGCCCTAGCACTATTTTTAATCTTAAGTCTGTTCACGGTTAAAGGGACTGCTCCTGCTTTAGCTGTGCTTGCTCAGGGTGACGCGGTAACGGATCCCACTGCTATTTTACGCAATGCCTTACCCATAGATAATAAACCAATTCGTCAAGTGCAACAATCGATCGAAGATATTGCCAAACATCTGCGGGCCAAGCGTTGGAGTCCGATTAAAAAAGATGTCAAGGATGCCAATTATGCCCTTTCTACCAAAAGCAACGCTATCTTAGATAGTGTTCCCGAAGCAAGTAAAAGCCAAGGGGAGGAATTAATCGAAAAACTGAAAACGGGAGTGGCAGCCCTGGATACGGCCGTAGAAGCGAAGGATAAAGAGGCAGTTTGGTCAACCAGACGGGAATTGCTCAATAATATCACCGCTTTAGAAGAATTAATGGTGGTGGGTTTTCCCTTTAATGTTCCCCCAGAATACGCTAACTTGCCGCAATTGCGAGGACGTGCCACCGTAGAGATGCAGACCACCAAAGGAGATTTAAGCATCGTTGTGGATGGTTACAGCGCTCCGGTTAATGGGGGTAACTTTGTGGATTTAGTCCAACGGGGTTTTTATGACGGTTTACCCTTCATTCGCAGCGAAGATAATTTCGTTGTCCAAACCGGGGATCCCGTCGGTGCAGAAGAGGGATTTATTGACCCGAAAACTAAGCAATATCGCTCTATTCCCTTAGAAATTTTGATTAAAGGGGAAGAAGAACCAGTTTATGGCAATACTCTCGAAGAATTAGGGATTTACTTACCTAGTCTCGCCTTGCCTTTTAACGCTTTCGGTGCATTGGCCCTAGCGCGTCCGGATACTAATCCTAACGGAGGTTCCTCGCAATTCTTTTTCTTTAAATTCGATAATGAATTAACTCCTCCGGGGTTTAATCTCATGGATGGTCGTTATTCGGTTTTTGGCTATTTAGTCCAGGGAAAAGAGGTGTTAGAAGAACTTACCGATAAGGATAAGATTATCACCGCTAAGGTGGTTTATGGCTTAAATAATCTCGTCCAACCTAGCTAGGTTGGGGGTTTTTAACTGGGTTTTGTTAAGACACAGAGATTAGTCGAGATAGGGGAAGCAGCTCGGATTCTGGGTACTTCCCCCGATACTCCTAGGGTCGTTTCATTCTCTCATCGGAATAAATATCTGAAAATTTGTCAAAACGTCGTGCTTTGTAGGGTTGATTCATGAATCAACCCTACCCTTAATCCCCCCTTGATAAGGCTGTCCTTTAGTCACATCTTTCTTAACATTTCAAACCTTTGTAGCACAAGGCTTTCAAGACTCGGTTAACAATTTGTAATATTCCTTGTTGACACCCTTACTGACAAAGAAAAAACTGAAATCAAGTCAGGATAAGGGTTGGAGTGCTTACTGCAAAAATTGTTAAGAAAGATCCCTATAAGGGATAGCTTGATAAGGGGGGTGCCTGACAACTTTTAACACCTACCTACTTAAGATTATTAATTACGCAATCTATCGCCCTGATTATTATTGCTTTGATGGTGGCAAAAGTTATTTAATTAACATCAGTTTTATCTAAGTTACCCTTTCCCTTAATCCTCGTTCATATCCCCAATCAGCAACGCCTAGGGAGAGTTGGTTGATAGCCAAGGTCTAAGAGATGACAGAGTTGGTGATATAGTAACTAAAGATCACATTTAAATCTAACCTTGCCATAGATGCACAAGTCTCGAATCTGGCAAACCCAAAAATCTCCCGTCTCTAACATCAGTTTTAGCGATGAAATGAGGTAAGAATTTTGACGAAAATACTTAGCGATCGCATTGCCGTTTATCTTCTCATCGGTGGACTCCTGTTTAGAATCATCATCGCCCTAGGGCTTTATCCCGGTTACGATGAGGCATATTATTACGTTTACAGCCATAATCTAGATTGGAGTTATTTCGATCATCCGCCAATAGTAGCGATTTCCACGGGTTTTGGGACTTGGATCACGGGATTAGTCAATCAATTTACCATTCGCTTCGGGACTCTCCTTTTATATACTGGCAGCCTCTGCTTGCTATATCTGACAGCTTTAAAATTGTTCAGTCTGCCGGTCGCCAGAATGACTTTAGCGATCGCCACCCTCATCCCCATCTATGGGATTGTCTTCGGGATTCTCTCGCAGCCAGATAGTCCTTTAATCTTTTTTTGGTCATTAACAGTCTATTTAGCTGCTCAAGAATTCTGGCCAATTCGGGAAAAAAACTATCATCCTAGCTATCGTCTCGCTTATATTGGACTTGCCGTAGGATTGGCGGTTTTAAGTAAATATCATGGCTTTATTTTGGGCTTTGGTTTAGTTTTATTTTGTCTGACCACTCCCCGCTATTGGCCTGTATTTAGATCCCCCTGGTTGGGATTAGGATTTATTCTTTTTTTGATAACTTTATTGCCGATTATCTACTGGAATATTAACCATGATTGGATTTCCTTTCGCTTTCATTTAGAAGACCGTTTTTCTGGAGAACCCAAAACCTTTAATATTCTCGGTATTCTCTCGGTTATTGGCATTAGTATCGCCACGATGTTTCCTCCTTTCGGTTTGCCAATGTGGTGGGTGACATTTAAAAGCTTTGGCGAACAAATTCCTAACTTTCTCTCGAAAAAAAGATTTTTTCAGCGAGATGAAGAATCACTAAAAAAATGGTTAATTCTCTCGGTTTCTCTGCCTTTAATCCTGGGAATGCTTTATGTGGGTGCTTCCCATTATCTCGCCCCTAGTTGGATTTTACCCGGGTTCTGGTCCTGCACGATTTTATTAGGAGAAAAGGCCAATACTTGGCAGCAATCTTCTCGAATCTGGGTAAAAAGATGGTTATGGGGTTCAGGAATTTTTATCTTTACTGTTTTATCTATAGCAATGCTTCACGTTACTTTTGGCACTTTCCAAAAACCTAGTAAATACGCAATCTTTGGGGGAATTATTGCGCCAGAACAGGACCCTTCTCGGGAAATTGTCGATATCGATCAACTGCGCCAAGGCTTTGCTAATTCGCCCGAATTATTAGCGCTATTAAAAGATTCTAGCTTCGTTTTTACCCATAGTTTTTATGTGACAGCATGGCTAGATATGGCTCTCTATCCCCTAGTTCCTATTCCCGTCACCTGTTTTAACAACGATCAAAGGGGTTATCAAATTTGGTTTAACCCTCAAGAATGGATCGGTAAAAATGGTTTATTAATTACTACAAATAGTTCTCTAGAAAGACCAGAAATAATCGATCGCTACCGTCCCTATTTCCAAGATATAATTAAAGTAGCTGTCATTCCGATCAAGCGCGGTGGTGTCGCCATCGAACAATTTCATGTTTACCAAGCTAAAGGACTAATTAAAACTTATCCTTAAAGCAGTTATAGCGGGTAGGGGATAGATAAAATAGTTCATAAATACTGATAACTTCTATCTCCTGAATTTTGTAAACTTTTTAACTTTTTACTTGATAAATATGTCCATTCATCGAGTGCGTATTGCTAGAGATAAAGGGGAATTTGTCCAGTCCTTAGTTAATTTTAATCAGGGAATTGGACCCTTTCAAACCTATGCTGATGTCATCGCTTTTGCGGCGGCTTTAGGGGTAAGATATCAAGAGAGGGTGGCGATAGAAAATGTAGCGAAGGAACCCTCACCTATTAACCTGGAAATTTTTATTTCTCGTGGCTACGATACCCTAATCAAATTATTGGCAGTCAATGAATTCCAAGACACGAAAATTCTTTCTCCCCACGGGGTAGATTCGGAAGCTTTGCGAGTGACAATTTTCGAGGAATATGCCAACGCCGGTTTAGCAAGATTAGAACGAGAATTGCGCGGTGCGGTGGATTATACTGAAAGATTATTGTTAATTATCAGTCAAGAACGTTTTCGAGAAATTACTGCCACAACCGAATTCGATTTAGGGAGATTTTTGTAGTAGAAATCCTAGTTATTCTCGTAGGAGGGGAAACAATTGTTTATAAAGTCTTTTATTGATTTCGTATAGTAGCCAAATAATTAAAAAACAGACAGAGATGAAGATCAAAGGTTTTTTAGTCAGTAAATTCTGCAAACTCCAGAATAGTTGCTGCGGTTGAGTGACTAAATACCAACTATTCAGTCGGAGAAACCTTCCTAAATAGATACCGATCGCACTTAAAAAATGGAGAGTTATTTCTAGGGGTAAAACTGCTGAATTTAGCTGACTTTGCTGACAATAACTTTTTAAATTAAGTAAGGAGAGAACGTATAGCTGAAAGCCAATAAAAATAAAAATACTATACTGGGGAATTAAAACTAAAAAAATTAAACTTTTGGCGTAATCCTGCTGAACATAAGAGATTAAATGAATGCTATCGGTGAGAATATAGGGAGCATTGGGTAAAAAAAGCACAAATACTAAGAGAATTAACCACCAGAGTAGGGAACGAGAAAAAGCGATGCGAAATAGCCAAAAGCTGAGGATAAAGGGGATAAACGCCAGAAAATAATTCCAGATAATTCTCCCGGTACTAAGGTTAAATAATTGCCAAGCACTGTGCCACCAATCCCTAGTTAAAATGATCGTTAAATCTGCCCAAATCATCTCTTAAATACCGCTATCCTCTGGGTTTGATAAGTATCCTAACCAATTTTTTAAAGATTCCGGGAAAGGGATTCTTTGTCTATTGGTGGGAGCGATGCACACATGGCGGGTTTTCGCTTTTCCGACCATGATTTCAGCCAAATAAATTTTATAATGCAATTCAAACTCGTTTTCGCTTAGGGATTGGACAGTGAAATTAATCTGTATTTGATCGCCACAAAAAAGAGGCCGAAAAAACTGGATTTCCGCTTGAGTAATCGGTAGGGCAACCGGAGAATCTTTCAAAAAATCCTTGATATTGATGCCAAATTGTGCTAAAGAAAACTCGTAGGCTTCATGACAGATTGAGAGAAGATGGGCAAAATAAACCACACCGGCCGCATCGCTATCGGCCAGATAAATTAGGCGCTCGTAGGACATAAAAAGCTTATTGTCTTTCCAGAAAGGTTAAACTATCTTGTAGTTGTCTTAACTCGTCTCGATGGGCTTTGACAGTTAATTCCGTTTGCTGAGATTTGCTTTCTACTTTAAAAGCCACTTCTTCTAAACGGCCGACTTTTTGCCAATAGAAAACACCGGCGAGGGGAGATAAACCCACAAGAGCAAAAATATAGGGATTAGTATCAGGAAATAACACCGATAACACCAGTGAGAAGCAAAATAAACCCAAGGCCGCTAAAATTGTCAAAAATATCGCTAGAAACGGGCTAGGCGGCACAAAACCCTGTAATCTGACAATATTCTGTTCGGGTTCGATCGCCTTGACTTGATAGGAACGTCGGTCAAAATAATCTCGCAGTTGTTCTAATAGTTGGTCGTCACTGGTACTGGTAAGATAGACACGCTGTTCGATACGCTCTTTGACGGAACCGCGAATAAAAAAGAATAATCCCACCATGAGCAGGAGAGTCAGAAAAAAAGTTGAGGAAAGAACGGGGGTATCCATGGCGGCAGTTAGGAGCGAAAAAACTTACAATTAATCCTAATTATCCTAACCTATCTTCTCCCCCGATTTAGAAGATAGACCCTAGGAGCAAAACCTCGATCGAGAATCAGAAAAATTTAACCCCAAGGCAGATTCATGGGCAACAATCTATTAACAGGATTAATCGAACCCTTGCAGTATAGTTTCATGCAGAGATCCCTAATTGAAGCTATCATCGTCGGGATCATCTGTGCGGTGGTGGGAACCTACCTGATGGTACAACGTTTGGCCCTTTTGGGCGATGCCATCAGTCACTCGGTCTTACCCGGACTAGCGATCGCTTTTATTGGTAATTTTAATCTTCTCCTGGGTGCTTTACTAGCCTCAATGGTCAGTACCCTACTGATTAACTTGATCCGTAATCGTTCCCCAATCAAAGAAGATGCGGCCATGGGTATTGTTTTCTCGGCTTTTTTTGCCCTTGGCATCACCCTGATCACTCTCATCCAAAAAAACAACAAAATTGACCTTAATCACTTTCTCTTCGGCAATATTCTCGGTGTTACTGCTGCCGACATTCGCGATACCCTAATTATTGCCATTATCGTTTTATTAACCGTTTTGCTCCTGTATAAAGAACTATTATTCTACACTTTCGACAAAATCGGGGCGCAAGCGGCGGGTTTACCAGTAAATTTATTAGATTTAGGCTTAATGCTCCTGATTGGTTTGACAATCGTTGCTAGTCTCCAAGCGGTGGGAGTAATCCTCGTTTTGTCCCTTTTGATTACTCCGGCAGCCACTGCCTATCTTTTAGTTACCCGTCTTCATCAAGTCATGGGTTTAGGTGTGGGTGTGGGTATTATTTCTAGTATCAGTGGGATGTATTTAAGTTATTACTGGAATTTACCCTCTGGACCGGCGATCGTGCTTGTCGCTTTTACCCTATTTATGTTGGCCTTTTTATTCAGTCCCCGTCAAGGAATTTTCACCCATCCCGCTAGTCTAGGTGGTCAACTTTCTATCTGGGGAGAGATGAAAAATTTGTTGAGAAGACGTTAGTTTGCAGGAGAAGGTGGGGTTTTTGGCCAGTGATCAAAAAAAGCCGACGGCCGAGATAACTGCGATAATTTGCCGGATTTTTATACTAAATCCAGTTATTAAAAACTGATTATCCGATCTTGTATCACCGAGTTATCACGCCGGGGAACAGACCTCCGGACAATTCAAGCTGTGAACGGTCACGCTTTGATCGCGAATTTACCTAAAATGTCGAATGAATGCCCCCGCTAAATTTTTCGACAAGACATCAACCTTTGCGGGGGATGAAATCCGACCAGAATATTAGCAACGGAGCATCGGTTTAATTCCACTATCTGTGGGTAAACTGTGCTATAATTAACTTAACCAATGGTCGTGGATTGTTAGATGCTAGTCGTAGAAGCAAAGCTAAAAAACGGAACACTAGAGCAATATCACCGGCCTGATGAAGCGATCAAAACTTCTCAGTTTGTGCGTAACTCTTGTGTTCGTTATTGGATGGACAATCAAGGGACAAACCGCAATGATCTCCAAAAACTTTGTGCGTTACTAGCTAACAATAAAGAGACACCTTGGGTTAATAAATTAAACTCACAAGCACGTCAATCGGCTGCTGATAGAGCCTGGCAATCAATTACTAGGTTTTACCATAATTGTCATGCTAAGATACCAGGGAAAAAAGGTTTTCCTCGGTTCAAAAAGCATAGCCGTTCCGTTGAATACAAACTAACAGGCTACAAACTATCTGATGACCGACGTAAAATCAGATTTACTGATGGTTTTAAAGCAGGAGAATTTGATTTATGGTGTAGTCAAAAAACTTTAGTTTATTATTCAGAGCAACAGATTAGACGGGTAAGAGTTGTTAGACGTGCTGACGGTTATTATTGTCAGTTTTTGATTGACGTAGAACGGCAAGAATACCAGAAACCAACGGGACAAATAACAGGAATTGACTTAGGGTTAAAAGAGTTTTATACCGATGCCCAAGGCAATACTGTAGAAAATCTACGTTATTTAAGAAAGTTAGAAAAACGACTAAAAAAAGCACAAAGGAGATTATCAAAACGATTTTGTAAAGAAAAGAAACAGTCTAAAAACTATCACAAGCAACGGGTAAAAGTAGCTAAACTTCACCTTAAAGTATCAAGACAACGTAAAGACAAAGCAATTAAAGATGCTTTGGCGTTAGTCCAGTCTAATGATCTGGTCGTCTATGAAGCTTTAAAGGTAAGAAACTTAGTAAAAAACCGTAAGCTTGCCAAGTCGATTTCCGATGCTTCTTGGTATCAATTCACTGAATGGTTTGAATTTTTTGCCAAGATTTATCGGATTGTTTGTGTTGCTGTACCACCACATTTCACGACTCAACATTGTTCAGTTTGTGGGACGAGAGTTCAAAAATCATTAAGCATTAGAACTCATCAATGTCCTCATTGTCAAACAATCTTAGATAGGGATCATAATGCAGTAATCAACATTCTTAAAAAAGGGTTGAAATATTTGGGAAATCATCTCAACGGTACTGTTGGGCAAACAGAAACTGACCCAAACGACTTGGGAGAGTCCGGTCTCTGGATTTTTAATGGAGACATTGAGAATCTAAGCTGTCTCGTTGAACAAGGAATTTCCGATAGTGATAGGTCAAGAATCCCCCGTCACAGCGTAGCTTGACGGTGGGAGTATGTCAAAGCGATATATCGAATTAGATCCAGACCGCACCAAAAACGCGCTCGAAAAGATTTTTAGCCATTTTGGGGTATCTTCCAAGAAAACAAAATTCTCTCGCTTACGTCTAGATCGATAAAATAAATGCAAGTACAATCTCTATAACAACGCTCCCTATTTATGAATCTAAAATCATCCTTAACATTTACCCTACTGTTTTCACTTCTGGGGGGGTGTCTCCTGACTACACCTAGTCAAGCAACTCTCTTTGAACAACGAGAAGTTAATCAAGAGGATTTTATCGCTATTGCCCGTCCCTACGGTAATGGTAAATACGATTTACTGATTTTGCAACAAATCCCCGGAAAACGCCAATGTTGGGCGGTAAATGGCACAGAACCGACCATTGTTCAGCCTCTGCTGCTCGATTTCGATTTTACCGGCAGTTGTGAACGGGCCACCGACAGTAACGGTTATTCCCTTCGCATTCAGGGCAAAGATTACGGTTTAGAATACCTGCTGCGTATCGTACAACGCAACGGGGAATTAGTCCTCGTGGGAACCCCCCGCAATCCCAGACAATCGGAGGTAATTATTGGACGGACAAAAGGTTTCGGTAAGGGTTTAATGCAAATTTATCTCATCGATGGCTGGCGCTTTACTAAACGCAGTCTAGCCGGTCAAAATCTCAGTCATATCTATCTAACTGCCGATAGTCCCAGTTTCAATCCTCCCCCAGAACTACTCGCGGGTACCCAATCGTCTATCCCCCCCACACCCCCCCCCAGAGAATCCGTCAAAGCAGAAACACCGGTTAATCCTTCCGCTAATCCCGAAGTGCGAGAATATACCTTTACCGCTGCAGAAACAGCAGTACAGAGCAATCCTCAGCCAGTGGTCAGTAATCCAGTACCAGAGCCAAATTTTACGCCACAGACCCCAGTTACCCCTAATTTACCTCCCCTGACTCCTCCCAATGCTCAGAATAATAATGCAATTGTACCACCACCGCCGCCGCGCAACCTAGGCAACCAGAGAAGTTTATCAGACGTAATCACTTTTAATCGACCAGCCGCTAATCCCAGTAGTGGTAATATGAGCAATAGTGGCCGCAAAGGCTTTAAAGTAGTAATTGAAGCTAAAACTGAGAGCGATCGCAGCAAGGTTCGTTCTCTCTATCCCGACGCTTTCCCCACTTCCTACAAAGGTCGTTCTGTCTGGCAAATAGGCGCTTTTAGCAGTCGTGATAAGGCTGAAAACGCTTTACAAAGTCTTGCCCCCCTGCGCGGATCGATCGTACCATTTTAGGGAACGCTGGAACTGCGGAACGGGGAACAGAGAGTGCATAGGGGAAATGGGGGAATTTCAACTAATACCCCAAAACCCTAAAACCCCAACTCTCAACTCCGGCCTCCTGACTCCTGACTCCTGACTCCTGACTCCTGACTCCTGACTTCTAGAGTAACTGATAACTGATAACTGATAACTGATAACTGAAAACATGGAAATATCGGAACTAAAAAAAGGTCTCGAGATAGTAGGATCGCGCCTGGGTAAAACCCAGGAATATCTTTGACTTACCCACTTTAAGGGCCAAAATTAAAGACTTAGAACAGGTGGCGGCCGTCCCTACTTTTTGGGATAATCCCGATACGGCTCAAAAAACCCTGCAAGAACTAAATGAATGTAAATCTTCTTTAGAAACCTATCAGGGTTGGTGTGAACAATTAGAAGATACCAAGGCAATTATCGAGTTATTAGAATTAGAATCCGATCGAGCTTTACTAGAAGAAGCAACGGACAATTTAACTCATTTACAGCATGACCTTGATCGTTGGGAATTGCAACAGCTTTTAAATGGTCCCTACGACGCAAAAGGAGCGGTTTTAACGATTAATGCGGGGGCCGGGGGAACTGATGCCCAAGATTGGACAGAAATGCTCCTGAGAATGTACACTCGTTGGGCCGAGAAACAGGGATATAAAGTCACTTTAGCGGAAATATCAGAAGGAGATGAAGCGGGAATTAAATCGGTGACAATTGAAATCGCCGGAACTTATGCTTACGGTTATCTAAAAGGAGAAAAAGGCACCCATCGGTTAGTCAGAATTTCCCCTTTTAATGCTAATGGTAAACGTCAAACCAGTTTCGCCGGGGTGGAAGTGATGCCAATTTTGGGCGATGATGTGGTGAGGGTAGAAATTCCCGATAAAGATTTAGAAATTACCACCACTAGATCGGGGGGAAAAGGTGGACAAAATGTTAATAAAGTGGAAACTGCCGTGCGTGTGGTTCATCTTCCCACAGGTATCGCTGTACGTTGTACCCAAGAGCGATCGCAATTACAAAATAAAGAAAAAGCCCTAGCTTTATTAAAAGCGAAATTGTTAATTATCGCTCGGGAACAACAGGCTCAAGCGATCGCCGAAATTCGCGGCGATATGGTGGAGGCCGCTTGGGGCAATCAAATCCGTAACTATGTTTTTCATCCCTATCAATTGGTCAAAGATCTCCGCAGTAATGTGGAAACCACCGATGTTACTGGGGTAATGAATGGGGATTTAGATAGCTTTATTGAAGCCTATTTACGTTTGGGGGGGAACAGTGCAGGTTATACTGATTCCTAAGATGAGAGCAGTTCTATTTTCTCGCAAATTCTGTTCTTATTGGCTGGTGAAGCTATTTGTCCTCTACTAAGAAGAAAAATCAATGGTTATTATCGAGATTACCAATGTGGAAGAAATATTGAGCGCAAAAATTGGCTCTTTTGCCGCTAAAATCGTCCAAGCTCTAGCAGATGATGAAGGGAAAGTGGAAGAGGTTCTCATCAAAGAATTACAGGCTAATTTTCAGGAAAGGGGGATTAAAGCTAATCTGTTTAGCGTCACTGGGTTAGATATGCTCGGCAATGGCAGGCTAGAAGTTAACGTTAATGTTCGTTCTGCTAATATGATGTCCTAAGAGAAGATAAAATCACCAATGGTTGGGTTAAATATAGTTAAACCCAACCTTATTTTGGTAGTTACCGTCAAAAGCAATGGCAGCGAAGATCGAGGTTATAATAAACCCACAAAATGTAACGGTCCTTGACCGGTAATTAACTCGATAATAATTGCCAGAAAACCGATCATCGCTAATCGACCATTCCACACCTCGGCTGCCGTTGTCATTCCCCATTCCCAACGTTCCTGGGGATACATTTTCATATTCGCTTTCGGATGGGTAATTTGCTCGAAAGTGGTAGGTTTTTCCTCTAGGGATCTTACCACTAACTGGGAGAGAGATTCGATAAACATCGGGTGAGTGTTAAGAGCCGGGACTCGCTGAAAATGTTCAATTCCCGCTTCTTCCGCCACTTCTCGGTACTCTATATCGATTTCTTGCAGAGTTTCGATGTGTTCCGAGACAAAGCTAATCGGCACGACCAATAAATTCTTAATTCCCTGCTCTCCCAACCCTTTTAAAGCATCTTCAGTATAGGGTTTTAGCCATTCCACCGGACCGACGCGACTTTGATAGGCTAAAGTGTACTGATTGGGTCGGTTTAGTGTACGCATGATCGCCCTAGTGCATTCTTCAATTTCCCTTTGATAGGGATCTCCCGCTTCCTCCACATAACTTTGGGGGACACCATGGGCGCTAAAAAAGATATGTACTTGGTCAGGATTAGCACACTGCTCTAATTCTCGCGCAATCAGATCCGCCATAGCACTCAGATAAGTGGGATGATCGTACCAAGAGGGGATGAGAGTATATTCCGTTAAACGCAGATAGGGATCCTGTTGCCACATTTCCTCTAGCACACGAAAACTGGAACCACTGGTGCTGATGGAAAATTGGGGATAAAGGGGAAGAATAACTAATTTTTTGATATGATCCCGTTTAATCCGCTCGATCGCTTCTTCGGTGAAGGGATTCCAGTAACGCATCCCAATATAAACGCTCACCTCGCGGCCCATTTCCGCGAGACGTTGTTGCAGTGCCGTGGCCTGTGCTTCCGTAATCTTGAGTAAAGGGGAGCCACCACCAATCTGACGGTAATTTTCTTGGGATTTACTCGCTCTTAGCGTCGATATTAACCAAGCTAACGGTTTTTGTAGTCCTTTGATCGGTAAACGGATGATCTCTGGGTCAGAAAAAAGGTTAAATAGAAAAGGACGCACATCCTCTAACCGCTCCGGCCCACCCAAATTTAATAATAAAACGCCAACGCGACCCATAGTGTTAACAGATAATTTTTAAATTTTCAGATTCTTTACCAAGTTTAACAATATATCGGTGGAACCGTTAAAACAAATTACAGGCTACAGAGAACTTAATCAAATTTTGGAGGTTGATCTTGGCTACAATTTTACGTCCCCTCAGTTATCAATATCAATGGCTTTACGATGGTATCTCCCGTCTGGCTGCCCTAGCAGTGGGTGGTGAGTCCCGTTTTCGGCAATTGGCCCTAGAAGGTTTAAAAATCGCTAAAAATGACCCTATCCTCGATCTCTGTTGTGGTGCGGGCCAAACCACCCGTTATTTAGTCCCCCTATCCGATCGCTGTACGGGTTTAGATGTCTCTCCCCGGGCCCTGGAGCGAGCTAGTTTAGCGGTGCCGCAAGCGCATTATGTGGAGGGATTAGCCGAAAAAATGCCCTTTAGTGCCGGAGAATTCGCCCTTGTGCATACTAGCGCCGCTCTCCACGAAATGGAACCAGAGCAGTTAGAGGAAATCCTTAAAGAAGTGTATCGAGTTCTCAGACCGGGGGGAATTTTTGCTCTCGTGGATTTTCATCGACCCACTAACCCGCTTTTTTGGCCTTCTTTAGCCCTATTTTTGCAATTATTTGAAACCGATACCGCTTGGCAGTTTATCGATAGCGACCTGATCCAATCTTTACAGGCGATCGGTTTTCGTGATTGTCAACAAAAATTATACGCTGGTGGCAGTTTACAGGTGATTCAAGCGGCCAAGTGAAGGGATTGACCGGGCAGTATTTTCAGGGGCAGTCGGTCATTTATACTAAAGAGGGAAGCTGAGTTCGATCGACTCGCTGCCAGTTATTTTTGAGAAGTAATGACTAGAGCAAAAATTTTACAACCCGATTTAATTTTAGGGGATACGATTCTCGGTCTCAGTCTGGAGATTTTGAGTCAGCATCAGATTAAGGGATTGATTCTCGATGTGGATGATACCCTTGTTCCCCTCCAGGAAACGACGGTTTCTGACGATTTACGGCGTTGGGTCGATTCCTTGCGTCTTTATCTACCGATTTGGTTGGTAAGCAATAATCTGAGTGAAAATCGTATCGGTGCGATCGCTGATAATTTACAACTTCCCTACCTTCTCGGTGCGGTGAAACCCTCTCGACGCAAACTCCGGCAAGCGATGGCAGCCATGGGACTTCCCCCCCAACAAATTGCTATGGTTGGCGATCGCTTGTTTACCGATGTTTTAGCAGGAAATCGTCTGGGAATGTTTACCATTCTGGTGAAACCAATGGTAAATCCCTTGACGGGGGGGCAAGCTTATCCAATCCACGATTTTGAGGTGTGGATATCACAAATTCTCGGCGTTTCCCTGCATCCGCAGCATTACTTAATAAAACCTGACCAATCGTCACAAAAGTAAATATTAAAAAATACTTAAGTATAGAGGAAAGGAGGGAAAAATAGGAAATGCTATAGACAATTTAAAATGAGGTCAGCCGAAATAAAGACCTTAACTAAAATATGGCACGGGAAGTCCCCACCCTGAGCAAGCGCACTGGTGGGGATTCTCCGATCGCCTCGTTTACCTCCGATCACAGCCTGTACTATAATAGACCTCTTGTAAAAATCAAAAATCTGACCTTAGGTGAGGAGTCAATAGTCAGGAGAATTAAGAATGAGCATTAATCAATTAAATGCTCTGTTTAAGGGTTTTAGTCAATTTTATGCCTATTTTTCTCATTTTTGGACTATCAAAAATTAATTATGCAAGAACTCTAATCTCAAAAGCTTAGTCAAGTGATGGGAGTGGTCTGGTGGTGGGATTATGCCTTGAATCTATGCAATCAGACTTACAAAGAAACCGGCAAGGGTTATCTCAAGTAGCTCTCAACCAGGTTTGACCAAAGCTCAAAAACGAAGAAAAAACAGCCTGGTTAGGAGAATGTTACTCGCAGGTTTTGCAGCCAACGACTATTTAGGCATTGAGAATAAATAAACTTTACAGATAAAACTCCTTCTACCCTTTTGAGAAAAGGTGAAACATGATTAAGTGTAAAACTTATTTATGCTTACTGCCTAACGATTAAGTAGTATGTAAAAGTAAACCCGATAATTGCTGAGGACTAAAATAAGCGATCATCGAACTAGCTGAAGCATTGATCCCCGTGGTGTGGTACTGTCAATTCAGTGTATTTATCTGCACTGGCTTAAGATTTGTCGCTATTGCCCTCCCCTTCTCCTGTCGCTGTTTTTGAGGCTTTCTATGACCGACATTCCTTTCACCCTAGACCAACTGAGAATTCTCAAAGCGATCGCTGCTGAGGGAAGCTTTAAACGGGCGGCAGATACCCTGTATGTATCTCAGCCGGCGGTCAGTCTTCAGGTACAAAACCTCGAAAAACAGCTAAATGTGCCGTTATTTGACCGGGGCGGTCGGAAAGCCCAATTAACGGAAGCGGGACACCTACTCTTAAGCTACGGCGAAAAAATTATCACTCTCTGTCAAGAAACCTGTCGGGCGATCGAAGATCTACAAAATCTGCAAGGGGGAACCCTAATCATTGGTGCTTCCCAAACCACGGGAACCTATCTTCTTCCCCGCATGATCGGGATTTTTCGGCAAAAATACCCAGAAGTATCCGTACAGCTACAAGTTCATTCCACCCGTCGCACCTCTTGGAGCGTTGCTAACGGTCAAGTGGATTTAGCCATTATCGGGGGAGAAGTTCCCGCCGAATTA
Organism: Microcystis sp. 0824; assembly: GCF_003112475.1. NCBI lineage: Bacteria > Bacillati > Cyanobacteriota > Cyanophyceae > Chroococcales > Microcystaceae > Microcystis > Microcystis sp. 0824. The sequence continues at coordinate 96,610 of NZ_BDSM01000026.1, read as the reverse complement.
CAAGAAACCCTGCGGATTATCCCCTACGCAGAAGATGAACTGGCTTTAGTCCTGCCGATTTTTCATCCTCTGTCTAAGGTAGAAATGATTCAAAAAGAAGATTTATATCGACTAAAATTTATCACCCTCGATTCCCAATCGACGATTCGCAAAGTCATTGACAAGGTTTTAACTCGTTGCGATATCGATACCAAACGCTTAAAAGTGGAGATGGAACTTAACTCGATCGAGGCGATTAAAAATGCCGTCCAATCCGGTTTAGGGGCGGCTTTTGTCTCGGTGACAGCGATCGAAAAAGAACTACAAATGGGAGTGATCCACGCCACCAGAATTAAAGATGTGGAAGTGAGGCGCACTTTATCGGTAATTATTAACCCGAATCGTTATCGGTCGAAAGCTGCCGAAGCTTTTACCCTAGAAATACTACCCCAATTCTCCACCTATCCCGAATATCTGGCTGACGACCACAACTTTGAACCGATTCCTAACTCGCAACCCGCCGAAATTATGAGCAAATAAGTCGATCGAGACGGGCTAAATCTCCCTCGGAACATTTAAGCTATCTCTTGGGAAAATTACTGCCCCGATAAATTACTTTTTTATCGACTTTAATCCAATGGAGACTTTCTAAACGACTTCTAAGATTAGTAATAGTTACTCCCAACTCGTCGGCGATCGCATACAAATGTCCCCATTTTGTCAAGTCACGGCCCTTAATGGCTTTCTCTAACTCACTCATCGCCATTAGTAAACAACTGGCAAAATATTGGGCTTGCCATTCAATTCTTTGGCTAGAATCAACTGTCCGACACAGAAAAGGTTGAATTGTCTCTAGGGAATCTCCCTGATTGATTCGATCCAAAAAGTTAGAGACGGCCGTTTGATTAATATGAAGGACAAAATGACCAATTTCATGGGCTAAACTCGAATTTTTAAAACCTTCTTTTGCTAGGGATGGATTTTGAGAATCTTTTAAGAATTTTACATCTTCATTGAGAATAATTTTCTTTTCTGTGGGAATAATCATCGCGGCGATTTCTCCCTCTTGATCTGGCTTTATATCCGTCCATTCAATAGCTAAATCAAAATAATCAGCCGCTGCTTCCGCAATATCGCAATTTTTTAAGGGACGACGACGATTAGCTTTTACTTTCTTAAGAATATTGTCTGCCTGAGTTTCAATCACTGCTTTGGGAATAAAACTATAGGGTTTAATAATATCCAAGATATTTACTCCTCTGGTTCTAATTTTGTCGCCTCAGAAATAATTTTTTTGGCAAAATTGGGATTGTCTTTCATGCGACGCAATAAAATCGGCATTTGTTGGTATTTTTGAACTAACTCTTTGAAGACTTTTTGATCATCTGAACTCAGTCGTCCTGCTAATTCTCCTAAGGTTTGAGCATTTAATTTTAAATGAGTCGCTAAGGACTCAATAACCTGCTGACTAGGAGGATAACCCGCATGATCGTTTTCTAGCTTCGATAGATAGGTATAGTCCACCCCAATCAACTTAGCTAGTTCTCTCTGACTATATTCCTCCTCTCGACGAGCTTTGCGGATAACCTGTCCAAATGTTTCTGACACTGCTTTTCTCTCAATCGCTCAAAAAAATTATATCAAGGGTTGACTATTTAAATCAACATAAGCTAGAGTTAGTTTATTGGCGTTGATTATTTTAGTCAACACGCCAACACTGCCGTGTCATCCTAGCATTATCCTGACCGAGGGAAAAAAATCGTGTCCTGCCAGTTTCCCAAAAAGCCTTGGTATCCTCCGATGAGCTATCTTCTTTGGCGATCGCTTAAACCGGCGATGGGCCATGAGAATTGGCATTGTCAGACAAAACGGGGGTTTGAAAAAGCGCGAAACAAAGAACCAGAAGTGCAAAGATTACTATCACAAGATAATCAAGCGCAAAAAATTGGTAAGTTGGCACAACGAGGAGTTTTTGAGTTTCATCAAGAGCCAGCGAGATTATCCAGTTTTGATGGGGTGGAACAAGTCGCAGAAATCCTGCAATTAAATCAAGAATCGCCAGAAATTCAAGCCAGGGTTTTAGTAATTTTAAACAATTACTATCAACAACCAATTTTATTGAATAAAGAGATTATTAATTTATCTAGAGGCGATGAAGGTTATCCAGAACCTATTGTTATCGAGCAAGGTAACTATCGGTTTAATTTGTACGCTGCCTTTGATTGTATTTTTAGAGAAGCTGATGACACTATACATATTTTAGATTTGAAAACTGGTCAATCTAATTTTGATCGTCGTCAGGCTCATGTTTATTTACTGGCGGCTAGTTACCTTTATCCTCAGGAAAAAATTGTCGCTTCTTTTTACAATTTAGAAACCCAAACAAGCTCAGAAAATATCTCCCTGTCTTCCGAGGCAATAGAAGCAGTTAAAATCGAACTAGCTTTCCTGTCGAGAAAACATCAGCAACAACTAAAAAAATATAAAGATCACCTCGAAGATTTTTATCATATTTTCCCGCCCCAAAGTGGCTATGCCTGTCGTTATTGTCCTTTTACATCGATTTGTGATTATGCAAATAAGGAGGTTTAGATCATGAATTACACAGCAGCTAACACAGCCAATTCCCCGCTTTTTTTGAGTGAAATTAGTTCCTTAACTCTCAAGAATAGTTGTTTAAATTGTTTTAAGCTTAATTATCAACTTACTAGGGAAATAGGTAATCGTTTTGGTTGGCAATTCAGTCGGAAGTTTCCCAATGTGGTGGTTGTTTTTGAAGATAATTGTTTTTGGGTATTAGCTAAAGATGAAAAATCTCTTCCCTCTCCACAACAGTGGAAAGAAGCTTTATCAGATATTCAAGAGGTTTTACGAGAAGATATTGGCGATCACTATTATTCTATTCATTGGCTAAAAGACTTTCAGATAACAGCTTTAGTCACAGCACAATTAGCAGTTAGAATTCTGAAAATATTTGGTAAATTTTCCTATCCAATAGTTTTTCCAAAAGATAGTCAGATAAGTAAAAACCAAGTACAGGTAAGGAGAGAAGTTAACTTTTGGGCAGAAATCATCAATGACACCGATCCAGCTATTTGTTTAACTGTTGAAAGCAGTATTGTCTATAGTGGAGATTTAGAACAGTTTTATGAAAATCATCCCTATAGACAAGATGCTGTTAAATTATTAGTAGGGTTAAAGGTTAAAGACATAGAAACCAATGGGATAGCTAAAATTATTAAAATAGCGGGTACAATTGGGGAAAAAAGAGAGTATTTATTAACAAAAGCCACGGGTTCAATTAGTCGAAGAAAATTAGAAGAAGCTTATCTGGAACAACCAGTGGTGGCGGTACAATTTGGCAAAAATCCCCAGGAGTATATTTATCCATTAGCAGCTTTAAAACCCTGTATGACAGATAAGGATGAGAGTTTATTTCAAGTCAATTACGGAGAGTTATTAAAGGAAACAAAAATTTCCTATGCTAAACGACAAGAACTATTAAAGTTATATAAACAGGAAGCACAAAAGACTTTAAATAACTTTGGGTTTCAGTTAAGAGAAAGAAGTATTAACAGCCAAGAATACCCCGAAGTCTTTTGGACTCCTTCTATTTCTCTTGAGCAAACTCCCATCTTATTTGGTAAGGGAGAAAGGGGAGAAAAAAGAGAAACTCTCAAAGGATTGTCGAAGGGGGGTGTATATAAACGTCATCGAGAATATGTCGATCCTGCTCGTAAAATTCGTTTAGCTATTCTGAAACCATCTAATTTAAAAGTGGGAGATTTTAGAGAACAATTAGAAAAGCGATTAAAACTTTATAAATTTGAAACTATTTTGCCACCAGAGAATCAAATAAATTTCTCTGTTGAAGGTTTAGGATTTGAAAAAAGAGCTAGACTGGAAGAAGCAGTTGATCAATTAATTCGAGGAGAAATTCCTGTAGATATTGCTTTAGTATTTCTTCCTCAAGAGGATCGCAATGCTGATAATACTGAAGAAGGAAGTTTATATTCCTGGATTAAAAAAAAGTTTTTGGATCGTGGAGTTATGACTCAAATGATTTATGAGAAAACTTTAAATAATAAGAGCAACTATAATAATATTCTCCATCAAGTTGTCCCAGGGATCCTAGCCAAATTAGGAAATTTACCCTATGTCCTTGCTGAACCTCTAGAAATTGCCGATTATTTTATTGGTTTAGATGTGGGAAGGAAGCCTAAAAAAAATCTGCTGGGGAGTCTCAATGTTTGTGCAAGTGTGCGACTATATGGAAAACAGGGAGAATTTGTTCGCTGTCGGGTAGAAGATAGTTTAACCGAGGGAGAAGAAATTCCTCAACGGATTATGGAAAATTGTTTACCGCAAGCTGAACTAAAAAATCAGACAGTTCTCATTTATAGAGATGGTAAATTTCAAGGAAAGGAGGTTGACAATTTACTGGCAAGAGCGAGAGCAATTAATGCTAAATTTATTCTCGTAGAATGTTATAAGACTGGCAGTCCTAGACTTTATAATTTTGAGCAAAAACAGATAAATGCTCCCTCAAAAGGATTAGCTTTTGCTTTATCAAATCGGGAAGTTATCCTGATAACGTCCCAAGTTTCTGAAAAAATTGGTGTTCCTCGTCCCTTGCGCTTAAAAGTTCATGAATTAGGAGAACAAGTAAATTTAAAACAGTTAGTTGACACTACGTTAAAATTAACTTTACTTCACTATGGTTCTCTCAAAGATCCCCGTTTACCTATCCCTTTGTATGGAGCGGACATTATTGCTTATCGACGCTTACAAGGAATTTATCCTAGTTTATTAGAAGATGATTGTCAATTCTGGCTTTAGAGAGGAAAATTATGTAAATTCTCATAGCAATCTACACCATCTAGATGAATTAGTCAGTGCTTTAGTTAACCAAATTAGTTTACTGACGGCAGAAAATCGAGCCATTAAAGAAAGATTAGCGGCGTTGCTGAATTAAGCTATGAATCAGTAAGGAATAGGCACTTCTTGAAACTTCAGATAATGAATTAATAAACGAATAGAGTATCCTAACATTTCTGTAGACTTAGAATAGCAGAGTGTTTGGCGATGCAATCGGGCTAGATAATGTCTTAAACGTGTGTTCTCACCCTCTACTCTGGTCATATAAGTCTTACTAATTATATGGTCGCCCTCTGCTATAAAACATGGATAAACTGACCATCCATCACTCACATAAAAATAGCATCCCCAAGACTTAACTAATTCCCATAATGGGCGAAACGTTTCGCTACTATGGTCTCCGATTACCCAACCTAAAATTCCTTTTTTAAAGTGGTCAACGGCTGTCCACACCCAGATTTTGTTTTTTTTGAGCCAACAAAGGTTTCCAATTCATCCAGTTCCCCTACTTCAGGAATTGTTTCTGGGTCATAGGCGACTGGCAATAATTCTCCCACAGATTTTACCCAATTAATTACGGTCGTATGATGAACTCCCTTTAGCCTTTCTATTCCTCTAAATCCCATCCCATTAACATAGGCAGTTAGGCATTCTCGCTTCGTTTTTTCGTCATAGCCTTTCTGTTTTTCATAGTTATTAATAAATTGACGGCCACAGGTTACACAAATATGATTTTGTTTACCTTGTTTATTGATGCCATTTTTACGGATATGGGTAGATTTACATTCAGGGCATTGCATTTTGATTTCCTCCATTCATATCTCTATTATGCAACGCCAGATTAGCCTATCTTGAATGGGACTTACACCGAGAAAATGGTTGTTTACAAATAGAAATATCCACAATCAGCAATTATCAGTGACTCTTAGATTATTACATATATATCAGCAGCTACCTGTAAGCATCCCACAGAAAAACTAATGCGCTCCGGGGTTTGGGGGGTAGAACCCCCCAAAAGCTGGGATTGAGTGATAAAATCGGAAGTAACGCCCAATTTTAGCGGAGAGTTTCCCTTTAAAAATACCCAACTTAGTAGATTTACAAAAATGAGATGCACCCCCGATATCGGGGCTAATTTAGGGAGCGATCGGGCAGCCAGCTAATATTGAGATCGAGATCGATTCTCAACCGATTTCTGCTATATTTTTGGCAATAGGGAAATATAAACCCCTGTTGCATCTTATGTTTTACAACCAGCACTTAGCCCAAAATTGCCGTTAAATGTCTAAAACTAAAAGTAGTGTTATTATCCTAACCATAATTTGTATTATCGCCACGGCGATGGGAGTTTATCTGATCGGTGGTATCGACTCCCAACAATTACAGATCTGGTTAAAACAAATGGGAATTATGGCCCCCATTTTGTATATTATTCTCTATACGATCGGGACAATTTTAATCCTGCCTTCTACCCCCTTAAACCTCAGTGGTGGGGCCATCTTTGGGGTAGTTATGGGAACAGTTTGGACAACGATCGCCGCTTTGGTGGCCGCTATAGTTGCCTTTGCTTTTACTCGTACTATTGGCCGGGAATATACCGCCAAAAAATTTCAGGGAAAATGGCAAGCGATCGATGCAGAAATGCAGCAAGGCGGCCTATTTTATATGTTTGCTATCCGTCTATTACCGATTATTCCCTACGGTATCGTTAACTTTGTTGCGGGATTAACTTCTATCCGTTTTCGCGATTATTTCATCGGTACTTTATTAGGCACTGTCCCCGGAATTTTACCCTTTGTTATGATGGGTGCGGGCTTAAAATCTTTAGGAAAAGGCGATATATTGCCCCTGATGGTGGCTTTTACCCTTATTGCTCTGTTAGTAGGTGTGGGAACTTGGTATCGTCGTCGTCGGCAATTTCCCCAGATAAAAAGTAAAAAGTGAAAAGTCAAAAAGTGGACGTTACATTAAAGGTAAAAAGGGTGTTGGGTGTTGGGATTTTAGGGTTTTGGGGTTTTGGGGTATTAGTTGAAATTTCCCTATTCCCCTATCTCCCCATTTCCCTATACTCTGACTCCTGACTCCTGACTCCTGACTCCCGACTCCTGACAGCGATAAAATTAAGTTAGATTAGGAATATCCCGACTGAATCCCCATTGCTAAGGAGATAGCGTATCGATGCCTGCCGCAGATTATAAAGATTATTATGCCGTTCTGGGAGTAGGTAAAACTGCCAGCGCCGAAGAAATTAAAAAAGCTTTTCGCAAATTAGCCGTCAAATATCACCCCGATCGCAATCCTAACAATAAAAGCGCCGAAGAACGTTTTAAAGAAATTAGCGAAGCTTACGAAGTCCTCTCCGATAGCGAAAAACGCCAAAAATACGATCAATTTGGACAATATTGGCAACAGGCTGGGCGATCGAGTTGGCCGGGTGGTAATCCGGGGGTTGACTTTGGTTCCGACGGTTTTGACTTTAGCCAGTACAGCACCTTTGATGATTTTATCAATGAACTGCTCGGTCGCATGGGCCGCCCCGGCGGTACTCGCCCCCGTTCCCATTCCTACGGGACTCCGGGGGGAGGATTTGGCGATTTTAGCAATTTTAACGACTTTGCCGGCGCTCGTACTCCACCGCAATCCGTCACTTCTGGCATCTCCACCGCTAAACTGCGTCTGACTTTTGCGGAAGCTTTACGAGGAGTACAAAAACGGGTTAATTTAGCCGGAGAAATGATCGATATCAAAATCCCCGCAGGAACCAAAACCGGTAATCGTCTCCGGGTACGGGGTAAAGGACTAATCGATCCCTTGAGTAAACAACGGGGAGATCTATTTCTCGATGTGGAATTAGAATCCCATCCTTTCTTTGCTTTTGAAGGCGATAATTTAACCTGTGAAGTGCCGATTACTCCCGATGAGGCGGTTTTAGGCACAGCGATTGAAGTTCCTACCCCCGATGGCCTGGTGACGGTAAAAGTTCCCGCCGGTATTCGTTCCGGTCAATCCCTGCGCTTACGCGGCAAAGGTTGGATCGACAATAAAGGACAACGCGGCGATCAATTAGTCAAAATTGTCATCGATACTCCCAAAGAATTAACGGCGATCGAACGGGAATTATACGAGAAAATTAAATCTCAGCGTACCACCGATCCCCGTCGTCATCTCAGACAGGTGCAAATTTAGTCCCTAGCTAGGGTTTGCCGAAACAGTTTTTCTTGGTGCTGATTACTGTCTCTGGGGTTTATAGGTAGGTAGGTGTTAAAAATGGGTGCATCTCAATATTTGTGATTTTCTCTCACCTATAGGTGAGCAGCAGAAGTTATTCAAAGAGGGCGAATGCAATTCGCCCCTACAATAATATTATTGCGCCAATGGTAGGGGCGCACTGCGTGCGCCCAAAATGTCATCTAGATATTTCGACAAAATTGAGATGCACCCGTTAAAAATTGTCAGTTCCCCCCTTATCAAGGGGGGATTAAGGGGGGATCGGCACCCCCCTTATCAAGGGGGGATTAAGGGGGGATCGATCTAGAATTTAACCTTAGTAGCCAACCAATTAGTAATTAATTTCGGGCTATTTTTTTTCACCCAATAGAGAGCATAAATTCTGAATATAGGCTTAGAAAAACGAGCGATCGCTTTCATAATAAAATTTAAGTGACGACGATGAAACTTTTTATTAATTAAATTTAACGAACCCACATCGTAAAGACAGTCAATGATAATTCTAAAAGTCGTTTCCTCTCTTTGGAATAAACTATCTATTAACAATAGCACTTCCTGAATCCGTTGCTGTTTAAGCTGTTCTTCTTCGGAAACAGCCGAGAGAATCTGCTGCTGCTTAGATAATTTACTATCCGATGGGGTTAACATGATATGGTCGCCGAAAAACTAATTTGTTTTGATTTTATCCCTATTTGCTGATTTAGCAAGGCAAAACTCCCCATCTATCGCCGTTTTTAGGATAACAGGAGTCATTAACTGATCACTGTTTACTGATCACTGATCACTGATAATAACCCTTGACCGCCAAAACGGACAACATCGGTACAAAATAACCCCGTTTCCTCCTGCACAGTTTTTATAGCTTTAACTGCCGCCTCCGGACTAAGATGAAAAGTATTTAAACTAATCCCCTTTACCTTCACCTCCCCGAAACTTCCCCCAGCGCTGGCAGTCATTTCGTAGAGTTTAATCACTTCTGTTAGGGGAGGGATGAGAATATCGGGTAAATCTTTGATATGAATTTGTCCGGCGCGATGGACGAGAATTAACCCCGTTGGTTGACTGCCACGCATTAAGGGCAAGGTAGCAGTGGATCCAGGGTGTAATAGCGAGCCTTGACCCTCAATAAACAGAATATCGTTATTTTCTGCTGATTCTAACACCAAAGCCTCGATCGCACCAGCAGCATAATCGACGCGCACTGCATCCAAGGGTACACCTTTTCCCGCGATCATAATCCCCCCCTGTCCAGTGGCTAAAAATTGCGATTTTAGCCCTTTTTCTGGGGCTGCCCGATGTAATTCGATGCTAGTGGACATTTTGCCCACACTCATATCCGTCCCTACCGTTAAAATACGCTGACAGGTTAAATTTTTCGCCCGCGCTTGCCCAATTTTTAAGCCTTGGGGTTCCAGACGGATATCCCAAATCCATTGATCCGGTTTAAGCTGAGGAAAAAGGGGTTTTAGGGGTGTATGGAGACCATTAACGAGGGATAACCCTGCATTTACCGCCTCTTTGATTTCTTCTAGCCAATGGGGGGGTAAAATGCCTCCTGAAGGCGCTATTCCAATTAACAGGGTGTCGGGATGATAGGTTAGAGCTTCCCTAACACTAGCAACAATCGGCAAGGGGCGATCGATTCCAGCCACTTCTTTTAAGGCGCTGCCGGCACTTTCTGAGTCAATAATCGCCACTACCTGCGCTTTCGCGTAACGCAGATAACTTAATCCGGTTTTGCCGCGAGTTCCTTTGATTCCTTCGTGGAGAAGAATCGCTACTTTCTTGTCAGGAGTCAAATAATTAGCCATCTTTTGTCCGTAAACTAACACCCAAACCGGGTGAATTATTTGGTTGTAAACGTCCCTTTTCTAAGCTTAATCCCGTAAAGGGATCATCGCGTAAATTTAAATGACTATCTAGGTCAAGATAGTTGACAAGCGGGCCAAGATGTGCTAGGGCAGTATTGGCTAAACTGCTGTCAGAGTAACATCCGAACATAATTTGCAGTCGGCAAGCTTGGGCAACATGAATCATTCTCTGCACTTCGGCTAATCCGCCAGCTTTCATTAGTTTAATATTAATGCCGTGGACTCGATCGGCTAGTTTCGGGATATCTTGACTAGAAAAACAGCTTTCATCGACGAAGATGGGTAAGGGCGATTTTTGGTATAAATCAATTAAATCTCGTTCTTGTCCGACGGATAGGGGTTGTTCCACATAAATAACGCCTTTTTCCCCTAACCATTGGCACATTTTCACCGCATCGCTAAATTTCCAACCCCCATTAGCATCGACAGTTAGGGGCAAATGGGGGACAATTGCTTTAATAGCCAGAATTAGGGCTTGATCGGCTTCTATCCCGTCCGGTGAGCCTAATTTGACTTTTAATAAGCTAAAATCGCCGATTTCTAGCCAATCTAACAGCCTTTTCTGCACATTTTCTGGAGAATTTAAACCGATAGTAACAGAAACCGGCGGAATTAAAGAGCGATCGAGTCCAAAAATTTGCCAGAGAGGTAAATTAGCTTTTTTGCCTAACCAGTCGTGCAGTGCCGTATCAATAGCCGCACGAGTAGCCGAAGATATCTGATTTTGCCATAAAATTTTCTCAATTTCTTGGCGTTGACAGGGATGAAAAGATTGTAAAATAGGAGCGATCGAGTTTAATTCTTGTAGGATTTTATCGGGTTTTTTCTCCTCGCTGGTAATATCAAAAGGGGATGCCTCTCCCCACCCTTCGATATTTTCCTCGCTAATTTGCAGCCAGATATTAGTATTTTCGCTGGTGGTGCCGCGACTAATCGTTAAAGGTACTCGTTTATGAATAGTAAAAGTTTGCCAGTTTAGCAGCATAATTCACCTGGGGATGATCGGGGAATAGGAACAGAAAAATTATCTACACTCACCCAAATCCTTACTTCTGTCCACTCTCTCCGCAATCATACAACTTCCGGCGGTGTTTTTCGTCAAAGACAAAATATGATAGGCTAACCGAAGGGATAGGCAAGACGGCTGCGGGTTAGGAAATGGGATGAAAGAGGAGTGAGTTAACCAAAATCAATGATTAAGAAAAAGATTTCTTACTGGGTAAATGGAGGTATTGCCCTCATTGATCGCTATCTGATCAGCCAACTACTACCCCCATTTTTATTTAGTGTTGGTTTATTTGCCTCTTTGGGAGTAGCGATCGGCAATCTTTCCGATTTGGCTAATCAGGTAGTTGATGCTAATCTACCCCTCGCTTCGGCCCTAGAAATTCTCCTGTTAAAAGTGCCAGAATTTGTCACCTATTCCCTGCCAGTTTCTCTTTTATTGGCCACTTTAATCACCTACGGACGTTTAAGTAGTGATAGCGAAACCGTTGCCCTCCAAAGCTGTGGAGTCACTCTTTATCGTCTTTTTATACCCACTTTTTGCCTGAGTTTAATAGTTACAGTGGTGACATTTTTATTAAACGAATATGTGGTTCCCAATGTTAATTATCGAGCCACGGAAATTTTAGTACAGAAAATTAATAAAGAAGCAAGTTTTTGGCAAAATAAAGACTTTTATTATCCAGATTATGAAATAAAAACTCTAGAAAATGGTACGATTAATCGCAACTTAAGAAGTTTATTTTATGCCGAACAATTTGACGGAGAAAAAATGAAAACCGTCACCGTTATCCGTTGGCTAAAACAAGAATTAAATCAAATTATTATTGCCGATTCGGCCCGTTGGAATGCCGTCGATAACGTCTGGGACTTTTTTAACGGCATTATCTATGAATTAACCCCCCCTAATGCCTCCTATAGCCAAGTTATCCCCTTTAAAACCGAAAAAATCGCTTTATCTCGCTCTGCTTTCGATTTTGCTCGTCAAAGCCGCGATCCCTACGAGATGAACATACCACAGGCGATCGAATATGTGCAACTGCTCAAACTCAGTGGCGATGATAAGAGAGTCAGATTTTTTCAAGTGCGAATCCAGCAAAAAATCGCCTTTCCCTTTGTCTGCATCGTCTTTGCTACCATCGGCTGTGCCTTGGGTTCTCTACCGCAAAGAATTGGTCGGGGAACCAGTTTCGGTCTCAGTGTCGCTATTGTTTTCCTCTATTATCTTTTAAACTTCCTTGTCGGCAGCTTGGGACTAACCGCCACCCTCTCCCCCTTCCTAGCTGCCTGGCTGCCTAACTTTTTCGGTTTTGGGTTGGGTCTCTGGTTATTATGGCGACTTAACGGTTAGACTTTTTTAAAAATTTTCGTCAAGATAGGAGACGTAGAGTTATAGCAAGCCCATTAGATCTATGTTTCCTTTTTTCTTTAACACTTGTGGCAGCACTTCCCGCCAAGAATATCAAGAGCGTAAGTTAACATTCCTTAAATGGATGCGCGACGACCTCGAAACCCGTCTAGCGGGATTAAATGCCGCTATCGAAACTATCGAGCGTCAAATCAGTCGGGAAGGTCAATAAACCCTGAAAATAGGCGAGTTTTCCCCTCGCCTTCTCCCCACAATTAGCTAAGAGAGATAACTTGACAGTTGTATTCGCCAAGAGGGATAATAGTAGTTTGTGTGAACTTTAGCTAGACTAAAATACCTTGGCTAACGTTATTGTAATCGGCGCTCAGTGGGGCGACGAAGGAAAAGGAAAAATCACAGATCTGCTGAGTCGATCGGCGGATGTAGTGGTGCGTTCTCAAGGTGGCGTAAATGCGGGTCATACCGTCGTCGTCGATGATCAAACGTTCAAACTCCATCTAATTCCCTCCGGGATTCTCTACCCAGATACGGAATGTATAATCGGCTCGGGAACGGTCATAGATCCCTCGGTGTTACTCAAAGAGATGGCGCAATTACACGCCCTCAATGTTACTACCGACAATCTCTATATCTCGCAAACGGCTCATGTCACTATGCCCTATCATCGGCTGCTCGATCAAGCATCCGAGGAAAAACGGGGTAAATATAAAATCGGCACCACGGGACGGGGTATCGGCCCCACCTATGCCGATAAATCCGAGCGCATCGGCATTCGAGTCATCGACTTGATGAATACCGAGAATCTGCGGCAAAAACTAGAATGGACGACCAATTATAAAAACGTCATTTTAGAAAAGTTATATAACTTACCGCCTTTAGATCCGAAGACGGTGATCGAGGAATATCTAGAATATGCCGAGAAACTGCGTCCCCATGTGGTCGATAGTTCCCTAAAAATCTACGAAGCAATCCGCAAGCGTAAGAATATTCTCTTTGAAGGGGCCCAAGGCACCCTACTTGACCTCGATCACGGAACCTATCCCTACGTTACCTCCTCCAATCCGATCGCTGGGGGTGCTTGTGTGGGTTCTGGCATCGGTCCGACGGTAATCGATCGAGTGATCGGTGTGGCCAAGGCTTACACCACTAGGGTAGGGGAAGGGCCATTTCCCACGGAATTAGAGGGGGAGATCGAGCAGTTATTGTGCGATCGGGGGGCGGAATTTGGAACCACCACCGGCCGTCGTCGTCGCTGTGGTTGGTTTGATGCGGTGATCGGTCGTTACGCGGTGCGAATCAATGGTTTAGACTGTCTAGCGATCACCAAGTTGGATGTTCTCGATACCCTAGAGGAAATCAAAGTCTGTGTGGCCTACCAATTGGACGGCAAAACCTGTCGCCATTTACCCAGTAGTGCGGTGGAATTCGCCCGTTGTCAACCGATTTACCGAACGATGCCGGGGTGGCAACAACCCACCAGTGATTGTCGCAGTCTGGAAGACCTGCCTAAACCGGCCCTCGATTATCTAAAGTTCCTGGGGGCGATTATGGAAGTACCGATCGCTATTATCTCCCTGGGAGCTAGTCGCGACCAAACTATTATCGTTGAAGACCCCATTCACGGACCAAAACGCGCTCTTTTGGACGAAAATGGCTCACCTTGGGATAATTACGAATTTTAAATCATTGCTAAAGAGGATTAGTCAACTATGCAAGTTAGCGTTGAATGTCAAAAAAGACCCGAAAATATTAACCCCAGGGCCCTACGTCGTCAGGGTTTGATCCCGGCGGTTCTCTACGGCCACAACGGCACGGAATCGGTTTCCCTCGTGGTGGGAGAAAAAGCGGCCTTAACCCTGCTCAAAAAAGCCTCGGTAAATAATACCCTGGTGGATGTGAATGTTCCCGAAATGCCCTGGACGGGAAAGGCTTTGATCCAAGAGGTACAATCTCATCCCTGGAAAAGAAATCTCTATCATCTCAGTTTCTTCTCGGTGTCTGCCCACGGTAAGCTCGATATCGTTGTTCCCATTAAAGCCATTGGAGAAGCGATCGGAACCAAACAGGGCGGTTTAATCGAACAGTTCGTTAACGAAGTTAATGTCTCTTGTATTGCCGATAATATCCCGGAAGTGATCGAATTTGATGTGTCGGGGATCGGTGTGGGGCAATCCCTGCTCGTGGGTGATTTAAAAATGCCGGAAGGGGTGACTTTAAAAGATGATCCCCATACCACCGTTTTTGCCATTGTTGCCGCTAAACGGTAAATTCAGTGATCGGTGGTCGGGTGATAGGGTTTTGGGGTTTTAGGGTTTTAGGGTTTTAGTTGAAATTCCCCCACTTCCCCACTTCCCCACTCTGCCATAACTGATGCTGCATACTTTGTGCTTTTTGTCAAAAAAACTTTTTCTTGGCAATAAAACTACACAAAAAAAAGATCATCGTTGTGGGTAAAATTGACCAATTTACCCTTCTCAATTGGGAGCCCCCTGTAGGTGTAGCAAGGGTTTCAACCATTGCTGTCCAAAAAAGCACAGAATAACCCACTATGAAATTCTATCAAATCGCTGTAACCATTGCAATATCGTTGTTAAATAAAAATCTTTCTCAATTAATTCTTAAGAATTTGTAAATATTGCGAAATGTTAATTTAAATATTCTCAAGTTTTTGGAGTCAATAGATAATTTTTGTTTATCTTTGGCGCACATTGGGTTAGAAGTCAGTCATCAGTTATCAGTTATCAGTGTCAGCTTTTTTCTCCCCTCTCCCCTGCTCCCATCTACTGGGGAGTTAGATCACAAAAACGCTTAAATAAGTCCTCGCGGGCGGATTCGATTGATAATAGCCGTGCGCTGCAAAGGAGGCAAGAAATAGACCCCTTCGGGCCAATTCGGGTCTAAGGCCGCCCCAAAACCGTTTAATATAGTTTCACTAAACAGAGGGGCAAGAATCATCCATAAACGGGGCAAAAGGCAAAGGGGAAGAAAAATAGGTGTACCTCACTAGCTTAGGAAACGCTATATACATTGATTAGAGAAAAAAAGCTATAAGTAAAAGAAAAGTCCATCTTCCTCAGTCCCATGACCAGAAAAGAACGGCCCTACTCGTGGTTCTCAAGAAAACCCTTGACCTGGCAACAATCGCGGGCTATGTGGCGCGATTTATGGTTAGAAGCGTCCCTCGATTTTCCCTATCTAGCTTTGATAGTTAGTTCTTGTACGATCGCTACTTTAGGCTTAGTTGCCAATAGTGCGGCCGTGATTATTGGGGCGATGATTATTGCCCCTTTGATGTTGCCGATTCGTAGTCTAGCTTTTGGTGGTTTAATTGGCAGTTGGCGATTAATTCGTAAGTCAGCCTTGGCGATTTTGGTCGGTACGATAATCGCTTTAGTGATAGCTTGGTTGCTGGGATTATTGATCGGAATTTCTGAATTTGGTAGTGAAATTCAAGCTCGTTCTCAACCGAATCTTTTAGATTTAGGAGTGGCAATTACGGCGGGGGCAATCAGTGGTTATGCCAAAATAGAACCGAAAATTTCAGGTACTTTAGCGGGAACAGCGATTGCCGTGGCTTTAATGCCACCAGTTTGCACGATTGGTTTAGGATTATCCCAAGGCAATTGGATCCTAAGTTTGGGAGCAACTCTGTTATATATTACCAATTTATTAGGCATTGCTCTCTCCTGTTTGTTGGTCTTTTTGCTGGCTGGTTATTCTAATTTTCATCGGGCGCGTAACGCTCTAATTTTAACTTCTATCCTGACAGCAGTTTTGCTAATTCCCTTAGGAATAAGTTTTGCAACTCTGGCTAATCAAGCTCGCTTAGCAAGGTTGATCAAAAAAGCTTTATTACAACGAACGATTACTTTTCAACGGGCAGAATTATTGGAATCTTCGATTAATTGGCTCAAGCAACCTCCCCGGGTGAGATTAGTAGTAAGAACCTCCGAAAGCATTACTCCTAGACAGGTAGAATTGTTGGAAGAATTCATTACTAAGGAAATGGGGCGACCTTTTCAATTAAATGTCTTGGTTTCTAAGGTTAATGAAGTCACTGCCCCAGAATAAAGTCGGGAAAATTAGCTCAAGTAATGACAAACAAGGATTAATTCGCTATCTTAATGTTTGATATTTAATCTATAGGTAGGGTTCAGGTGAGTGGCGGCAATCGACCAGAAAGCACGGCTTATGTGCGGATAATTAAGCAATCTTGGCAAACGGGGAAATTAGAGGGAGAAGTGCGGACGGAACAATATCAATGGCGTTTTCAATGGCATTTTCTTCAAGGCAAGTTATCAGTACAACCTTCCCTAGGTAGGGCTTTGATTTTTGAACCCTTGAATCGGTTTTTAGAACGCTACGATTATCAATTAGAACCGGGAGGAGATTATCAATTTACAGTGCGATCAAAATTGTAAAGATAGGGGATTGAATTACAGCCTTTCTCCTAAGGATGAAGTTTAACCTAATTTGGCCTCATAAAAGGAAAATCTTGTACCTCATCATTAAGATAAACGCCTATTAATCAAGAGAAATTGACGGTTGAGGGACAACCCGGCCGAGATACTAGATTTTTACAGGAAGTTTTTTGATTTAAATCCCACCGGTTAGGCTAAAATTCAGCCAGAACAAAACGTTATATTAACGATAAGAATTTTTAGGAATAAGGGAAATGACGCAAGGACAGAAGGTTTCAGTGGGTATTGTCGGCGCTTCGGGATATGGTGGCGTACAGTTGGTACGTTTGCTCAAAGAACATCCCCTTGTCGAATTAGTCTATCTGGGGGGCGATAGTAGTGCGGGGAAACCCTACAGTGATTTATATCCCCATCTCGGTCATAGTATTAATCTTAATGTGGAGGCGATCGATTTAGAGATAATTGCCTCCCGTTGTCAAGTGGTTTTCCTGGGTTTACCTAATGGTTTAGCCTGTGATTTAGCCCCTCCTTTGCTCGCTAAAGGGTGTAAAGTCTTGGATCTGTCGGCAGATTATCGTTTTACTAGCCTAGAAACCTATAGTAAATGGTATGGTAAGGAACGTCAGGATCAAGCGATCGCATCTACAGCTGTGTACGGTTTACCGGAACTTTATCGGGAAGAGATTAAAAATGCCTCTTTGATCGGTTGCCCCGGATGTTATCCTACTGCTAGTTTAATGGCGATTTCTCCCCTGTTAAAACAGGGTTTAATTCTCCCGGAAACCACGATTATCGATGCCAAATCGGGAACTTCGGGAGGGGGAAGACAAGCTAAAATTAATATGTTATTGGCAGAAGCAGATAGTTCGATCGGGGCCTATAATGTAGCGGGAAAACACCGTCATACTCCCGAAATCGAGCAGATTTGCGGTGATTTAGCCGGTCATGAGGTGCGCGTTCAGTTTACCCCCCATTTAATGCCCATGGTTCGGGGTATCCTGTCCACAGTTTACGCCACTTTACGGGATCCTAATCTGGTGCGGGATGATTTAATCACTATCTACAATGCTTTTTATCGCGCTTCTCCCTTTGTCAAAATCCTACCGGGGGGAGTCTATCCACAAACTAAGTGGGCCTGTGGTACTAATTTATGTTATCTCGGTATTGAAGTGGATCCGAGAACCGATCGGGTGATAGTGATGTCAGCGATCGATAATTTAGTTAAGGGACAATCGGGACAAGCGGTACAATGTCTCAATCTCATGATGGGTTGGGAAGAATCCCTTGGTTTACCGCAAATGTGTTTTTATCCTTAAAAATTCCTGGATGCGTTTAACCGAGTACATCTCATTTTTGTAAATCTACTGAGTTGGGATTTTTAAAGGGAAACTATCTTCTAAAATTGGTGATCACTTCCGATTTTATCACTCAATCCAAGCCTTTGGGGGGTTCTACCCCCCAAACCCCCCGTTGGGGGCGTGGCGCCGCCCCCAAACCCCCCGCGCATTAGTTTTTCGGTGGGATGCTTACACGCGATTGTTGATATATTTGTACCAGTTTAAGAGTCACTGATAATTGCTGATTGTCGGTATTTCTGCAAATGTGAGATGCACCTCGTTTAACCACGCATCCTTTGCTCAATTTCGGGAAAAACTGGCAAAATTTTGTCACTATGATTGGGATGCGATGTTTACCGATTGGCAGCAAAGACAAGGAGAAAATGGCAGAAAAGTAGTCAGTTTATCGGCAAAAGTGAATATAAAACCTTGCTAAAGTTCCTCACCATCAAACTAAATTTGATTGTCAAGTTGATATCTACCCCTTAGAAACCCTGACTTACCCGACTAGGATCACCTAAAAAGGCCCTTTCAGGAATCGATCCTTTAGTAGCTTCCGGGAGAATTTGCCAGTGTTGATCTAAAGCTTGTAACACCCGGTCCTGCTGATTTCTGAATCCCTCGATATTGCTACTACCAGCATTCATAATTACAAACCAAACTTTACCCCTTTCTTGGGTGGGAATTTCTCCGGCTAAGGCACTAACTTGGGCCAAAGTTCCAGTTTTAATCATCACTCCTTTAGGAATGGCCCGCCACTGCATAGTTCCTTTGGTATCGCGTCCCCCCACCGGAAATAAATCGGCGACTTTGATCGGTTGATTGGCTAACTTGCGATCCAAGGCCTTGAGAATCTCAATAACTGCCCGGGGAGACAAGCGATTTTCTACCCCCAATCCCGAACCATTAATTAATTGAATTTCCTCCGCTCCTACCCCAGTAATTTTGGTATTAATTGCGTCCACTGCCGCGGGACCACCGAGCAACTCCGCTAACATTTCTGACATGACGTTGTTACTATAAATATTCATCTGACGCAACAGTTCCGTTAAAGTTAAGGACTGATGACGCAATAATAATTGGGCATTTTCGGGGCGAATTTGACTGGCTCGAACCATGCCCAAAATCTTCACCTGTGGGGCTTGTGTGCCGCTAGGAAGACTCTGAAAAGCTTTTTGGTTTTCTTTTGACCATTTCGATTGATTAAGACCAATTTTCAACAATTCTCCCGCTTTGAGGGGATCGGTTTGAAAATTCATGGCGAATTGACCCGTAATGATCAGATCGCCTTTGACCTGACGGATGCCTAATTGATCGAGGCCATTGCCCACTGCGATCGCTTCTTCCCAGACAAAAAGAGGATCCCCTTCCCCTTCAATAATTAAATCTCCCTCTAACACCCCGTTTTTTACCTCTCCCGTGCTGTAAAATCGAGTTGCAAAACGATGATCGAGAGGCCAGGTTTCCACGGCGGCGAGAGTAGTGGCGATTTTAGTCAAAGAAGCCCCCGAAGCGGGCAGATTACCCTGATGATCAGCTAAATCAGCCCATTCCGTCTCAATTAAGACCCGTTGTTGACTAGAGTTTAAACCTTTTTTAGTCAAGTCTTGCAGATAATCGGCCACGATCGCCGCTACCCGGGGATCGGGAGCGGTGGGAAGGTCAAAAATAGGCTGATTTTGCCAAGAAATTAGGGGAATATTGGCGATCGGTTGGGATTGCCCCCCCAGCCAACCGAAGAGAAAGCCGAAAACTGCCAAATTAAAAACTGAGAACATCTTTTCCTTAATCGCAATGATGCCTTATTGTATAGAGATGATTGGTAATTTTTAACAATTGCTCGATCAGAAAACACTAATCCTCGATCGGCCAGCTTTTCTCAAGAGCTGCCGCTCAACTTATTAAAGATTTCTATCCCACTGACTCAATGGCAGAAACGGCATTAAATCGGGCAAGAATCGCGGTAGATGCGATGGGAGGTGACTACGCTCCCAACGAGATTATCGCGGGATCGATGCGAGCTTCCGAAGAATTAGATGTAGAAGTATTATTAGTCGGCGATTCTGAACGGATTGAGGCTTATTTCCAGCATCATCCCCGTCCCAAGAATCTCACCATCGTCCACGCGGAGGAAGTGGTGGCCATGGACGAAGAGCCGATCACCGCTATCCGTCGCAAACCGGCGGCCTCGATTAATGTGGCCATGGATTTAGTCAAACAAAATCGCGCCGATGCGGTGGTGTCCGCTGGTCACTCCGGGGCAGCCATGGCGGCAGCGTTACTGCGTTTAGGTCGTTTAAAAGGAATCGATCGCCCGGCGATCGGTGCGGTGCTGCCGACGATGTTGGCGGGTAAATCGGTGATTATTCTCGATGTCGGGGCGAATGTGGACTGTAAACCCAAATATTTAGAGCAGTTTGCCCTAATGGGGACAATTTACAGTAAATACGTTATGGGGGTTGAAGAGCCGAAAGTCGGTTTACTCAATATCGGCGAAGAAGCCAGCAAAGGTAACGATCTCGCCCTAAAAACCTACGAATTATTAGAAAATAACCAGCAAATTCCCTTTATCGGCAATGCTGAAGGCCGGGATGTGCTATCGGGACAATTTGATGTGATCGTCTGCGATGGTTTTGTCGGTAATGTCCTGTTAAAATTTGCCGAAGCGGTGGGGGGAATTATCCTACAAATTCTCAAAGAGGAATTACCTAAGGGGATACAGGGTAAAGTCGGGACGGCTTTAATTAAACCCAATCTTAAACAGATTAAACAACGCATGGATCATGCGGAACACGGTGGCGCACTGTTATTTGGAGTCGATGGGGTCTGTGTGATCAGTCACGGCAGTTCCCAAGCGCCTTCGATTTTTAACGCCATCCGACAGGCGAAAAATGCCGTCGATAATCGCGTTTCTGAGCGCATTCAAGCCTACAATGACCACCATCATCAATTAAAAAAGTTGTCAGTGAACAGTGAAGATTAAGCTGTTAGCCATCTTGAAGCCGTCGGTCGTCGGGAGTCAGGAGACAGGAGACGGGAGACAGTTATCAGTTATCAGTTCACTGTTTACTGAAAACCTCCCCACCTCCCAATTCATAATTCATAATTTAGAATTTATAATTCCCACTTCCCACTGATAACTGATAACTGATAACTGATAACTGAAAAAGGGGGAATATTTTGAACGGATTCGGGGCAGCCGTCGTCATTACCGGTTGTGGATCGGCCACACCAGGGCAATTTCTCAGTAATGAAGAACTCAGCCAAATTGTCGAGACTTCCGATGAGTGGATTAAAAGTCGTACAGGCATCGGTCAACGCCATTTAGCGGATCAATCGGTGTCTTTGAGCCAATTAGCAGCCCAAGCGGCGATTAAGGCTCTAGAAATGGCTCAGGTGTCCCCTAGGGACGTCGATCTGATTCTCTTGGCTACTTCTACCCCCGATGATCTGTTCGGTAGTGCCGCCCAAGTTCAAAGTCAGATCGGGGCCAATCGGGCGATCGCTTTTGATCTCACCGCCGCCTGTTCGGGTTTTCTGGTGGCATTAGTCACCGCCACCCAGTTTATCCGTACCGGTACTTACCGCAATGTCTTGGTTATCGGGGCCGATGTTCTCTCCCGTTGGGTGGATTGGAACGATCGCGCTACCTGTGTCCTCTTTGGTGATGGGGCAGGGGCGGTAGTTTGTCAAGCAAATGATACAAAAGATAACATTCTCGGTTTTGAACTCCATAGCGACGGCAGCCAGAATAGTTCTCTTAATCTCGCCTATCAGGGGGAGGAATTGCCCCTTAAGCAGGGGGTAAACGTTCAAAAAGGGACCTATAAGCCCCTAACGATGAACGGACGGGAAGTCTATCGTTTTGCCGTGGCGAAAGTGCCAGAGGTCATCGAAAAAGCTCTCTATCGGGCTAATTTAACCACCAGTGACATCGATTGGTTAGTTCTGCACCAAGCTAATCAAAGAATTATGGACGCGGTGAGCGCTCGCCTGAAACTGCCTCCGGAAAAGGTGATCAGCAATCTCAGCGAGTATGGCAATACTTCCGCGGCATCGATTCCTCTAGCTCTCGATGAAGCTGTCAGGAGTGGTAAGGTCAAAAAAGGTGATATTATTGCTTCTTCCGGCTTTGGTGCCGGTTTAACTTGGGGTGGGATTATCTTCCGTTGGGGAGATTAATTCAGTGATCAGTAAACAGCAAACAGTAACCAGTAAACAGTAAACTAAAAACTCACATCTGATAACTGATAACTGATAACTGATAACTGATAACTGATAACTGACCGAAACACATCTATCTATCTATTTTAAGAACTTATGAAAACAGCGTGGATATTCCCGGGACAAGGATCGCAAGCGTTAGGAATGATTGGAGATTTAGCGGAAAGTGCGCTTGGCCAAGAGAGATTAGAAATAGCAGCAAAAATCCTCGGTTGGTCAGTCCTGGAAAAATGTCAAGGGGATGAAGAAACCCTATCTCGTACTCTTTATACCCAACCTTGTTTATTTGTGGTGGAGAGTATTTTAGCGGATTTGTTGCAAGAAAAAGGTCATTTTCCCGATCTAGTCGCTGGTCATAGTCTCGGTGAATATTCGGCTTTGTATGCGGCCAGGGTGTTTAATTTTGAAACAGGATTAAATCTAGTTCAAAACCGTTCCCGTTTGATGGATGCGGCCGAAGGTGGTAAGATGGCCGCCTTAATGAAATTTGATCGCACCAGTCTAGAGACAGTGGTTAATCAGACGGAAAATGTAGTTATTGCTAATGATAATAGTGCTGAACAAGTGGTGATTTCTGGGACTCCTGAAGCGGTGGATTTGGTATTAGGTCAAGTGAAAGTTAAGCGGGTTATGCAGTTAAAAGTATCCGGTGCTTTTCACTCTCCCTTGATGGAAAATGCTGCTATTCAATTTCAGCAGATTTTAGAATTGGTTAATTTCCAAACAGCGAAAGTTCCCGTGATTTCTAATGTCGATCCGAGCAATCCTACCCGGGATGGGGAAGACTTAAAAAAATATCTGATCCGGCAGATGACTAGCTCGGTTCGCTGGCGAGAAATTATGTTAAAATTGCCAAATGTGGGTGTGGACAAAGCGATCGAAGTGGGTCCGGGTAAAGTTTTAACTGGTTTAATTAAACGAACTGCTCCCGCAATTGAGTTAGAAAATATTAGTCAATTAGCTGATATATCCAAGAATAGCGACGATGTTAAATTGCAGGGTTCATTAATTGGTGTTGGTTAAATTATCTGGCAACATTTTCGATGAAGTAAATTGATGGATACCTAAGTAGTTAGGTGTTAATCCCCCCTTATCAAGGGGGGGATTGACACCCAAAATCTATCTTCAATTTAATTATAACCAGCTACCTAGCCAAAAATTTGGTTAGGTATTTTTTCAGGAAACTATGATAACTTCTACTGTTTCTCCTGCTTGTATGGTAGTTTTACCCTGGGGAATTATGGCTAAAGCATTAGTACCCGCTAAATTAATTAAATTAGCCGAATTGTGTTGTCCAGAAGCGAGTTGAAATTGATAAACTCCCTCGATAATTTCTATTTTTCCCCAGAGATAAACTTCTCTTTGTCCCTTAGATTTGAGAGTATCGCGGGTGATAACTCGCAGAAATTTGTTCTGATAATCTGTTAATCCTGATAATTTTTTAATGGCCATTTGTACGAAGCGCCAACAGGAAACTAAAGCAGAGACGGGATTACCGGGGATACCAAAGTAAAGACAACCGTTAGGAAAAGTAGCAAAGGTTAGGGGTTTACCCGGTTGAATAGCAACGCTGCCAATCAGAATTTTTCCCCCTAATTCCCCCAAAATTCCCTCGATATAATCATAATCTCCCACAGAAACACCGCCGGTGGAAAGGACGATAGCACTAGAATTAATGGCTTTTCTGATAGTTTCTCTGAGAAGTTCGGGACTATCTTTGATTATACCTAAAGGTCTGGGAATTGCTCCTAAACTGGCGACAAATGCGGTTAAAGCGTAGCGATTTGAGTCAATAATTTGACCTTTTTGGAGGGTTTCATCGGGATTAATTAATTCATCTCCCGTGGAGAAAATTGCCACTTGGGGACGGGAAAAAACTGTTAATTCGGTAGCTTGTGCCGTTGCTAAAACTGCTATTTCTGGGGAATTAATGGCAATACCGGCTTTTAATAAGGTATTTCCTGCTTGATAGAATGTGCCGCGTTGACGCACGAAAAGACCTATTTTTTCGGGAGGGATAAGAATCGCCACTCGCTCCCCTTTTTTGTCAGTATTTTCCTGCATAATAATCGTATCACTGCCGGCGGGTAACATCGCTCCTGTAAATATTCGGGCTGTTTCTCCCGGTTGAATAATTTTTTCGGGGACTTTGCCGGCGGGAATTTCGGCGATAATCTTTAGAGTAACGGGATTTTCTGGGTTAGTGTCTTTAACATCTTCGTAGCGGACAGCATAACCATCCATAGCAGAATTATCCCAATAGGGAAAGTCTAAATCACTGCTGATATCTTCGGCTAAAATGCGCCCAAAAGCTGCCTCTAGAGAAACTTTTTCTGTTTGCTGTTGGGGTTGAATTTGAGTTAAAATTATAGATTCTGCTTCTTTGACTGAGTACATGGATTTAAAAAATGAACCGATTAGCTAGATTAAGGGTGGAAGATATACAAGCTTGGATCGGGGAAGTGCATTTATCGGATAGGAACGGTCAGACTCCCTATTATATACCGGTTTTGAACCAAGTTAATCCCGAGGTTTTCGCTCTCCAAATTCACTGTCTTGAGGGGGAGATTTTGTCTTGGGGAGATGAAACTGTAACTTTTCCTTTGATGAGTGTGATTAAACCTTTTTTGTTATTATATCTTTTAACCCATTTAGGGGAAGATGCTGTTTTTCGTCGCCTGGGAAAACAAGCTTCTAGTTATCCTTTTAATTCTTTAACTCAATTGCAAGAGGATCGCGGTTTTCCCCGTAATCCTCTGATTAACAGTGGCGCGATCGCATTGGCTGATTTATTAGCAGGAGAAACGCCAGAATCTCGCTGTGAAAATTTGCTTTTATGGTTAAATAAAATGGGTAATTGTCAATTATTTTTAGATCGATCTGTGCTTGATTCTGTTCACTCTTACCCTAATGAACATAATCAAACTTTAAGCTTAGAATTAGAAAAAAATGGTTATATCAGTCATCGTTATTTAGCTCTAGAAACCTATAATCAAATCTGTTGTTTATCTGGAAAAATTGCCGATCTTGCTAATTTAGGTAAGTTGATTTTAGCTTCTTCTTTTGCCGAAATTATTCTAGAAATTATGACTAATTGTGGACTCTATGAAGCTTCCGAAAAATTTGCTATTGAGGTGGGTTTTCCCACTAAATCGGGAGTCAGTGGGGCTTTGTTATCAATTGTACCGCAACAGGGAGCGATCGCTTGTTATAGTCCTCTATTAAATGAGCAAGGTAATTCAATTTTAGGACTGGATTTATTAACAAAAATAAGTAATTTTTTCAAAGAAATTTAAGCTATGAAAACAAGATTTAACTTTTCAAAAAAACACCGATTTTATTTGGTAATTATCTTGCTGATATTTATGGCTTTATGCGTCACCAGTTTATTTTTTCCCCTACCAGAATACCTCAACTATGATGAAGGTTATCATTATGAAAGTGGAGTAGAAATTCTCAGAGGTACGGCAGCGAAACGGGGCTATGAAGATATTTATCATCGCAATATTATGCCAGCTTCAGCACTGCATCCCCTAGTCGATCAAACAATACAAAATATTTTTCCTATCTCTAAAAATCTAAACTTAGAAAATAAGTTTTTTGGACGGTTTGCCACGATTATTATCTCAGTAATTCTAGCCATATATGTTTTTATATGGTCAAAACAACTCTATGGATTATTAGCAGGATTTTTGGCTTTAATTATCTATATTCTCGACCCCAATATTATCGGAAATTCACGGATAATTACTCAAGATTTATTTGGGGCTGCCTCAGTTTTTATTGCCATTTACTATTTCTGGTCTTTCCTTAGATTTGGGGTCAGAAAAAATCTAGTTTTAAGTATATTAACTTTTGGAATTGCCCAGATTTGCCGCTTAACAGCCGTTTATTTAGTTCCCATCTATGTAATTTTAAGCTTAGGTTTTTACCATCGGGAAATTATTAAATCTATTCAACAGAAAAATATTGCAGTTATTAAACAAGTAATTAAACGCAGTATCTTCTATATACTAGCTATGATTTTATCAACAATATTAATCATAAATATTGGTTATTCTTTCGAGGGAAGTGGCACAAAATTGGGAGATTATCAATTTCTCAGTCATAGTTTTAAGCAACTGCAAACCTATCCTGTCTTAAAATCTTTGTCGATTCCTATTCCGGCTGCTTATTTGCAAGCATTAGACTTCGGTAAGTATAAACAAGAAACAGGTTTTGGTAGTGGAATGCCCTATCTTTTGGGACAGTTAGGATTTATAGTTGATCCTGTGAAAGGATTCCAAATTAAGGGATTTCCCCAATATTTTTTGATCGCTTTTCTCTATAAAGTACCCATAGCTACCCAAATATTTATCTGGTTGGGATTTATCAGTTTATTTCTCTGGAGAAAACAGTTAAATTTTTGGCAGAATGAAGCTTTTTTGATTATTCCAACTGTCTTATATTTCATCTTAATGAGTTTCAACACTGCTCAAATAGGTATTAGATATATTTTAATGATTTTCCCTTTTTTATTTGTCTTTGCTAGTCGGATTGTTACCGGTTGGCCAGCTTATAAAAGATCCTATCGCATTTTAATTATTGTCTTGACCTTTTACCTACTAATTTCCAATCTTTCCTATTTTCCCCATTATATTTCCTATTTTAACGAATTAGTTATTGATCGCAAAATGAGCTATCAAATTCTGGCCGATTCCAATTTAGATTGGGGACAAAATAAAAATTATCTGCAAGACTATCTCCAAAAACATCCCAACGCTCTCTTTATTCGTTATGATGGAGATAATAAACTTAATTTAGTCATCGAGAATCAAAAAGTTGCACCCTCACAGGTTTCTCTCGATAATCCGATTAATTTACTGGTGATAGAAGCTAATCAATTAATCGGTATTACCACCGATTCTAACCATTTTTACTGGCTGCGTTCTAGTCGTCAACCTATTGATCATCTTGCTTATAGTTACCTAATTTTCAATATTTCCTCTCAAGACGCAGCCAATATTTTTGGTAAAAACTAGAAACTGTTAACCAATACTTTTTCTGATTTTTCTTGCCAAGTGCCGTGAAAACCGGGGGGGATAACACTGGGTAATTGCAGACAGCAAAGGGGTTCTTTTTCTAACTGCTGACTATCATAGATTCTCACTTGGCTGCTGTGATTATTGCCGTCGTAAACTACGACGATTAACCATCCCGTTTCTGGAGATAAACCATCGCAGACAAAAATCGGTTCAGTACCATAACAGTTACTTTCTAGATAAGCAATAGTTAACTTACCTGTGGAGTGATTATAACAAGCGGGAAGTCCGATAATTTCCCGACTAATATCGCTATCGGGACGATGGACAGCTAAAAAAGTATTTTGCCATTTTTGTCCCACCAGTTGCGGGGAAACCACAGGAAAATCACAGCTTAAATCCGAGCGAATTTCCTGATTAATCACCTTTGCTGATAGGGGATTAATAGTGATACTTGCCAATTTTCCGATGGCTAAGGTTTCGGTTTTACCCGTGGCAACTTCTTTTAAAAATTGATTAGTCTTAAAGTCATCATAACGGACAAAAACAATTTCAAGATTACCTTGGTCATTCACACAACCATTAGCGAAGTGCCATTGAAACCATGAATCTGTAACACTTTCACTGACTAATTGCAGAGAATCTCGCTCAAAAATTAGTATTCTTGTTCCTAATTCTGGCTGCCACTGCATGGCATCACTAAAAGTTTTAAATCCCAACAGTATCGATAATTTATCCGCTTTTATCGGTGGGACAAAAAAGACGAGATACTGTCCCGCTAAAACAAAGTCATGCAGCAGCGACAATCTATCTAAATCAAAAGTGTTTTTCTGGATAATTTGACCAGTGGAGTCAGACTTATAGAGATTTAAGCTAACTTTAGCACTGATTGTCACCCCGAAATTAAAAATCTCTCCTCTGGACAAATCTACTTTAGGATGAGCGGAAAAAGTTTCCTTTGCTTGTAAGCTAGATAAATTATCTAAGCCTAGGGTTTCTAAAGATTGTAAATCTAATTTATGGGGAAAACCCCCTTCCCAGAGAGCTAATAATTTATCGGGTAAAGCTAACACCGAGGTGTTAGCAGCATTTTTTACCTCTTTTCCCCAATTATTCCAAAAGAAGCCGGGGGCATTCATGCCATAATTAGGAAATAAATATTGATTAGCGGCGCTTTCTTTCTGATAACCGGCAGTCTGAACATAACGATAGGTGGCACTGGCTCCCTTATCATGAAAATGTACAGCTAAAACTGCCCCATCTCCGTCAAACCAATGACCAACTTTTTGCTTACCTCTTTCTAATCTCCCCGGACCATTGCGATAGAGACTCCCCCGCAATCCATCGGGAATTTTCCCCGATAATAGGGTTAATTGCGTTTCAGAAAATTCCACTGCTGGTTTTTCTAGAGATTTTGCCCAAGCTTTCATAGATTTGCTTTTTTAGTGATTACATAGTTAAGTATAGCTCTAGGCTAGGTTTAATGACGATAACTTAGGCAGTTTACCAGTTAATTAGTATTCGTCACAACCCATCAATTATGTCATTATAAAGTATCGGGATCAATTCCCAGAGAACGGATATATTCAGCTAAACGTTGAGATTTAAGACGCTCTTGTTCCAATTGTAAACTTGCTTGTTCAGCTTTTTGAGATAACTCAAGAGAAGTAAAAAATTTCTGACCATCTAAACTATAAATTTCTAACCCATCTTCTCTCAAATCAAATCGGATTTTTAACCGAGGACTAACCCATCCCTTAATCTCAGGTATAGAACTTAATAGTCCTTCCTGTCTCAACCATCCTTGAAAATTATGAGAATCGGGATCATAAAGATAGTATTCTTCCACTCCATAACGTTGATAAAACAGTAGTTTTCGCTCCATTTCTTCTAAGCTATTAGAAGGGGAGAGAATTTCAAAGACCACTTGAGGAGCAATATTATCTTCTTGCCATTGTTTATAGGAACCCCTTCTTCCTTTCGGACGACCAAATACTACCATAACATCGGGAGCAACTGGTCCAGTAATTTTCTTATCTTGGACGGGATACCAGAGCAGATCCCCCGCAATAAAAACGTTAGGAGAATTAGCAAAGAGAATCTCAAGATTTTCTTTAATTTTAACGATCCATTCGTATTGTTCGGTATTATCGGCCATGGGTTTACCGTCACTATCGGGGTATTCAATATCTGGATCAATAGCTGGTGTAAAGGTCATAATTTATCCTCCTTGAAATATTCATAAAGTATCGGGATCAATTCCTAGAGAACGGATATATTCAGCTAAACGTTCAGCTTTAAGACGTTCTTGTTCTAATTGTAAACTTGCTTGTTCTAACTGTAAACTCGCTTCTTCAGCTTT
Organism: Microcystis sp. 0824; assembly: GCF_003112475.1. Lineage (NCBI taxonomy): Bacteria > Bacillati > Cyanobacteriota > Cyanophyceae > Chroococcales > Microcystaceae > Microcystis > Microcystis sp. 0824. The sequence continues at coordinate 66,915 of NZ_BDSM01000026.1, read as the reverse complement.
AAGACGCTCTTGTTCTAACCTTTGAGATAACTCGATAGAACTTAAAAATTTCTGACCATCTAAACCATAAATTTCTAACTCATCTCCTCTCAATTCAAATCTGATCTTTAACCGAGGACTAATCCATCCCTTAATCTCAGGTATAGAACTTAATAGTCCTTCCTGTCTCCACCATCCCTGAAAATTATGAGAATCTGGATCATAGAGATAGTATTCTTCCACTCCATAACGTTGATAAAAGAGTAGTTTTCGCTCCATTTCTTCTAAACTATTAGAGGGGGAGAGAATTTCAAAGACCACTTGAGGAGCAATATTATCTTCTTGCCATTGTTTATAGGAACCCCTTCTTCCTTTCGGACGACCAAATACTACCATAACATCGGGAGCAACCGGTCCGGTAATTTTTTTATCTTGGACGGGATACCAGAGCAGATCTCCGGCAATAAAAACGTTAGGAGAGTTAGCAAAGAGAATCTCAAGGTTTTCTTTAATTTTCACGATCCATTCGTATTGTTCGGTATTATCGGCCATGGGTTTACCGTCACTATCGGGGTATTCAATATCTGGATCAATAGCTGGTGTAAAGGTCATAATTTCTGCTCCTGCTTACTTGTCTGAAAATTAAATTCTAGCAGCGACGTTATCTTTCCCCTCTAGTCCCAAAATAACATCGCCAATAAGGTTGCTCAAAATGTTTGTGTACTTTTGTTAAAAAGAAAAAGTTTTCTTGACAAAAAGAACAACTTGTGCTAGTGAATAAATCTCTAACTTGGCAAAAATTCCCTGGACTAGAAGCCGATCAAACGATAGCGATCGAGCGTTATAATCGAGCCATTACCCCGCGCTCCCGGTCGGGATGAGAAATCTATGATGACCGCTCTCTACGAGGAAGATTTTGTTCTCTGGACAGAAAAAACCGCCGAACTGTTAAAGCGAAAAGAGTTTGACAGGGTGGACTGGGAAAACCTGATCGAGGAAGTGGAGTGCATGGGAAAAAGCGAGAGACAGGCTGTAGAGAGTTTGTTAACTCAATTATTAATCCATCTCCTGAAACTATCCTATTGGGAATCGGAAAAAGAACGGAATGCCCGTCATTGGCTCGAAGAAATCGCCAATTTTCGGGTTCAATTGGAAAGAAAGGTAGATAGTCCGACTCTCGCCAATCATCTGCGGGACACTTTCGAGACAGCCTACTCTGATGCCAGAAAAACCCTGATCCGAGCCAGAATCGTCGATAAAAATGCGATTCCCCTAGAGTCTATATTCACTCTCGAACAGGTATTAGACGGGGATTGGTTCCCGATCGATATCGAACCTTTTCTAGAAACCCGTCCATAAATTGCAGCCATATCCCCGCAAAAAGATTAGGATTATCAGCGAATATAACCGAATATGCAAGATATCGAGCAAATCCGCCGCCAACTCATCGAACGCTACCAACAATTATCGACACTCGATCAGGTGATCGTCCGTCTTTTTTCCCTAATCTATGAACCGATCGCCCGCAGCACTTTTCTAGACTGTTTAAATCAAACCCCTTGCCGCGACGAGAACAACCGGCGATTTAACGGCCAAACCCTGAAATCCCATTTAGATCTCCTCCTAGAAGCGGAAGTGATCACCCAGGACAAAGGCTACGGGCTGCGCTGTCATCCTCTCCTCGTCGAGATTGCCAGCCGTGATAGCGTTAGTAAGGGAGAATTCAAGCGTTTTGACGAGATTATCAAGGCAAAACTGCCGCAACCCCGAACTCGTTGGGATGAAAGCCTAGTTTTTCAGGGAAAAGAGCAATTAATCCGAGAAATCCGTCTGGCCATCTATCGTCAGGATTTCGACTCGATCGAACAACAAATCGCCGATTATCAGAAAACCAGCTATTCCTCCTCAAAAACCAGCCTAGAAGACCTTCTCATCCTCATCTACGATAACCCCTTCGATGGGGATTGGTTACGGACGCAACCGACCAAATTTCAAGCAATAGCACTAAATAGCATTCTTGTCAAGGCTTTTGAAAAAATAACTCGCGCCGATGGGGCTTTTTCCCTCCTAGAAGAACTCTGTCAAGACCAGACCAGTGTTTCCGAAGCCCATTTGTGGCTCGAACAGGCAATCATCCGAGGACAAAGCGATAGAGTGCGTCGGTATCTCGATCGCCCCTTCCCGGAAAGCCAAGCAGCAGAAATCGGGGCGATACGGGGTTGGATTGCCTTTCTAGGGGGGGAAAACAGCAAAGCGATCCAAGAATATACCCTCGCCCTTAAAGCCCTAAAAAAAGCCAAAGGAAAACAAAAAATCTATTTTTCTTCGATTAGCGGCTTCTCCTTTATTTTCGCCCTCCTCAAAGAAGGAACCCCCGAACGTCTCACCGAAGCCGCCAGCTATACCAGTTGGGTGACGCGTCAAAACGATCATCCTTTCAGTCCTATCTATGCCCGTCTGGAAAAAATCATCGCTGCCCGTCAGGGAGATATGCAGGCCAAAGACGCAATCATCGACGCGACGATCAATCCCTACCAAATGGGCCAGGGTCTAGAGACTCTTATCTATAGTATCTGTCTCTACTGGATGAGCAGCGACATCGCTAAAAAACATCTGCCCCGCCTACTCTTGCCCCTCTACAAAGATGCCAAGGCGGCCGGCTACCATTGGTTAGCCCTAGAAACCGGGGCCCTACTGTCCCGACTCGATCGAGCGCCGGAAGCGGAGGTGGTTATAAAATGGCATCTCCCTTCCCCCCTAGTAGATGCGATCGAACCCCAAGAAACTTGGCAACTGTGCCTGAATGCCTTGGTTAATCTGTGCGCGCCAACACCAACCCCGGGTAAATCCAACCCCGTCGTCCGCCTTGCTTGGTTTCTCACTATCCATTCCGAGGATTATTTCCTGCAACCAAAAGAACAAAAACTCGACGCGCGGGGTAATTGGAGTCGTGGCCGTCCCGTCTCCCTGAAACGTCTGCGAAAAACTGGGGAAATTGACTATTTAACCCCGCAAGACCTGAAAATTTGCGCCCATATCTTCGTGGAATCCAGTTACTATGGCCAGAACGAGTATCACTTTGAGAGCCGGGCTATTATCGAACTGATCGGTCATCCCCTGGTGTTTTGGGAAGATTCCCCCAGAACGCGGGTAGAAATCGTCGCTGGGGAACCGGAATTGCGAGTAAGAAAGGAAAAATCGGGTAAATTAATCCTCTCTTTACTACCCGATCTCAGCGATCGCCAAGAAGTGCTGATTTGGAAAGAAACCCCCACTCGCGTTAAGGTAATCGAAGTCAAGCCGGAACACCGAAGCATCGCCGACATTATCGGCAAAGGCAACCGCTTAGAAGTCCCCGACAAGGGCCGGGAAAAAGTCCTGGCCGCGATCAATTCCCTGTCTGGGATAGTGACAGTACATTCCGATATCGGCGGAGGAAAAGCAGCCCGGTCAGTGGCAGCCGATAGTCAACCCCGGATTCATCTCTTGCCGGCCGGGGAGGGTTTAAAAGTGGCGGTTCTCAGCCGTCCTTTTGGGGCAGCCGGTCCCTATTTCCAGCCTGGAAAAGGGGGAGAAACAGTAATCGCCGAGATCGAGGGGGAACGGCTGCAAACCACTAGGGATCTGGCCCTAGAGAAAAAACTGGCCCAAACAGCGATCGATTCTTGTCCGATCCTGATCAGTTTTGAGGAAGAAAATGGGGAATGGCGGCTAGAAAATCCAGAGGATTGTCTAGATCTACTGCTGGAATTGCGGGAATTAAACGATAGCGTCCTTGTGGAATGGCCGGAAGGGGAAAAATGGCGGGTGTCGCGTCAGCTTCGATTACAGGACCTACACCTAAATATCCACAGTCAACGGGATTGGTTTGCGGTAAGTGGGGAACTGCACCTAGAGGAAAAATCGGTGCTGAGTATGCAGGAGTTGATGAAATTGCTAGAGGGATCGCCGGGGCGGTTTATTCCCCTCGGAGATGGTCAATTTCTGGCATTAACCGAGGCATTTCGGGAACGGTTACAGGAAATGCGTGCTTTCTCGGAAAAGTCCGGCGACGGTTTGCGGTTTCATCCCTTCGCTGCCCCGATTCTCTCCGAACTCAGCGAGGAAGTGGGACAACTCAAGGCCGATAAACGTTGGCGCGATAATTTACAACGCTTTCAGGAGAGTCAGGATTTTACCCCAGAAGTCCCCTCAACTCTACAGGCAGAATTGCGCGACTATCAACTGGAAGGCTTTCGCTGGTTGGCTAGGCTGGCCCGGTGGGGGGCCGGGGCCTGTTTGGCCGATGATATGGGATTAGGGAAAACTTTACAGGCCCTGGCAGTAATCCTAACCCGCGCCTCGGAGGGACCGACTTTAGCGATCGCTCCTACTTCAGTATGTTTGAACTGGATTAGTGAGGCGGAAAGGTTCGCACCCACCTTAAATATCATCCAATTGGGAACAGGCGATCGGCAAGCACTACTCGATCGACTGCAACCTTTTGATCTGTTGGTCTGTAGCTATGGGTTATTACAGCAGGAAGAAGTGGCTACCATGTTGGCCGGGGTGGAATGGCGGACAATCGTTCTCGATGAGGCCCAAGCGATTAAGAATTTCTCTACCAAGCGATCGAAAGCAGCGATGAATCTGCGGGGTGATTTTAAATTAATCACCACGGGAACACCGATCGAGAATCATTTAGGGGAATTATGGAATCTTTTCCGTTTTATTAACCCCGGATTGTTGGGATCCTTGGAAAGTTTTGATCGCCGTTTCGCCACCCCGATCGAAAAATACGGCGATAAAACCGCTCGCGAACAGTTAAAAAAACTGGTGCGGCCTTTCCTTCTCCGGCGCACCAAAAACCAAGTTCTGGCGGAATTACCGCCCCGTACCGAGATTTTAGTCCCGATCGAGTTAAGCGTCGAGGAGAAGGCGTTTTACGAGGCCTTACGGCGGCGTGCTTTGGAGAAATTAAGCGAGAGTGACAGCACCGCCGGAGCGAAACATCTCCAGGTACTGGCAGAGATCATGAAATTACGCCGGGCCTGCTGTCACCCGCAGTTAGTGGCTCCAGATTTGGATTTAGCCGGCTCGAAATTGTCCCGTTTCGGGGAAATTCTGGATGAGTTATTAGATAATCAGCATAAAGCGTTGGTATTTAGTCAATTTGTCGATCATTTAGCAATTATCCGCAGTTATCTCGAGCAACGGCAGATAAAATATCAATACCTCGATGGTAGTACCCCAGCCAGCGATCGGCAGAAACAGGTGAAAGCGTTTCAAGCGGGGGAAGGGGACGTATTTTTAATTAGTTTAAAAGCCGGGGGGACAGGATTAAATCTCACCGCGGCCGATTATGTTATCCATCTTGATCCCTGGTGGAATCCCGCAGTGGAGGATCAGGCCTCCGATCGCGCTCACCGCATCGGCCAAAAACGTCCGGTGACGATTTATCGCTTAGTGGCCAAGGATACGATCGAGGAAAAAATTGTCGATCTGCACCACCATAAACGCGATCTCGCCGATAGTTTATTAGAGGGGACTGACGCAAGCGGCAAGCTATCCACTGACGAATTATTGCGCTTAATGGCCGAGGGATAAAAATATCCCCGACGCGGTTTAAACTAACTTTTTGATAGCTGCTACTAACTGCTCGATTTCTGAGGGCAAAGTGAAATAATGGACACAGGCACGTACACAGAGGGGGTCGAGGAGAGTTCGCAGTAAAAACCCTTGTTTTTCTAGCTGTTGCACTAAATTTTGTGGGGTGATGGCCGAGTCAATTTGAAAGGAAACTAAACCGGATTCTGGCGGAGAATTTTTTAAACATTTCACCCCCTTAATCGTCTTTAATTCTTCCCAAAGATAAGCCGCTAATTGACAGATTTTTTCGTATCTTTGTCCCCCATCACCCCAAGCGTTATGTACCGCAATAGTTGCCCTTAAACCCTCAAATTGAGGATAGGCAGAAGTGGCCACTTCAAAGCGTCTAGCGTCTGGTTTCCAACCGATAGGCTGTCCTTGCTTATCTGTTTCAATACCTCGCCAACCGATAAAAGTGGGCTGTAAACTAGGGAAAATTTCGGGACGAATATACAATCCTCCCACACCAGCCGGTCCACACCACCATTTATGACCCGTAAAAGCATAACAATCGGCGGCAGTAGCGCTTAAATCCAAGGGCAAACAACCCACGGATTGGGCAGCATCCACCACCACTAAAACGGGTTTTTCGGTGACAGAATTATCATGACAAAGCTGCGAGATTTCCTTGAGGGGTAAAACCTGTCCAGTATTCCAGAGAACATGACTGACCACCAAAACCCTAGTTTTTGGCCGTAAATGAGCGGAAATGACTTCTATCGGGTTGCCGTCGTTTAAAGTTTCCCGAATAGGACAAGTGGAGATTTCCAGATGATAACGACGGGCAATTTCCCGAACTGTGGCGATAATTCCGGGGTGTTCACAATCGGTTAGTAAAATATGTTCCCCCGCTTGCCAATCAACTCCCCAGAGGGCGATATTACAGCCTACAGTGACATCCTCGGTGATAGAGAGAGTGCTGGGGCTGATTCCCAACTCCTGAGCCATTTCTTGCCGTAGAAGTTCCGTTTTTTTGGTAATCCAATCGTTTACCTTTCCTGAAAAAGGACCCTTTTGTTGGAGAAAATTATGGGCATCGATAATCGCTTCTAATCCCGCCTTGGGCAAGGTTCCCTGACCACCGAAATTAAAGTAAACTTTATTGCTAAGTCCCCGAAATTCCTGTCTTTGTTCGGCTAAATCCGGTTTACTAACGGCGTAATCGAGGCTATTTTCGTCTAAATTCTGCATAAGGGAGGAGATGGGGGGTCAGTTATCAGTTATCAGTTATCAGTTATCAGTTAGAAGGTGTTGGGTTTTGGGGTTTTAGGGTTTTAGTTGAATTCCCCATTTCCCCACCTGACGGCTGACGGCTGAATTCTATCGACGGATTAAGTCGCAATTGTCACAATAGTATTAGAGTAGAGGAAACACACTTGGGAATGTTTCCTTTTTTTAAGTTTATTATTTTTTACTTTACTTCACTGGTCCAGGAAAGCTTAACTTTTCTCCTTGATAAGCTAAGACGCATTTAAACCGCTTATTCTTAGATTAGCCGAACCTCCCCCAATCGCTTTACTGTTGCCTTTTGCCTCTTGCCTCTTGCCTCGTCTCAAAAAGCAATTTAAATTACGAACAGCTTAGAATGCTACTGACCGATGATCTACTTCTAGACTACCAACGTTGTCAACGCCGTGGGTTTTTAAATCTCTACGGTAATAGCCAAGAAAAAGACCCTGAGCGAGATTTTTTGCTGAAATTGCGCCAGGAGAGTCAAAGTCACGTTAAAAAAGTCCTGCAAGACTCCTATCCGGATTATTGTTCCCTGACTACTCCCACCAGCGATATTTTAGCCGCCGCTAGGGAAACGGAAGCTTTGATGGGTCAGGGGGTATCCTGTATTTATCACGGAGTCCTCTTACAGTCTGGCTATCCTGTCTCTTTAACTGGTTCCCCGCATTTATTAATTAAACAGGCAGGAGAATCTAAATTTGGCGATTGGATTTATTATCCCCTCAATATACAACTCGGTCGCCGTCCTAAGCCTGAATATAAGATGCTGGCTACTTTTTACGCCTATTTATTAGCCAGTATGCAGGGAGTTTTTCCCAATTACGCAGAAATTGTCCTACGTCGTCATAATCGCTATCGGGTGGAATTGAATCTCTGGTTAACTAAACTAGAGGAAATAATCAAAAAGTTCAGCGAAATGGTGATTAATCACCAAGAACCAGAAGTTTTTATCTCGCGTCAGCGTTGCAGTTTATGTCATTGGTATAGTCACTGTTATGGTATCGCCCAAGCGAGTCAACATCTTTCTTTAGTCCCGGGGGTGACTCCCAGTCGTTACCAATTTTTACAGTCTTTGGGGGTTTCCACAATGGAATCCCTGGCACTTACCTGTCCTACCCGTATGGGGGAGGGGATGGGGTTAGAGGTGGCTAATCAGTTACAACTACAGGCCCAAGCAATTATTGAAAATCGGGCCTTTCGCAAAAGCAACGGCAAAACTGCTTATTTGTCTCCCCTACCGAGGGCCGAGATTGAATTTTATTTTGATATCGAAGCGGAACCAGAACAGAATTTAGATTATCTTTTGGGGATTTTACGCGTTGATTATCGAGTTAATACCCAGCAATTTTATCCCTTTTTGGCAGAAAAGCCAGAAGATGAAGGCAGGATTTGGCAGGAATTTTTAACCTTAGTCATGCAGGATTATCAAGCACCCATTTTTCACTTTTCTGAGTACGAAGTGGAAACAATTAAGCGATTGGGTTATCTTTATAAAACTCCTTCTTCTTTGATTAATCAGTTAGTTTCTCGCTGTTTTGATCTGCACTATTATGTAGTTAATTCCGTAACTTTTCCCGTGGAAAGTTATTCTTTAAAATCCCTCGCTAACTGGATTGGCTTCCAATGGCGCGATCGAGGAGTAAGCGGGGATCAATGCGTTTGGTGGTATGACCAGTGGTTAAAAACAGGAGATCGGACTTTATTGGCGGCTATTTTACGTTACAATGAGGATGATTGTCGCGCCACCTTTATACTAAAAGATTGGCTTTTGACATACCCCACGCCGTAAACGGACGTGGATTCTTCTAGCATCACTGCTGAGAATTTCTGGCTCAACGAGTCCACTTGAATTAGATTCCTGGCGAAATCCCACCCAGAGGTGGTTCTCTCCTCAGACTTTCGCTCCCTTACAGAAGCCTGTTTTCCTATGCCCTACGATACAGTTCAAAACCTCTAAAATAATTGGTTTCTCTGGTACTTGACGCTTAGAGCTTTTACCTATAGGAGCATTCCCCTATAGAACCCCATAACTCTAGTTTTCAAGGTGCGTTCATCCTGCGATGACTGGGTTTTTTAAGCGGTTGCTTACCCTGCCCGCTATTCTTAATATCATAGATCATATAAAGTCGCCCTAAAAGGGCGAGGCTTTAAACCCAATTTTTCGGTCAACTTTTTAATTTGATTCTAAAGATTTATGACAAATAGGGGGGTATGTAGCCGCTGCTACGCGTAACTGCAAAGGGAAAATGATAGGCTATGGATGTGAAGACAGTCCCCTCACCCAATGGTGATCCCCATGTTCTCCCCACTTTTTCCGCTTCTACTCCTACTGCTTTCCTTCCTTAGTCTTCTCTGGTATCAAAAAACCGATAATGATATTTTTAAAGCTCTTGCCGTTAGTAGTTTAATTTTTGCAATTATTTGGGGCTTAATTCTCGTTCATTGGTCAATTCACCTGCTGGGACTGCTGTTATTGTTAAAATTCAGATCCCCCCGCTTTCAGTTTGGTGCGCGTGCCTAGATGGTAATGGTTCGATCCTAATCTTCTAACTGTCCGGTAGGTACTTCGATCGCTTGTACATCGATCGTACCGGGAGGGGTGAGAATAATAAACTTACCCCCTGCCACTTTTAACGGTTCACCACAGTTAGGACATTGGCATTCCGTGCGATTAAAACCCGTAAATTCGTAGCTACAGACGGGACAGCTATCTTCAACTAAATTGCGTCGCAACCACCAGCGAAAAATTCCCCAAGCAATCACAGGGGAAAATATCAGGAATGCCACGAGAATTAAAAAACTATTGACTAACCAACCCAGTCCGATCGAGCCTAACAACAATCCGACTAAAATCAAAGATAAGAAACAACCCAAACCAGAATCATTGACAGAATAGCTGCGGAAAAAGTTGTTATTCACGGCTCAACCCTCGATTCATCAAAGCTGCAATTATCTTTAACCTAACACATCCCCAACACATTGCCACGGTTAAATTTTCTTTTTTGCTCACCGGTTCCTCACTCTATTCTACCTTGGCTTTAGTTTTGAGCGAGATTATCTTGACTGACATCCTCAGCAAATCTGCTGGCGAGTGGATCGTCCGATTGTTATAATAGTCAGTCCCTATCTACCATATCTCTAAAAACCATGAGCGATCCTCGTCTATCTCTAGTTGCCGCTGCCCGAAGATTTTATCAACTGGGTTGGATGCTTGGCACGGCAGGTAATTTATCCGCTAAAGTTGATGATCATAGTTTTTGGATTACTGCCAGTGGCAAAAGTAAAGGTAAACTCACAGAACAGGATTTTGTGCGCGTAGATCTGACGGGAAAAGTCAGAGAATTAGCTCATCGGGATAATCGTCCTTCGGCAGAAACTAGCATTCATCAGGTGATTTATTGTCTCTTTCCCCAAGCGCAAGCTTGTTATCATGTTCACTCGGTGGAAGCGAATTTAGTTTCCCGTTTTGCTCCTCAGGGTAAGTTATCGTTACCTCCCTTAGAAATGTTGAAAGGTTTAGGTATTTGGGTAGAAAATCCTCAAGTATTTATGCCAGTTTTTGCTAACTATCTCGATGTGCCGAAAATTGCCGCAGAAATAGAAAGTAGATTCTCAACTTTCCCCCCAGAAATTCCCGCTTTACTGATTTCTTACCATGGCGTGACGGTGTGGGGTGAGTCTCTAGAAACTACCGAGAATTATTTAGAGATAGTTGAGTATATTTTTCGTTATCTAGTGTTAAGAGGGATTTAAACCGCTTATTCTTAGATTAGCCGAACTTCCCCCAATCCCTTTACTGTTGCCTTTTGCCTCTTGCCTTTTGCCTCGTCTCAACAAGCAATTTAAATTACGAACAGCTTCGCTATCTAGTGGCAGCCTATCAGTTGACACTGTCGTGCTTCGCTGTTCTATGCTGGCGGAACCTTTCATCTCCGAGGTGAAACCGAGAGTTCCTTCAAGCCGACATTATAGGTAAAACCTTGTTAAACCTTCATCGAAAATTTGGGTCTGAAACCCCGTCGTTCTACGACGGCTTTACTGTTAAATATGAGCATCGTTTACGAAATATATGCTAAAATGTGAGGTATGGAAAAAGCCTATTCGTTTCGATTTTACCCCACACCAAAACAAGAGTCGCTATTGCGGCGCACTTTGGGCTGTGTAAGATTAGTTTACAACAAAGCTCTCCACGAACGAACACAAGCATGGTACGAAAAGCAAGAAAGAGTAGGCTACGCTCAAACTTCTTCAATGCTAACTGATTGGAAAAAGCAAGAAGAATTAAACTTTCTCAATGAAGTAAGCTGTGTACCCTTACAACAAGGGTTAAGACATTTACAAACAGCTTTTACTAACTTCTTTGCTTGTCGTAATAAGTATCCTAACTTTAAGAAAAAACATCAAGGAGGAAGTGCCGAATTTACCAAATCTGCTTTTAAATTTAAAGACAGACAAATCTATTTAGCTAAATGCACAGAACCTTTACCTATTCGATGGTCAAGACAAATACCAGAAAGCTGTGAACCAAGCACAGTAACAGTCAGATTACATCCTTCTGGACGTTGGCATATATCAATTAGATTTGATGACCCAACAATTAAGCCATTACCAGTAACAGATAAAGCCATTGGAATTGACTTAGGAATTAGTAGCCTTGTCATTACCAGCGACGGCGATAAAGTATCTAATCCTAAGCACTTTAAAAAGCATTATCGGAGACTGCGAAAAGCGCAAAAAAATCTTTCTAGAAAACAGAAAGGCTCAAAAAATCGAGAAAAGGCAAAAATTAAAGTAGCCAAAATTCACGCTCAAATCACCGATAGTAGAAAAGACCATTTACACAAGCTAACCACTCAATTAGTTCGTGAAAATCAAACGATTGTGGTTGAGAATTTAGCCGTCAAGAATATGGTCAAAAACCCGAAATTATCTCAGGCAATATCTGACGTTAGTTGGGGAGAAATCACTCGACAATTAGCCTATAAATGCCGTTGGTATGGGAGAAATTACATCGAAATAGATAGATGGTTTCCTAGCTCTAAAAGGTGTAGCAATTGCGGGTATATTGCTGAGAAAATGCCGTTAAATGTTCGAGAATGGGACTGTCCAGACTGTGGAACACACCATGACCGAGATGTTAACGCAAGTAAAAATATTTTGGCCGCAGGGCTTGCGGTGTCAGTCTGTAGAGCGACCATAAGACCAGAACAGAGTAAATCTGTTAAGGCAGGTGCGAAAAATCCTTCGGGAAAGAAGCAGAAACCCAAATCGTGAGGTTTGGGAATCGCCGTCCGTTTTACGGCGGCGAGGATGTCAATTAGACAAGGCAATAAAAGAAAGATGCCGATATTTTCTAAGGCGCCACCCAGATTCGAACTGGGGGTAAAGGTTTTGCAGACCTCTGCCTTACCACTTGGCGATGGCGCCGATCAAGCACTACTTATCCTAGCATAACAGTTGGCAGTTTGCCAAGAGTGGAACCCAAGAGTTGAGCGATCGATCTATAATTTATGGAGCGGTTCTCTAATCTAGTGGGGGATTTTAGGCTTAAAAAAGCGATTATGATCATAAATCCAAGATATTTACTAACTTTTATCGGTTTATTGGCTTTATGCTTGCCAGTACAGGCTAATAATACTGTTTACCTTAGCCAAAGTTCTAATACTGCCACGACTTTCGACAGTTATCGTCAAGAATGTTTACAAAGAGCGCGCGGGGAGGGATTAGCTGCTGATGTGGCAAAAGACCTATGCGACTGCACGATTAAAAAATTCCAGGCTCGTTACAATCTACAGCAATTCCGCACCCTCGTGCAGAAGTCGAAAACCGATAAGGCTGCCGCTAGGACTTTATCGAGTGTGGGAGAAGCTTGTTTTGATGAGATTTTGTATGAATAGCAGGGATAGGAAGCAGTGATCAGTAATCAGCTTTTTTCTCCCCTCTCCCTTCTCCCCCCTCTACAATAATTACTCGCAGCCAGAAATACGTTGGGTTTATATCATACTTTGTGCTTTTTGTCAAAAAAACTTTTTTTTTGCAATAAAACTACATAAAAAAAAGATCATCGTTGTGGGTAAAAATGACTGATTTACCCGTCTTAATTAGGATCACCTTCTAGGTGTGGCAAGGGTTTCAACCATTCCTGGCCAAAAAAGCACAGAATAACCCACTATGAAATTCAGTAAAATCGCTGTAACCATGATAACATCGTTGTTAAATAAAAATCTTTCTCAATTAATTCTTAAGAATTTATAAATATTGCGGAATGTTAATTTAAATATTCTCAAGTTTTTGGAGTCAATAAATAATTTTTGCTTATCTTTGTCGGAAAATAGAACTCCGGCAAAAATCCAACATCTACCATTGGGTTAGGAGTCAGTTATCAGTTATCAGTTATCAGTTATCAGTTATCAGTTCACTGAGAAAACACCCCACACCCCACACCCTACACCCCACACCCCATACCCCACTTATTCAACAAACATGAAAGAATCGTGGCGAGAACGTCTGAATATCTCTCGAATAGCGATTAATGCCCCGAGGTTAACCATTGCTTTCTGGTTAGCGGTGGCCATGGCGGGAATTTTAGCTTTTAGTTCCCTAAAATACGCTCTTTTCCCCGATATCAGCTTTCCAGTCGTAATAATTAACGCTCAAGCGGATTTAGCTACTGCTATCACCACGGAACAGCAATTAACTAAACCCCTAGAAAATCCCCTTTTCTCTCTCCCCGGTTGTCGCGATGTTTCCTCGACTACTGCCCCCGGACAGTCAGTAATCAGCGTTTTCTTTAAAATTGGCACAAATTTAGACAAGGCCACTGCAGCAGTTAAACAGACTATCTCGCAAGTCCCTTTACCCCCTCAAGCTACCACAGAAGTTATCCCCGTTGATTTAAATGAGTCGGCAACGGTCACCTATGCGCTGGTGAGTGAGCAGAAAAATCTAGAAGAATTAAGCCAAATCGCCCAAGATAATTTAATTCCGCCCTTAAAAGCTCTCCCCGGTACGGCTAAAGTTAATTTACTCGGTCAAGGTACAGTTAGGGAGGATAATCCCCATAAAAGCTTAACCCGACCATTACCCACGCTGGTGCGCTTTAATGGTCAAGAAGCGATCGCAGTGCAGGTAATCAAAAAAGGTGCGGCTAATAGTCTCGATCTCGTTGCTCAAGCAGAAAAACTGGTTAAAGACATAGCACAAAAACTGCCCGATGTCAAGATAATTTTAGCTGAAACCCAAGCGGAATATATTCGCGCCGCCCTACAAGGCACGATCGATGATTTACTCTTGGCAGTTTTGCTGTCGGTGCTGGTGATCTGGATATTTTTAGGCAGTTTCGCCGCTACAATCATTTCTGCTCTGGTTATCCCCCTATCTCTTTTGGGGACTTTCATTATCATGGCCATCTATGGGTTTAATCTGGAAACCCTGACACTGCTGGCTCTCGCTTTGGTGATTGGCATTGTCGTGGATGATGCGATCGTGGATGTAGAAAATATTTCCCGTTTAATCGACGCGGGGGAAACCCCGAAAAATGCGGCACTCAAGGGGACAAGGGAGATCGGATTAGCTGTCACCGCCTCCACTTTAACCATTGTTGCCGTGTTTATACCCGTCGCTTTTATGGGGGGTGCGGTGGGACAGTTTTTCCAACCCTTCGGTTTAACTGTCTCGGCTGCGGTGATTTTTTCTCTGTTGATCGCCAGAACTTTATCGCCAGTTTTGGCAGTATATTGGCTGAAACCGCAGTCACGGGCAAAAACGACGAAACAAAAGCGACCGATTGAAAACGCCTATCGACGGCTCTTAAACTGGTCATTGCGTCATCGTTTGCTGGTCATTGCTATTGCCCTAATTACCTTTTTTGCGGGTATTGCCCTGATTCCTTTTATTTCTAGGGGATTTATTCCCCGACTCGATCGCGGCGAGTTTAATCTGGTTTATACTTCTCCTTTGCCGAAAATAACGCAAATTAGCCCTAATAAACCGACGGCTAAGAGTTCTAGCGATAGTTTCGCTTGGATTTCCCAGTTAGCGAGTTCTCCCGAAAGTTTTCTTTTGCGTCGCACTATCCGCGATGGCAGCAAATTAGAAGCGCCGATTTTGCAGGATGGGGAAGTGGAATCGACTTTTATGATCGCCGGTTTACGCGGTGAGCCGAATCGTGGCAAAATTCACGTTAAACTGAAGGGCGATCGTAAATCTCACACCAGCGCCGTGCAGCAACGGATTCGGCAAATTTTACCGACAATTAGAGGGGTGAATGTCAGTGTCGAGGACATTCCTTTTGTGCAGACGGAAGCGGAAAAGCCGATCCAAATTGCGATTAAAAGCGATAATTGGCAGCTATTGCGCGATAGTGCCGAGAAATTGCGGGTTGAGGCCGCTAAAATCGCTGGTTTAAAGGATATTTCCCTATCATCTAGATTAAATGAGCGGGGGGATTTTTTGGCGATCGAGCGTTTAAATGGTCAACAGGCGATTTTTCTCAGTGCTAATCTCAGTCCAGATTTAGGATTAGAAGATGCGGCGATTAAAATTGAAGGGATTCCTTTACCGGAAGGGATAACTTTACAGCGTTGGGGTACTTCTTCTCAAAGTAGCGATGTTTTGGGCAGTTTTGGTCGCACTTTAATCCTGGCGACAATTTTAATGTTAGGAGTTTTATGGTTATTATTCAGAAGACTGTTAGAAACTATCGTCATCGCTTTATGTTTACCTTTAGCGATTGTGGGGGCAATGTTGGGGTTATTGGTAACGGGTAGTGAGTTTAGTATGATTTCTTTGATCGGGTTTATCTTCCTCTTGGGATTACTGGATAAAAACGCTGTGTTATTGCTGGATTATACTAACCAATTGCGTCAACAGGGTTGGAGTCGGGAGGAAGCGGTTTTAGAAACGGGAATGATTAGGTTAAGACCGATTTTAATGACCACTTGTTCGACAATTTTAGGCATGATTCCGATCGCTTTGGGATTGGGTACCGGTGCGGAATTGCGGCAACCCATGGCGATGGTAATTGTGGGAGGTTTAGTCACTTCTTCCCTGTTGAGTTTAATTGTTGTGCCTGTGTTATATCTAAGTTTAGAGGATGTTTGGAACCGGATTAAAGCCAGTCAAAAGTAGCTAGTTTTATTGTTTTGGCTTCTGATTACTATAGAGTCGTTTGAATTCTTTTTGTTGTTGATTATGATCGACAATTGGCTCAGGATAACCACAACGATGTCTTTCTAAACGGGGGATTTTCCCAGTTACTAAATATTCCGTATCTACGGAGGCTAATTCTGGCAACCACTGACGAATATATTCCCCTTCCGGATCGAATTTTTGTGTCTGACTAGCGGGATTAAAAATTCTTAAAGGTTTCGGATCCATACCACTAGAGGCACTCCACTGCCAACCACCATTATTAGCGGCTAAATCGCCATCAAAAAGTTTCTGCATGAAGTATTTTTCGCCTTTTTGCCAGTTAATAATTAAATCTTTGGTTAAAAAACTCGCCACGATCATGCGACAACGATTGTGCATCCATCCCGTTTCATTTAATTGTCGCATGGCCGCGTCAACGATCGGATAGCCGGTTTTTCCCTGGCACCAAGCTTGAAAATGTTCTTCGTTATCCTGCCAAGGAAAATGACGAAATTCTTTTCTATAAGCACCGACCGCCAATTCTGGGAAAAAATAGAGACAATGCTGGTAAAATTCCCGCCAAGCTAACTCTTGCTGCCAAGTGATAATACTATCTTTTGCTTCCTCGGCGCGGCAATTTTCTAATAACTCTAGGGTTGCCGTCCAAATTGTGCGAATGCCAATCGCCCCAAATTTTAAAGCGGCACTCAAGCGCGAGGTCCCATCGAAAGCGGGGAAGTTACGATCTTCTTGATAATTGTTAATAACCCCTTGACAAAATTCTTCTAATCTGCTATGGGCAGCCTTTTCTCCGGGGGTGAGGGGTAAGGGGTTTTGCCAAGTAAAACCTAAATTTTCTAGGGTTGGTAAGTTAATAGTTTCTGTGAGTTTCTCCCCCTCATTTTCGTCTAATCCTTGCAGGTTTTCTAGGGTTGTGGGGCTGGCTTTGGTTAATTGGCTCCAATTTTTCCAAAAAGGAGTATATACGGTGTAGGGACTTTTTGAGAGGGTGAGGACTTGTCCGGGGGCATGGAGCAGTTGATCCCAGAAGGTTTCTACTTCAATTCCTTTTGTTTGTAAAGCGGCGATTACCTGTTGATCCCGTTGACGCGCGTAGGGTTCGATATCGAGGTTAAAAAAAACTGCTTTTGCCGATAAATTGCCAGCTAAATTGACGAGTGTTTGACTGGGGTTGCCGCGAATAATCAGTAATTGACTACCTTTTTGGCGATAATTTTTTTCTAATTCCTCTAGACAACCGAGGAGATAGGCAACTCTAGCAGGGGCGATATCATCCCTCTCTAAAATAGCAGGATCGAGGCAGAAAACCCCGATAATTTTCGGACTGCGCTCCCTAGCTTTACTCAGTCCAATATTATCCGAGAGACGTAAATCGCGACGATGCCAGAAAAGGATTAGATTTGACATAAAGTAAGGTGATGAGAAGATTATCAGGGGCGAGATTATTGGGGTACAGTTAAGAACAAATTCAAGTCAAAAATACTCTTTCTGTAATTATAGGACAGTGGATCAAGAATAATTGTCTAATTTTACAATCTAGCTGTAATTGGCAGTTAGTTTATTGACAAAATCTCGATGTTCTGCTGTTTCTAAACCCCGCTGCAAAATCAATAAAACTTTTCCTAAGTCGCCCATTAATAAAGCGTTTTTATCTAGCCATAAACCGGGGAAGATTTGGGAGCGCATTATGCCCTCACTATCGGGTTCTAGTTTAATATATTCTCCTGCCTGTAGCCGAAACCAATCAAATTCTTGTTCATAAAACCGCCAGACTAGATATTCTTGGACTTGATTGCGACGGTAAACATTTAATTTTTGATGAACATCGTAGGAAGCACTAGACGCGGCAATTTCGACAATTAATTCCGGCGCTCCTTCTACATAATCATCTTGACTAATTGTCGATTGTCCTCCCTTGTCAATTCTTAATAGGGCATCCGGTTGGGGTTCGTTATCAATATCTAATCTCACGGTACAATTATCCCCTAATTGCAGATAGGGGGTAAAAGCTTTATAAAAACCCAACCATAACATAATGTGCGCGTGGGGTTCACCATGTTGGGTAATTCTTAAGGGAGATGCCATATAAACAATTCCTTCAATTAATTCTGCTTTTTTGAGATGGGGCATCCCTTGATAACGTCGTTCAAATTCCCATCGAGTTAATTTATCGCCGTTTTCTAGGGGAGGAATTGTTAAAGAAGCAGCTATTACTGGGGTAGTTGTCATAAGTTTTCTCTTTTCACCCGTCTTCTAGTTAATCTTTGCCCGCTATCGGATCAGGCTTTTTTACTGATCTTCCATTATTATAACACCCATCGGTAGGGTGTGTTAAAGCATCTCAACACACCCACAAAAATCAATTAGAAGTCAGCAAATAATCCATTAATTTGATCAAAGTTTTTTCTCCCATTTTATCTACTCGATCAGTGATATCATTAAGAGAAATAAAGGGCTTCTCCTTTAGAAAATTTGCAGTAACTGTTCTATTTATTCCCGCTTTTTTAAGTTGATTAGCATCACAGCTATTCAAAAGCTCTAAAATCGACTTAGAAGGAGGATAAGGAGGAGGAGAAGCAGGAGGAGAAGGAGGAGGAGAAGCAGGAGGAGGAGGAGAAATAATAATTTTTTCTTCCAGTCTTTTGATTTCTTCTCGCATAGCCTGTAATTCATTTGTTATGCTTAATCTGAATTCACTCAAACACTTCTCAATATCTGGATGGTTGTCAATATCTGGCTTTGGAGCATTTAGTTCAGGGCGAAGTAATTGGATTTGTTGCTTGGCATTATCTTCGTATTCATGATTTATTACGATAGAACTAATAGTCTCAATACTAGAATTTCTTTCTCTGGCTATTCTAGAAGCATAGTATTCTAAATTACCATTAAGAATTTCGTACTGTTCAAATCCTGTTTGTTTTAAAGTAATTGGACAGACTATTCCTCCCATATCAATAATAAGATTAGCTAGGTTTTCCAATTTATTTTGCTCGAAGCTTGAGAGAGCTTCAGAAGAACTGATATTATCTAAATCAATTCGTAAAAATTTCCACATTTATTTAACTCCTATTTTAGCTAAAACTTCCAGTGCTAAGGCTTCAAATTCTGCTGCTGACACTCCTGCATCAGCTTGATGTTCGGCATAATCCATTATAGATTGGGGGGCAGGAATTTCTAAATCTCCCACAGTAACGTATTGATTTATACAGCGAGATAAAGGCATTCTTTCCGAGATAATTGATTCCATCAAGGGTAAACCATACTTGTCTGGAATCACTTGTTTTTGTTTGGGGAAATTATATTTTAAGTATTGAGCATGGGTAGAAATTTTGGAAGGTAAAACACCTAAAATCTCTAAGTTTTTTTTGCCTAAGTTTTCACGAAGATCATTAATATCTTCATCGATAAGCTTCTTGACTCCTTGTATTCCTTGATTAGAAAAAGGTTTCAAATCAGAAGGAATTATCAGATAATCAGCTGCAATTAAAGATACTTGAGCGTATAAATCTAAGGATGGGGGAGTATCGATAATTGCAATATCATAATCTTGCGTCACTCTTTCTAATTTTTTCGCTAGTCTAATGTAGGCTCCTCCTCTTTGAGTTAATTCGCTTTGCTTACTAATTAAGATAATGTGAGAGGGAATTATATCAATCTCAGGATAAGTAAAACCTTGAGATTTTCTGACGATATCTGGGATAAAATTAGAGTCATTTTTTTCTAGCAAATGAAAGACATTTTTATCTTTTAAATCATCGTCATCATCGAATTGAAACTTAATTAAACCAACGGCAAAAGTACTATTAGCTTGAGCATCAATATCAATTAATAAAACTCGCTTGCCTTTTTTACTCAAGGCTGCCGCTAGATTGGTAGCGACGGTGGTTTTACCAACACCACCTTTATGATGATAAATTGCGATGGTTTTCATGGGATTTTTGTGGTTGATTGTTGGAGAATTAAGCGGTGGAATACCCAGGGATAAGGTCTCGTAGCCAATCAGAGATTTTAACTGTTCTAAGTGAGAGGCAATTTCTAACCCAGAACATCTAAAAACTAAATAAATTTTATCGGGTTTTCTTCGATAAAGTTGAATCTCATCACCATTGGTTAATAATCCCCACTGCACTTTAAAGTAGTTGAGATAATAACCTAAACGGTGACGATGATTGGTGAGCTTTTCTCTGGGATTTTTAGCCTCGACAATTAGACAGTGAGAGGATAAAAACTGCTTTTTGTTGATAGGTTTTTGAGCGGAAACAAGGAAATCTAAGCGGACTTTACCGAAGCTAACTTGTTGATACCAATGTTCGGCATTGTAGCCTAGTTTGGGGAGTAAATACTGGACAATTAATTTACTCTCCACTTCCCTTTCGTTATGACAATGGTGAGGGTTGAAAGTCACATATTTGAGGAAATACTTAAAAACAACTTATTGTTAGTTTAAATGATGACAGCCCTTCCCGTCAAGGTAAAGCACAGACTAAACTTAATCGAGTATTTCAGCTGCAAGAACAAACCCTATCTATCCCAGAAAATCTGTATATTGAGATGCACATCTGTAAATTTACATATCTATGGCAGTAGGATGTTTATCTAGCACTTTTGACAATGACAGAGAAAACTATCCTACCCACAGCTTTAATTAATTGAACTGCATAATTTTCTCGGCTACCTTCTGGGAAATAAAAGGTAAAATTGAGCGATTTTGACTGTTATCTTTTCCCTCGGTAAATACCACCAAAAGATAGGGGGTATGATGGGGAATTTCAATATAGGCTGCATCGTGACGTACTTGACTTGTCCAACCAGCTTTTGACCAAATTTGACTATTTTCTGGTAATCCTTGTCCCAGAAATCCTAAGATTTGTGTATCATCTCCTTGACTTGTCCAATCAGCAGCATTAAGACTTCGTTTTAGTAAAGACATCATCATTTGAGAACGTTGGGAAGAAACCGCAATCCCCCCAACAATAGTATGAATTAAACGCGCCACTGCATTGCTAGTTAACATATTGCGATTCTCCATTAATTCCCCTAAAAAAGCGCGTTCACGTCCATAGGAACCATCAGACCAAGTTTTTTGATTAACGTTAATTGTCGCTAATTCTGGCCAATTTAAGGATTGAAAATAACGATTAACTATGTTGCGTTGTTGCTTCCAAGTTTCAAAAGGACCGGCGGCAATTTCCGGACCGCTAGTGGTTCCCGTGAGCAGATCTACAACTAAACTGGTAGCATCATTACTAGAGTCAACAATCATGTCACGAATGGCGCGATTTAATTCGCTGCTTTCGGGAATCATTACCCCCTCTAACCACTCATGAATTGCTACTAGATAAAATAATTTCACTAAACTAGCGGGATAGGTTCTTTCTTGTCCGCGATAACTAAAGCCGCGGGGGGAATATTTCCAGAATTCTTCGTGAGAAATTGCTCCCCCCGTGTTGACGATAACGGGAGGATCATATACTATCCAAGTTAGGGCGATTTGTTCTTGAGCTAATTGGGGAAATTCTCGCCAAGTTGTTTCTAAAATATCTGTACCGAACTGTTGGAGGTGGTCTTCAGTATGAAAAAAGTTCATAGGTGTGCTGCAAAGTCAAGAGTTAGAAGGTGGATAAATTCTTGAGTCGGCAATTCTCATTTTACGGTAAAATTTACCGATAATTAATTATTTGATCGCTTCTGAGTTTAATGTTTATATCTACCGATGAGGTTCATCTCTATTTTATCAGTCTCGATCCCTCTGGGGATAGACTAGAAAAACTGGCTTCTTTGCTCTCGGAAGATGAAATAATTAGAGCTAATCGTTACCATTTTCCCCAACACAAGCGGCGTTTTTTGGTGGCGAGGGGGTGTTTACGGGAGATTTTAGGGTCATATTTGGCGATAAGTCCCGAAAAAATCGAGTTTATCTACAGTGAACGGGGAAAACCGAGTATTAACTACCAATTGCAGTTTAATCTCTCCCATTCCGAGGAGATGGCAATCTGTGGCTTGACTTTAACCGCTCGCATCGGGGTAGATTTAGAGAAAATGCGCCGGATGAACGATTTAAATAGCTTGACAAAAAGGTTTTTTTGTGCTAGGGAACACGAGCTTGTTGAAAAGTCTGGGGAGAAGGAAAAGCTATTTTTTCAGTTATGGACGGCAAAAGAGGCTTATTTAAAGGCACTGGGAACGGGAATTAGCGGGGGACTCGATCGAGTGGAAGTGGGCCTCAATCCCTTAAAATTAGACAATGTGGCGGGGGAATGGCAATTATGGACAGCGGCAATCGGCGATAATTATCGAGCGACGGTGGTTATCGAAGGTAGCGATCGAGTGATTAAAACCTTTGGCCTTTCTGATCTATGATTAATTGGGGAGTTAATTGCCTTGAGAAATTCAGTAATTATTCCTAGCTATCTCAAAAAAAGCTTGCCCTTAATTATTACTTAACCTTGTTTTCTCTATGCGAATTGCTCTTTTTACAGAAACTTTCTTACCGAAAATCGATGGAATTGTCACCCGTCTTAAACATACCGTAGAACACCTACAAAGATTAGGTCATCAGGTATTAGTTTTCTCTCCCGATGGCGGTTTAAAGGAGTACAAAGGTGCTAAGATTCATGGAGTTACAGGGATTCCCTTACCCCTATATCCGGAATTAAAAATGGCTTTCCCCCGGCCTTCAGTCGGTCAAGCTTTAGAGAGGTTTAAACCGGATATTATTCATGTGGTTAACCCCGCTGTTTTAGGGGTGGGAGGCATTTATTTTGCCAAAACTATGAACATTCCCCTCGTCGCTTCCTATCATACCCATCTCCCCCAATACCTACAACACTATGGGTTAGGGTCCCTAGAAGGATTACTCTGGGAATTATTAAAATTGGCCCACAATCAAGCAAGTTTAAATCTCTGCACTTCCACCGCTATGGTGCAAGAATTATCTAGTCGTGGCATTGAAAAGGTCGAGCTTTGGCAAAGGGGAGTCGATACGGAATTATTTCAACCTCATTTAAAATCCCCGGCCATGAGACTGAAATTATCCCAAAATAACCCCGATAGTCCTCTCTTATTATACGTTGGTCGAGTGTCGGCCGAAAAAGAAATCGATCGCATTAAACCAGTATTAGAAGCGATTCCCGAAGCAAGATTTGCCATTGTGGGAGATGGTCCCCATCGGGAAGCTTTAACAAGTCATTTTGCCGACACAAATACCCATTTTGTCGGTTATTTACAGGGGTTAGAATTAGCCTCCGCTTTTGCTTCCGCAGATGCTTTTCTGTTTCCCTCACGCACAGAAACCCTCGGTTTGGTACTCTTAGAATCCATGGCTGCTGGTTGTCCGGTAGTGGCAGCAAATTCGGGGGGAATTCCCGATATTGTCACCGATGGAGTTAATGGTCATCTCTTCGATCCTAGGGATGAAAAAGGTTTAATTAGTGCCACCCAAAGATTACTAACCGCCAAGGCAGAAAGAGAGGAATTACGACGAAATGCGCGTCTAGAAGCGGAAAAATGGGCATGGCAAGCGGCCACCAAACAGTTATTAAATTACTATCACCAAGTTTTGAAGAATAATTCTGTGGCTTTTGCCGCTTAATTGTTGTCAAAATGCTCGAATTTAACCGCCAAAACCTTGACCTATTGTAACTTTTATGGCCAGCGCACCTAGTACCACCTTAGATAAGTCCACCCAAGTTGTCAAAAAGACTTATCCCAACTATAAAGTTATTGTTCTCAACGATGACTTTAACACCTTCGATCATGTGGCCAATTGTTTAATTAAATATATCCCGGATATGACCACCGATCGAGCTTGGGAATTAACTAATCAAGTTCACTACCAAGGACAAGCAATTGTCTGGACAGGTCCCCAAGAACAAGCGGAACTTTATCACCAACAATTGCGACGGGAAGGATTAACCATGGCTCCCCTAGAGGCCGCATAATTATGAATAATGGTCGCTTAGTTTGGAATCATTCTACTCATATCCCGGGGTTGATTGCGGTATTAGAAAAGTTAATTACCTATCAAGGAATCACCACTGTCACCCCCGGGGTACTTTCTCGCTCAAAAGGTCATTGTCCTCGGTTACAATTGCGGATATCAGTGCCGATTCGTGGTGGTTTTAAGCTGATTGCTAGGACAGGAAAAAGTGTTCAGGAAGTCTTTGTTATCACCGATTTAAACCAAGAGGATTTAGAAATGGCTATCCAAGCTTGTTTAGGAAAATAACTGTCGTGGGTGCGTTGTTGAAAAGCTGCTGGTTACTAATCATTGTTTTTCTGTTTTTCTGTTTACATTCTCTCCCTAGTTTGGCAGTAGTGGATAGGGTTCCTTTAACAGTAACTTTATTGCAGGAACGTTTAAGCGCACCCGTCCTTAAAGAAGGGATGACTACCATCGATTTAGCTAATTTAGTTATCGATATCCGCGATGAAAATAAGGAACTGCAAGAACAATTTTATCAACAGATTCAAGGTCAAATTAATCGCGCTAAACAACCCCTAGGTTTAGATTTTAGTAACTCCTTAATTCAAGGCAACTTTATCGCTTCCCGTCTCGGTTTACCGACTCCTTTAACAAAAGTAGCTCTCGCTACCTTATTATCCCCCACGGAAGAACAGTTATTACAGCAGGACGAAAATTTTTTATTCGATAGCGATGAACCAGTTTTTAATGTCACAGTATTTCGTGGACCGGTGAAGTTGCAGGGAACCGTATTTATGGGAGAGGTGGACTTTTCTAAGACTTTTTTTCTGCAAATTGTCGAAGCAATGGCAGCAAAATTTAGTCGCGAAAGTAATTGGTTAGAATCGCGTTTTGCTAGGGTGGCAAAATTTACCAAAGCCAATTTTATGGGAGATGTAAATTTTAGTCAAAGTCAATTTTTAAATAAAGCCATATTTCGCAGCGCACATTTTAAAAGTATTACTAACTTCCATCGCAGTCATTTTACTGCCGAAGCTTATTTTGATCAAACCAAATACGATAAACCCGCAGATTTTACCCGTACTTTCTGGCAAAAAGAGGCCAATTTTTCCCAAAGTCAATGGCGAGATCGTCCGCTATTTTCTAAAAGTAGATTTTTAAGTTTATTAACCTTTAGAAATGCCACTTTTGAAAAATCAGGCGCTTTCCGGTCTAGTTATTTTAATGGTGTGGTTAGTTTTCAAGATGTGAAACTTTTAGATCAGGTAGATTTTAGTAATTCCACTTTTACTAAAAATAGTTATTTGAGTGTATCAGGATTAGCTTTTGATTCCGATAAAGCGAAAATACTGGGAGATAGAGGAGTAATTGGTCAAGCAATTTATTTACCAAACCTAGCAGGAAATGAGACAGTTTTAAGAAATTTAGTTCGTAATTTTCGCTCCCTAGAACAAATTGCCGATGCCAATCAAATTGAATATAAAACCGAAAAATTGCGATTACAACAGTTAAAACAAAAACTGAATAATATCTCAGTTATTCGCCTAATTAACCTCACTTGGGTAGCTGATTTTCTGCATACTTCTTTCCTTACTTTGCTATTACTCTTAAGTCAAGATGGTACAAATTTTAGTTTAGTTTTCGGGACAGGAATCATAATTTTTGCCTATTTTGGCTGTTTATTTTGGTTAATTGATCGCGTGCGTCGTCTGACTCCTAAACCAGTAATTCCTAATGGTTATGAAATCTTTTGTATGGTAACTAGCTATATTATTCTCACCCTTTCCGGTGTGTTTAATATTCTGCAATCTGCCAGTCGTCCCCTACTAACTTTAACAGCTATTGCCCTAATTCTTGTCCCCTTACCCCTAATTTTAATTATCGAACTTTATCGTCGGGGACGCTATCACGATTTAATGGATAGTTCCTATTTCCTGCAAGATGGCAGTATGCGACAATTACGCTTATTAATCACCCGTTTACCCGTGGTTCCTGAATTTCCCCTCTTTCGCGATCGTTATACTCCCATTCCTTGGCAAAAGCGTTGGAATTGGTTAAATTATTACGATTTAAGTCTCAATAATTTGCTAAAATTAGGCTTTAACGATTGGCGAGTTCGCGATCAAGAATTACCCGCTATCATTTCCTTTTTAGTTTGGTATCAATGGGGTATCGGCATCTTTTATATCACTCTCCTTATCTGGACTCTCTCGCGCACGATTCCGGGGTTAAATATCTTGATTTATTTAAAATAAACTGTAAAAAATTAGGCGTTGCTGATTTTAAGTATGAATTGTCTTCTTTTGCAATTTTTAAAACCTAGGACTAGGCTAATTTGTGGATAGGTGCAAAATTAGTGTTTATATCTTAATTCAGCAGCACCCTAATTTTCGTGATGCTTGGTTATAATATGAATATCTACAATTATTTCTCCTCAAATGCTTCAGGAATTAGTGATCACTTTATTAAGACAGAAAATTTCTGCCAACTTATAGCGTTTCCTAAGCTAGTGAGGTACACCTATTTTTCTTCCCTTTTGCATTTTGCCTCTTGCATGAGTGCCTAAAACCCATAACTTTTGTACCTCAGCAGACTGAAAAACGGTATAATTGAAGATGTAGTTGCAGCAATCGGTAGTCTAGCCATTCAAATACCGGGAGTTTATGAAGCAACTTTATTAGACAGTATAGAAAGGCGACCTAGTGTTAGTCCAAAAGAAAATTTATCCCTGAAATTCCGTCAAAACCCCATAGATGGCCCAGATAGCCATGGCGCGTAAATAATGACAAGCACGAAAAGTTCCCACCGATGTTATTGCTTCCGGGGTGCGAAATTGTAAGCCATTTTCATAGACTTGTTTCACCACCGCTTCTGTAATTTGCCATCCCTGCTTTTCCATTCCCATTTGTAGTAAAAAAGCCACCAACCCAAAATTAATTCCTACCCAAACTTCCAAGGGATGAGTTGCCTCGGGATTTTCGGGAGTACCATCGGGTTTTAACCCATTTGCTGCCCCAAATTTTCCCCCATGAAACTTGAGAAAACAAGCCTGATAAATCTTACTTAAAGCTGATTGCGTGTATTGATTTTCTACCACATCCGGTAAACTCAATAAACGGGCATAAAATTGACCGCATAATTGGTCAGTCATCACCACATCGGAACCACTGCCACTATCTAAATTATAATATTCTCCATTCCAGAGAGTCTGATGATAAATAGCGCGAGATTGCCGTAACCAACCAGCAAAAATTGCCGTATCTTCTCCAAGAATTGCCCCAATTTTAATCGCCGCTTCTAGGGCTGCTATCCACAAGCCACCACAATAGGCACTAATTCCCTGTAAACGCCAATCATCAAAGGTTTGGTCTGGTGCGCCAGAATTTTCGGGAATCCCATCGTTATCAAGGTCAAAAGTTTTTAAATATTGCAAAGTCAGGACAATTGACGGCCAACATTCCCGCAGAAAATCCTCATCTTTAGCCCCCGTTAATAAATAATCCCGATAGACTAATAAAACAAAATCACTGCCTAAATCTTTCCAGAGATTACAATCTTGATAACTGGTGTAATTGCTCTTTTGCCAAGGGTGTTCATTGGGTGCGCCTAAATCGTGGGGAGTGGCATTTTTAGCCTTACGAATGGCACTAGCTTGGTTATAACCGATAATCCGAGGAGTATCGTCACTGCTGGGAATTGCCCTGGCAAAAGCTTCCATGACGGACTTTTCTAAGCGTGGCCATAACATCAATAACCCAAAGGAACCATAGAGACGCACATCAAGACTTTCATACCAACGATAATCAATACATTCTAAGACCCCAAATTGACCGATGGGATCCTGTTCCGTGGCTGCTGTCCAAAGAGTCCCGCCGTCAGTTAGGAGGTATAATTCGTTAAATAAAGCCATTTTAAACCAATCAGCCAGATCGCTGCGTTCTAGGATCGGTTTTTGCCAGTTAATAATATTTTCTCGCCATGTATCGCCGTGTTTTAAGGCCGTGCGTACCATCGCCCAAGCATTTTGACCATTGCGACCGAAAAAGTCCGTATAACGACGATAATAGTTAATTCCTTGGGCAAATTCGGTGACAGGTAAATCCCAAGCTAAAATAAAGGGAATTTTGCGAGTTTTCCCCGGACGAATAGTAAAACGAATCGCCATGGCCGTGGCCGTTTGTTCCCCTTTTTCGGCGGGGGTTTCGTCCTCAATATCCGGTAAAGAGCCATTCATGGCGAAATAGTCCCAAACTTCGCCCCCATCGCCCGCAGGGTTCCATTTACCCAGATAAAATACCTCTAGACTCGGATTAGTGATAGTGGCAATCGCCATCTGTCCATCCCCTTCCCCGGGGTTTTCGTAATCCCGACGCATTAGACAGCCAACGCGGAAATTATCGACAATCCATTGATTATAATTACCCTCACTTTCCCCCCATTTTGATTGATATTCATAGACGGGACTACCATCATCTCTCACTTTAACCACTGGGGATTTAATCGCGTTAGTAAACCAACCGATTGTATTTTGCCAAGTCAGCATAATACTAATAGTAATTGGTTTATCGGTGGGATTATGAGCCGTCCATTCAAATAGGGCTATAGGATAACTACTTTCTTGATAATTATGCGCCCAAACCGGTGAGAATTGTTCGCAAATTAATTGAGTCTGAAAAACATCTTTGTACTCGTACCAACTGCGGGGATAAAGGGACCCATAGCTTCCCTTTTCGGCTGGATACCACGACCAGCGCGATAATGTTCCATCCGTCGGGCTTTCCGTCGCCATAGCGTAGGCTTGGGCGCTTCCGTCTTCTGTTTGTTCAAAAATGCTAAATTGACAGGCGGCAAGGCTATTAAAACTGTGTTCACCGCCGTCCAGATGCCAGAGGTTAAAGTCACCTTTGGGGGAACGTCCGATGCAACCGGCCCCAAATCCCCCCAGAGGCATCCCATGCCAAGGACCATCATCTAAATTGCTGGCATAGCGGACGCTGTAGGGTTTTTCCCAACCTTTGCCTAGAGGACGTTTCCAAGCAGCGGCGGGAATTTCTGGAAGGGAGACGAGATTAAGCATAGATTTAAGTGGGAATTATGAATTATGAATTATGAATTAGGAATTGGGGATAAGGGAGAGGGGATAAGGGATAAGGGAGATGGGAGAGGGGATAAGGGAAAGGGGAGAGGGGAAAGGGGAAAAGAGAGAATAAATAAAAATAATATCCTGAATTCAGACTCTACCGAACCTGTCATGTAAAACTATCAACAACTCGTGCTTGTAAAGCTTGTATACTAAGGCTTTGAGTTTTTGTTAGATTGATATTTATCAACTTTAGAGCATTGCTGGGCAGAGAGGTAGCTTGAGGAATCTTCTACAGTGTAAGTTCGGAAGAACCATAATTCATAATTCATAATTCATAATTCATAATTCTGACTCCACCAAGAAACTTTTTTAGTAAACCCTCATTATTCGCTAAAGAGATAATTACTGCGATCGCTCACTGGCCAATCTTGATTTTCTCCACCGATAATTAAACGTTTAATATCGACAAAATCCTTACTTAATTGGGTCAAGGCATTGATTAAAATATCTAAAGCAATAAGATCGCTAGTACCAAGGTCAAACCAACAACGTCCCCAAGTACCTAAGTATTCAAAATCGGTCATATTGTGCATCGGTGACATAAAGGCATTTTCGGCCATATCTGGATCGTATTCCATATAACTAATATCGACTCCTACCTCTTGTACCTGTAGGTTTTCGGCATTGAAAGCCCCTAATTTACCCAAATAAAACCAAGAGGCAAAAACTTCTTCTACATATTGCTGTTCTATATTCGAGGGAACTGTCGAAAATTCCAGCCAAAACCAGACATCAAAAGGATTAAATTCGCGAAATTGCACTTCCATATTTTTTATAGGAGACAGGAGTAGTCACTGATAACTGATAACTGATAACTGATTACTGATTACTGATAACTTCCCCACTGATAACTGATAACTGATAACTGATAACTGATTACTGATTACTATGCTGTAATTTCCAGAGAAAACTAGCGAGGAGATTGGTGATAACATGAGCGAGGATCGGGATTAATAAATTACCGGTGATGATGACGGTATAACCGAGGGCAAAACCGACAACAGTTGCCCAGATAACATAGGGCCATTGTTGGGAACCGCTAAAATGGAGGATGCCAAAAATTAGACTAGAAACGGTTAAACCAAAGATATTTAAGCCCAAAGCTGGCAAAATCACCCCGCGAAATAATAATTCTTCACTTAACCCCGGCAGTAATCCAATCCAAATTAAATCGGGCCAAGCTAAAGGTTTAATGACTAATTGTAAGTAAGCGTTAGCACTATGGCGATAACTAGGCCAAAAACCATAGAGAAGCCCACTAATTCCACTAATTGCCCCCGCTAAGGCTAATCCGAACAGGAAATCCGGGAGAGTCCAGCGAATGGCGGGAATAGCGATCGCACCGAAATATTGCCAAACTTTGGCGACTACCAGCAAGATAATCGCCGTTACCGCCATAATGGTGAGGACTTGTGTGCGTGTCAGGGGATCAAATTCGGAATTAGGGGAATTAGTCACGGATTCTCGGATAAACAGCGTAAAGAGTTTAAATTAGGGCGAAGAGATGCGAGGCTAACCCCTGCCCGTTGACAAACGATCGCACCGATCGCCTCCATATACGAGTGTACCCTAATTGCTTTCACCCCTAGGGGTTCTGGGGCCACCTTCATTCTTGTACTATTTTCCTGCACAGCAATCAGTACAGTTTTTTCTTGACAAAAACTCAAAACTGTGCTAGAGCCGCAGGCACTGGCGGGAACGATCAGCGCGTCCACCTCCCGGCTCCAAATAGCATCGGGACCGGGCCGCTTGACCAATTGGGGGGCGCGACTCAAACCCACCAAAACGCAGGGTAAAAAAGTATAACCGATTTCTTCGGCCGCGGCCTTGGGGGAAAGTTGCGGATCGAGGGGCAGCGGACTTAAAGCGGGAGCGTGGGCCGCCGGTATTTGGAATTGTCGCACCACCAGATGGGAAATTACCGCTTCGGCCCCGGCAAGGGGATCCACCCCCTGACCATGGCGATAATTAGCCAGGGCAATGCTATCGGGATCGTCGGGAAAACGGGCAACAATGGCGATCGCTTCCGCCCGGCCTTGCTTAATCAGTTTTTCTGCTCCCCGCAGCAAGCTGTCGGGATTGCCAATTGTTCCCCAACTGGCCCCGGAGGCTGCCTCTCGCAACTGCACATTTAAGGGGGCATCGGTGACAAGGTAATCGGTCAGATCTAAGCCTAGGGTGGCCCGGACAGCATCGGCA
Organism: Microcystis sp. 0824; assembly: GCF_003112475.1. NCBI lineage: Bacteria > Bacillati > Cyanobacteriota > Cyanophyceae > Chroococcales > Microcystaceae > Microcystis > Microcystis sp. 0824. The sequence goes on along the minus strand of NZ_BDSM01000026.1, from coordinate 35,656 downwards.
GCCTGAAGGTGTCTTTGCAAGAGGTCAAATTCAATGGCGCGATCGAATAGTAACCCGATGCGATTTTGATGGACGGGACTTAATCCCCAATCCCCCCGGGCAAAACGATCTAAAGCGTAACCCTCCACATAATAGGTGTTGGCTAGAGGCCAGTACAGTTGTGCGCCATTAAGGACATTGGGATGGGTAATTAGGCGATCGCAAACTTGGGCGATCGCTCTGGCCACGGGAATGCCATCCCCAGCATAACCGCCAATCGCTGCCCCGATGCCGGTGGGAATAATTAGTACGGCGGTATAGGGACGGGAATTCACGAGGCAGTGGTGACAATCGCTTCGACTTTGACTTGATTATTCTCGCTATCCACTTCTGTGATTGCCCAACGCAAGGGTTCACCCCGTTTGGCTAATTCTTTTTCGATTTCTTGCTGCAGTTGTTGCGGGGTTTCCTGTAGGTCGATTTCGGCACTAATAAAGTGAGTGGTCATAGTCATAACTCCCGTGGATCATCTCATTTAGTTTACCGCAGTGGGGAGACCACTTCGTGAGCGTTGCGGGGGGGAGTGGGGAGAAGACCGATAGCCGTAGTGTGACACCCTTAGGAATAGACCTCTTGTAAAAATCAAAAATTATCTTGGTTGGTTAGGAGTCAGCAGCCAGTAGCCAGGAGAATTAAGAAGGAACAGTAATCAATTAAACAGTCTATTTGGATATTTTATGCCACTTAATCCTTATTTTTAGCGTTTTTAAACCATCAAAAATCAATTGTGCCAGAGATTTAAGCATTAGCTTCAAAATAGTTAAGAATTATTCTCAACTATTAAAAAATATTGTTGATACTAGACTTGGCTAAAAAAAAGCCCTAGACTGAATGGTTGACAAGAAAATTAGTCTAGAGCCTGATTAAACCAAAGAAGCGATGCCAGTCGCTCCTTTAGCAGTGCATAGTTGAGGCTAAGTGATTACTAGAATCATTTAGCGCCAGCTTTGTCTATGTCTAAATTCTAGTCTTGACGTTATTGAGCGTCAACTTGAGTCTAAAAATCCTTTGATGGTTGGACACAGGTATTCTCTGGACTTTTTTGATCAAAGTTCGACTTAATTGAGATAATTTCTCATTTACTCTTTCCAAATCGTCAAGGAGAAGCAGATGTTATCTGATCCCACAGAATCCGAAAAAATAGATTTCCCCAAAACCCTAGATATCGCCACCGTTTGCGTTTATGGGCTAGGAATCCTCTCGGCGGGCTTATTTTTATTCCTGCCCTTCGTCAATCTCCTGCATCCGAGTCCGTGGCAGCGATGGTTAGGCACAATTCACGGTTTTGGCTCTTTATTAGCCCTAGTCGTCATTGTTTACGCAGGCCACCTCGCTTTTCCCCTGTTAAGAGGTTCTAGCAAACTCTTGCGGCAAATGCGAACCCTCACCTTCTGGGCTACCGTCCTCGCTTTTTTAGCGATCGCCACTGGTAATTTAGCCTATATGCGCTATCGAGCCGGTTCAGAATTTGGCGGCGCGCGCGCTTGGTTAAAAGAAAATTCGCCCCTCGGTCAATACGTCCTTATGGAATACCACGAATTCAGCGTCCTGTTTACCTTGCCCCTAGGCGTGGTCTGCACTTGGATTCTCTGGAAATACGGCGACTCAATTTTGGACAAAGCTAACCGACCGGTGTTAACAGCCACTTGCATTGCTCTGATGGCAATGATGTTTTTTGCTATGGGTGGTCTCGTTAGCGGCCTCGGTGTCGCCAAAATTCAGGCTCTGTAACCCCTTATTTGCTGATTCAACTCAAAAATGACTAAAATTCAACTTTCGCTCGTTCTAGCCACTGTTTTCGGCTTACATACTGTGTCTCCTGCCCTAGCGGGTTCGATGTATAAAATCACCGACTTGGGTACACTCAGCCCCGATGGTACGGATACGAGGGCAGCCAGCATTAACAACCAAGGTCAAATCGTCGGTCGTTCCCGCACTGCCGGTAATACCGCTTCTAGTGGCTATATCTGGGAAAACGGTACGATAACGGCTTTACCCCTTACTGGCCCAGTTAATGGCGGCACCCCCGTCACTCTCCCCGGTCGCGGTGGTTTATCTCGTTCTATTAATGACGCAGGGATGATTGTCGGTGCGGGAGATGAAACCGCCGGACCCACAGACCGGGCGTTATTGTGGACTCCTAACGGTTCCGGGGGTTACGACCTCAACATTTATAACTTTGGTGGCCTGGAAAGTTATTTTATCGACATCAACAACAGCAATCAGATTGCTGGTTATCATATCTTTGAAACCAATCGAAGAAACGCTATTTTCTGGGAAGATGGTACGCGCATCAACTTACCTAGTCTTGACGGCGATCAAAATTTTGGTTTAGCCATTAATGACAATACCGAAATCGTTGGTTATGTAGACTCCGATGGTGTAGTGGACGGAACTAATGTCTACAGTGCTGCTTTTTGGGAGCAGGATGCCAATGGTAATTTTGTCCTGACTAATCTAGGAATTCCCAACGGATTCGCCCAAAGTTTTGCCCGAGATCTTAACGAAAATGGCTTAGTTATTGGTCAAGCGACTAATGGTTCAGGAGCCACTTTAACCTCTAGTGGATTCCTCTGGGATAACGGCAATTTGATTAATTTAGGCAGTCTTGGTGGTACGCGAGGCGATGCTTTAAGTATTAACGAATCTGGTCAAATTGTTGGCTTTTCTAATCTTGCTAGTGAAGTTGCCCATGCGACTCTTTGGCAAGAAGGCCAGTTATTTGATTTAAATAATTTAGTCATTAATGGTACGGGTTGGGTTTTAAATCAAGCCACGGGCATTAATGGGCGTGGCCAAATTATTGGTTTTGGCACTTTTACTAATGAATTGGGAGAAACGGAAACCCGCGCTTTTCTCCTAGAATCTGTACCCGAACCTAGCACCATTATGGGACTTTTAGCGGTGGGAATTTTGGGTTTTACACAGTTACGAACTCTTAAAAAATAGGAGCAACTCTCATGACACAACCCTATGTTGATAGCCCTTGGTACGGTAAAATCTGGGCTTTTGTACAACAATTTCCCCAAGGTTTAGCCCAAGGTGCCAAACGTTCTCCCGCTACTTCTGGCCCTGCAGCTGCGGCAATTATTAGCGCCGCAATCGGTTGTTGTTTAATGATGGTTTCTCACCATTTTTCCGATGCAGACCAGACAAAAACCGTAGAAACTCTGCTCTGGAATTTAGGGTCTTGGATTCCTGGCAGTAAAAATCCTAGCAAAATGTGGGGTAATATTGGCAGTTATACCGGCAAAGAAACTATGTTATTAATTGGCTGGTTAATCAGTTGGCCTATACTCCATTATCTCTGGAAAGATCGCAAGATTAAGGCTAAAACAATTCTCTTTTGGTTTTTCGCCCTCATTATTGCCGCCACCGCTATGTCATGGCATCCTATCTTTCCTTATTTACCCTTAACTTAAACTTATGGAGGTAACAAAATGGATGTTCAAATTAGAAAACTTTCCTCTCGTAAAATGCACAATATCGTCTGGATTTTAGTGGGAGTTTTTGGTTTATTTGCTATTACTTTTCCTCTGTCTATGTGGCGAGTCAGCAATATGGAAAAGTTTCAAGGTTCTCATGTTAAATCTTTACCAGTGGAAGGAGAAGTGAATTGCAAATCTTCACGGATTACAACTAAATAAGGGGCTGGCTTAATACTAAGCAAGACAGTTTCAGCTAAGAAGGAAAAAATGTCATATCCTGTGGAGGCAAAACATCAAATAGTTGTTGAAAAGGAGAGACAATTTCTGAATTTTTGGCTGAGAATAAAACCCCCTTTTCAGAGATTTTATCTACTCCAAGTAATCTGGTTAAGCTGTACTAAATTTAAACTGAGTATTGGAAATTTGGCTCTTCTGGTTTCTGTGTGGAAACGAGGTCTATACTGATAGTTTCTTCCGCGGCTCGACTGAGCTTCGCTGAACGTAAAAATAGCCCTAAAAGTCTTGCCCGATAAGCATTGCACGATTCCATAAGCAAAAATTATCACACAAAGAATAAGAGAGCCATTCTCGTACTATAATTGATAGTAGGCTTTCCCCTAGAGATTATGATCGCAGTTCCCAACTACATCAGTCCCCAAGAATATCTCGCTATCGAGCGCCAGAGCCAGATCCGCCATGAATACCGACGTGGTTTGGTTTATGCGATGGCCGGCGGTACGGATAATCACGAGCGCATCGCCTTCAATTTTCTCAAAGTCATTGACGAACATTTCGGCGACTCTACAGACTGTAGGTTTCACTCGGGTAATGTCAAGGTTAACTATCAAGATCAGTTTTATTACTATCCCGATGCTTTTGTTACCTGCGATCCGCGCGATCGCCAAGATCGTTATCTGAAACGCTATCCGAAACTAATTGCGGAAGTGCTTTCCCCCAGTACGGCCGCTTTTGACAAGGGCGAAAAATTCCAAGATTATCAACAGATAGAAACTTTAGAAGAATATGTATTAATTTCCCAAGAAATCCAGCGCGTGGAATGCCGTCGTCGTAATTCTCTGGGGATATGGGAAACGACTATTTACGAGACAGGCGATCGCGTAATCCTGTCAAGTATTAACCTAGAGTTAGCCATCGCCGATCTCTACCGCGGAATAGATTAAAGTGTTAACTACTCTCATGGATAGACCGCATTTAGTTTATTTGTACTAACTAGCTCGGCAATTTTCCAGCCATTCTTCTAAATCTTGTAGTGACTGAAAATCTAACAAAGCTTCTCCCAAGTTTTCTAACTGTTCTAGGTCAAGACTGCGGATATTGGGCAGTAATTCGGGAGAAATGTCCCCTACACGCCGATTTAATTGACGTAAAACTAGGTTAGCTTCTCCCTCTTGTCGTCCCTCTTGTAAACCCTCGGACCAGATTTCTTGATAGATAACTGATTCTTTCATGATGTCTTTCCTCAATAATCGTTGGATGATGTCTTTCTTTAATACTAACCCGGCTAGAATTGCGGTAGATGCAGCCAGATTACTTTGTTCTCGACTATCGCTGATTTGCTCGATTTCTTGGGCAATTTGCCGCAGTAAGTTTTCTTGTTTCTCAGCTTGAGCGAGTATGGCAAAAGGAAACAGTCCGGAGGCCTTTAATAAGGGTTCCGAGGGTTGTTCCCACAGTCTAATCACTTCAAATTGATGAGAGGTTTTCCCTTGTTTATAATCATTCTGTCGGACTGTGGGGGAGTCACTTTTCCTTAGATAAATAACCACTTGATGGATAGGTTTACGGGGATAGCGTCGATAGAGTCTGGTGGCATAATCTAGCATTCTATAGGGAATATCTTCTTTAGGGTCGGTTTGGAACTCGATATGTAAGATTAATTCTTCCGACTCCAAAAAGATTAAAGTATCGGCTCTAATTGGCTCTAGGGACAATTCCGAGGGTTTAATTTCTGTTAATTCTAAGGGTTTACCCAGCAACCAAGTGGCCAAGTCTCTCGAATATTCAAGGGCGATAAATTTACAGGTAGAATCATACATTTTCAATTCAATTATAGGTTAAGGCTGACCTATATTTTAACAAAATTATCACCCTATTCCCCCTCAATCCCCCCTCAATCCCCCCTTATCAAGGGGGGTAGGGGGGATCGAACCCAAAATCTATCTTCAATTTAATTATAACCAGCTACTTAATACCTAGCTACTTAAACAAAGGATTTTTATTCGGGGAAGGGTATATCTAAACTCATTTGTTGTCCTTGGGTTTCCCTTTGTTTTTCGGCAGCTTTCAGGACTTCAAAGGTGAGGATAACATCGAGACGTTTTTTCTGTTCAAGGATTTCTTGTACTGTCACAATCTCAATTTTATCGACACTTTGACTCATATAACGACCGCGATAAATTCCCGCAGATTTGGCTGTTTGAACCATATCTTTGCTAGGGGGTTTCAAGGTGATAAATATACCCAGGGCTGCCCCTTGTAGTGTCATGGTTCCCTGTAGATCTCTGATGTCTCCCGATTTGACATTACCGGATTTTACTTGAAAAATAATTTTCTCCCGATTGTCTTTATCTCCCTGAAAATAGGCAATAGCATCGATTCCTTTATCTGCCCCTTTTTTGTCATTAATCACGGCCCGGTTATTACTATAGGTTAAAACCGCCCATTTCTCAAATTCTTTGCGGGTACGATCATCCGGTTTAGTGGCTAATGCTTTGGCTGATTCTAGATCTTTGGGAATACCATTCAGTTCAATTTTATCTAAAACATTTTTACCAAAGGAGTCCTCTAATCGCTTTAACATTAAGCTAATACTCTGATAGGTTATATCAATTCCAATCCAGTTTCTTTCTAATCTCTCCGCTACAGCGATAGTCGTTCCACACCCACAATAGGCATCTAAAATTATGTCTCCTTTATTACTACTTGCTTTGATTATTCTTTCTAGTAATGCCTCCGGTTTTTGCGTGGGATAACCGAGTTTTTCGGCAGCATGAGGACTTAAAGATTGAATGTCAGTCCATAAATTGGTAATAATAGAGCCTTCTTGCTCATTAAGATATCTTTTTAACTGTGGCCGTTTTTTTGTGTTAAATTGACCATCGGAATGACGAGGATAATATATTCTACCCTGATCGTGTAACTGTTGCATCGTTTCTTTTTGGTAACGCCAGCCTTTACTAGGATAAGGAAACCCCATCCATTCATACATCATATTTGGCCGTGGATTCGGACTAGCCATATCACTTAATCTATACATTCCTCTCCCATCATTATCATCATGTCTATAAAATTTATCAACATAATTACTATCGTGTTCTCCGTATTGAGGATAGAAACTAGCTTGAGAAGATTTAACATAATAAAAAATTATATCGACGATATCACAAAATTTCTTTTTTGCGTCACTATGGGCCGATTGTCTTTTCCAGCTAATCTCATTTTTAAAATCACCCCCCTGAGAGCAAAAAACAGTATCTAAAACTATTTTTAAATAATGACTAGCAGTAGGATCGCAGTGGAGATAAAAGCTACCGGTAGATTTTAAAACTCGATGGATTTCCACAATCCTCAGAGTCATACTCACCAGATAAGCGAGAAGACTGCCTTTACCTAAAACTTTGGTTAAACCGTCAATTAAATCGATAGTCTGACTGGTAAATTTACCCTGATAGTTGCTTTGAATTTCTTCTAAAGCTTCGTTAGCGTGATTATCCCATGTCCAGGTATCCACAAACGCTTGTGCTTGTGCTTGATCTTCCTTGCCTAAGTTGTTATAAATTTGGTTGTAATTGCGTTTAGAATTAAAGGGTGGATCGATATAACAAAGATCGATCGATTCATCTTTGATATACTTCCGCAGCACTTCTAGGTTATCACCGTAGTATAGTTTATTGACCATAGAGATTGGGGGGATTGACTGCATTCTCAATTGTATTATTATTCCCCCTTAAAGAGGACGAATGCAATCGCTCCAGAGAATAATATGATTGTACCAATAGTAGAAGCGCATCCTGTGCGCTCAAAATTTAATTTTCTTAAGTCCATCTTGCCTGAAAATGAGGGGGTCGCAGGCAGGCACGGATTCCCATTATATAAATAAGTATATGTCAAGTGCTGGGATTTTGTCAAGAGGAATTAAGTAGCTGGTTATAATTAAATTAAAAATGGATTTTGCCTTTAATCCCCCCTTGATCCCCCCTTAGTCCCCCCTTGATAAGGGGGGTAATCTGACAGTTTTTAACACCTAACTACTTAGCAATCCCCAACTAATCAAGGATTACTCAGGATACTGACCCGGACTTTTTCGCCATTTTGCAAAGGTTTACTACTATTAACGACGAAACGCTCCCCCGGTTCAAGTCCGGTGATAATTTCTACTTGACCGTCGAGCGCTTGACCGAGACGAACGGGACGTTTTTGCACTTGTGAGTTAGACTCGGAAAGGACAAAAATGGCCGAGGATTCCCCTTGACTGACAATTGCTGTTTCGGGGACAATCACCTGAGGGGCAGAATTATTATTAAACCGCACCCGGGCCAATAATCCCCCTTTAATTAAACCATCCCCATTGGGTAGAGTAATCTCCACGGGAATCCGCCGGGCCGTGCCTTGGCTGAGGGGAAAAATCCTGTTGATGCGACCGGAAAAATTTCTCTCACCGAAAGCATCAAGGCTGACATTAACCGTTTGTCCTAAATTAATCGTTTTTAAATCCAATTCCGATAATAATACTACTACCTTGACCTGTTGAAAATCACCAATTTTGAGGACTTCATCGCCGATACTGACTAAATCCCCCGGCTCTTTTAGTTTTTCGATAACTATCCCCGTCGCCGGTGATTTAAGAATAGCGTAGGCCTGACGTTGTTGTTCCTGAGCGATGACCGATTTTTGGGCGGCAATTCTGCCGATAATTGCCGCCACCACCTGTTCCTCGACTTTAATTCTCGATCTCGCGCTATTAACGGCTTTTAAAGCCACTGCAGCCGTGGTTTGGGCTGTTTCGCCCTGTTGCAGGGGAATCGCCCCTTCTAGGGCTAATTTTTGCAGGCGCTCAGCATCATTTTTGGCCTGTTGGTATTGTAGTTGTAGGCGCTCCACTTCAATTTCAGCGTTACTGACTTCAATTCTCGCCCGCGCTAATTCTGCTTCTAGGGCCGACAGGGCCGATTTTTCTTGCCGGACAACGGTGGCAAGGAGACGATCATCAACATGAGCGAGGATTTGTCCTAATTGCACCTCATCTCCCACCTCGACGGGGAGATTGAGTAACTGACCGGTGGCTTGCGATCGCAGAGAAACGACTTTTAAAGGTCGGGTAGTTCCCGTGTAATCGAGATTGCGTCCGATGGTTGCCAGTTTAGCGGTGGTGACGTTGACGGTAGTAGTACGGACCGCTGGTGACGGTGGTTGGGTTTCGGTCCCGGGAGAACAACTCGCGCTTAAGGATAAGATAACCAGAGCGGAAAGGATAATCGGAGTCGATCCCATGGCGATAATCTTGGTAGAAAGCTGCTTTTGAGTCGATGGTCGCTTATTCTTCGTCCCAAGCTTCTACCGCTACCACTTCGCTGAGAGGGTCTTGCATGGAGAAACCGAAATCGAGCAACTCTTGCTTCCAGTATCCCCACTCATCTCCATATAAAAGAGCGAGTTTCCAGATACTATCGCTAGGTTTGACTACTTTTGCATCTATCCACTTGCTAACCTTGCGTTGAAACTTCACCATCGGGTGAGCTACAGCTTGTTTGGTCATAAATTCAATTGCTATGAATACTTCAGATTTTGCGCTTCCCGACTAAACTAACTCAAGACTAAGACTTTTGCCATTACAAGGGAGCGAGAAGCGCCTTTATTAATCTAGTTCTACACCGGATCTCTGGTTTTAGGCAAGTCTTTTTAGCCAAAAGTACGGTAATTACTACTATAGATTAGTATAACCGGAGGCCACAATCATGGAACCGATGCCTCGATCGGTAAAAATTTCCAGTAAAAGGGCGTGGGGAAGACGACCATCGATAATATGAGCGGCCTGAACTCCCTGGGCTAGCGATCGCACACAGCAGCCAACTTTGGGAATCATCCCGCCGGCAACGATGCCTTTTTCAATCAACTGCCGGGCCTGTTGGATATCCAATTTAGCCAATAAAGTGGAAGGATCCTTATAATTCTCTAAAATTCCGGCTGTATCGGTCATCAAAATCAGTTTAGCTGCCCCTAAAGCCGCCGCTATTTCTCCGGCTACCGTATCGGCATTGATATTATGAGCTTGGCCGGTTTCATCGGCGGCCACACTAGAAATCACGGGAATATAGCCACTATTGACCAAGGATTCGACGACGCTAGTATCGACACTGCTGACTTCTCCCACAAAACCAATGCCCTCTTTGCCCACGGGACGGGCAGTGATCAGATTACCATCCTTACCGCATAATCCTACCGCTTTACCGCCGGCTTGATTGATCAGGGACACAATTTCTTTATTGACGCGCCCCACCAGCACCATTTCTACCACATCCATGGTGTCGGCATCGGTGACGCGTAAACCGTCTTTAAATTGGGGTTCAATGCCTAATTTATCCAACCAACTGTTGATTTCTGGACCGCCGCCGTGGACAATAACGGGACGAACTCCCACACAGGAGAGAAAAACGATATCTCGCATGACCGTGTCTTTGATATCGCTGTTATTCATGGCCGCACCACCGTATTTAACCACTACAGTACGACCGCGAAATTCTTGTATATAGGGTAGGGCTTCGCTGAGGATTTTCACCCGTTGGGTATCGTTTTCGTGGATATTATTGTTCATGGGTTTTTTTACTCGTCTGATTCAGTGACCAGTTTAGCGGTTTCGGGTTTGGCAAAAACTGTTCACCTTGAACGGATTGCTAGAAAGTCTTGGAATTGCCGAATTTTTCGACGCAACGGACAAAAATCTCGACTCCCATCCCTAACACCGATTCATCAAAATCAAAGCGGGGATGATGGTGGGGATAGGCTAATCCTAATTCGGGATTGGCGGATCCCAAGAAGAAATAACAGCCCGGTACTTCCTGTAAAAAGAAGGACATATCTTCCCCTCCCAGGGTTTGACATTCGGGAACGATTCCGGCCGGGGTTTCCACCACTTGTGCGGCGATTGAGCGCACTAATTCCGCCATCTGATCATGATTGATTACTGGGGGATACAATTGCCAGTAATCGAATTGAAAACTAGCCCCCTGACTTTGACAGATGCCCGCGATAATTTCTTCCATCCGTTGTCGGAAATAGCCCCCTAACTGGGGATTGAAATAGCGCACCGTGCCACTGAGATTAGCACTATCGGCGATCACGTTTCTAGCGGTTCCCGCCGCTAATTTGCCCACAGTTACCACGGCGGCATCGAGGGGGTTAAGGTTGCGGGCGACGATAGTTTGCAAGGCGTTGACGATTTGGGCCGCCACCAGTAGTGAATCGACGGTTTGATGGGGAATTGCCCCGTGGCCGCCCCGGCCTTGAATCTGGAGATCGAAACATTCCACCGCCGCCATTAAAGGCCCATTTTTCACGCCCACTGTCCCTAAAGGCAGATTATTCCAGAGATGTAGGCCGATAATTCCGTCCACGTCGGGATTTTTCAGCACTCCCGCTTCGATCATCGGTTTCGCCCCCCCCGGCCCCTCTTCGGCGGGTTGGAAAATAATTTTTACTGTCCCCTTGACATCGTGACGGTTTTGTGCTAGGTAAACTGCTGTGCCGAGGGCGATGGCTGTGTGACCATCGTGACCACAGGCGTGCATCTGGCCGGGATGTTGGGAACGATAGGGGACTTGGTTTTCTTCGGCGATCGGTAGTGCATCCATATCAGCCCGCAGGGCTAAAACTGGCCCCGGTTGACTGCCTGCGATGGTGGCGACAATTCCGGTGCCAGCGATGCCGGTTTGATGGTCAATTCTGTATTTAGTCAAGGTTTGACTGATTAAGGAGGCGGTGAGATGTTCTTGAAAGCCTAGTTCTGGTTTTTGGTGTATTTGTCGGCGCCAGTGGACCAATTGCGGCTGCAGGGAACGAATAGCAAGGCGAATTTGAGCGCCATTTAAGCTATTAGGGACGGGAATGGAGGAAATCATCGGGTTCGGACGGCTAGTTTTTTTGATCACTGGTTTCTAGTTTAACTTCAGGAGACAGGGGACAGGAGACAGCTTTGTTCTCCCCACACCCCACACCCCACACCCCACACCCTTCTTTACAAAACTTCATCGTAATTTGAGCGCCGGAAAGGGCAATCCTTGGGCAATAGGGGAAGGGAAAGCGGGAAAATATAAAAAAAAGCTTAAATTTTCTATCTTGCTGCCCTTTATACCCTTAAAGCCTTGCTGTCTCTAATTTCCCGACGGTGAGAGGCTTTGAGCCATGTCAGGAATTGATGACCAACTCGATCGAATTATTGTTAAGTGACTGTTACAAAAAGACAGCAAAAAACTTAATAAGATGTAACAAACAAAGTTTCGACAGCAGTGTATAAATTTAATTTGAGGGGCCAAGATAACAGACAAAAGTTAAGCTGGATACTTGTTTAACCTCCTTAAGTGATTTATGAGAGAGCCATGAAGTTTTTTCAGGTTTCTTAAAGTAAATCGCAACAATCGCGGTCAAGGCTCGTCCAGACTCACCGTGAAATCCCTTAAGAGGGAAAATTTTAATTGCAAGCAAATCCCATTTAAATTTAGGAGATTGTGACAATGTTTGACGCATTCACCCGGGTAGTATCCCAAGCTGATGCTCGTGGCGAATATTTAAGCTCTTCGCAACTAGACGCTCTCAGCGCCATGGTTGCCGACAGCAACAAACGGATGGACGCTGTTAACCGGATCACCAGTAACGCTTCCACCATCGTTGCCAACGCCGCTCGTAGCCTGTTCGCTGAACAGCCCCAACTGATCACCCCCGGTGGTAATGCCTACACCAGCCGTCGTATGGCCGCTTGCCTACGCGACATGGAAATCATCTTGCGTTATGTTACCTACGCTACCTTCTCTGGCGACGGCAGTGTTCTCGACGATCGTTGCTTAAATGGTCTTCGCGAAACCTATGTAGCTTTAGGAGTACCAGGAGCTTCCGTAGCTGCTGGCGTAAGCAAAATGAAAGAAGCTGCTTTGTCCATTGCTAACGATCGCAACGGTGTCACCCCCGGCGATTGCAGTGCTTTAATGTCTGAAATTGCCAGCTACTTCGACCGCGCCGCCGCTGCTGTCGCCTAGTCCCTAGGGCTAGTCTTAATTAAACCGTAGGAAACTTATTGCAAGATTATTGGGAGATACCAAACAATGAAAACCCCCCTTACCGAAGCCGTAGCAGCCGCTGATTCTCAAGGTCGTTTCTTAAGCAGCACCGAAATCCAAGTTGCTTTCGGTCGTTTTCGTCAAGCTTCTGCCAGCCTCACCGCCGCTAAAGCGTTGACCGAAAAAGCCAGTTCTTTGATCTCTGGCGCTGCTCAAGCTGTGTACAACAAGTACCCCTACACCACCCAAATGCAAGGGGCTAACTTTGCGGCGGACCAACGCGGTAAAGACAAATGCGCTCGTGACATCGGTTACTACCTCCGCATGGTGACCTACTGCTTAGTTGCTGGTGGAACCGGTCCGATGGACGAGTACCTCATCGCTGGTATCGACGAAATCAACCGCACCTTCGACCTGTCTCCTAGCTGGTACATCGAAGCTCTCAAATATATCAAAGCCAACCATGGTTTAAGTGGCGACCCTGCGGTGGAAGCCAACTCCTATATCGACTACGCTATCAACGCTCTCAGCTAGTCCAATCGAAAAAACTGCTGGTCTGGAAAGACAGGAGGTTGTTAGCAAAAGGGTTAGCAATCACCTGTTCTTCCAGACCTTGTTATATCCATCGTCAAGGCGGCCAGGTAATCGAACTGATCCTCCCCTAGTTTTGAGCGGTCAGAAAATGATCATTTTTTTGTAGGAGAACTTTAGTGGCAATTACTACCTCAGCTTCTCGTTTAGGGACAACCGCTTTTAGCGAGGTTGCTCCCGTGGAATTACGTCCCGATTGGTCCCGTGATGACGCACAGGCGGTTATTCGCGCCGTCTATCGTCAGGTGCTAGGCAATGACTATATCATGCGTTCCGAGCGCCTTACCAGTGCCGAATCCTTACTCTGCAACGGTTCGATCACCGTGCGGGAATTCGTCCGCGCTGTGGCCAAATCGGAACTGTATAAGAACAAATTCTTCTACGGTAACTTCCAAACCCGCGTCATCGAACTTAATATCAAACATCTTTTAGGTCGCGCTCCCTACGATGAGTCGGAAGTGGTCTATCACCTCGATCTCTACGAAAACAAAGGATTCGAGGCCGATATCGACTCCTACATCGATTCCGCCGAATATACCGAAAACTTCGGCGATAGTATCGTTCCCTACTATCGTGGTTTTGCCAGCCAACCCGGTCAAAAAACCGTGGGATTTACCCGGATGTTCCAACTCTATCGCGGTTATGCCAACAGCGATCGCTCTCAGATTGCTGGCAAAACCTCCCGTTTAGCGGTGGAATTAGCTCAAAACGGTGCTTCGGCAGTGGTCGGTCCCTCCGGTGGCAGCGATGGTTGGGCCTATCGTCCTTCTGCTCAACGCAACACCCCCAGTAAAGCTCTGGGTGGTAGTGTGGCCTATGGTGATGTGGGTAAGCTCTATCGCGTGGAAATTGCCGCTATTAGCAAACCGGGTTATCCCCGTGTCCGTCGCAGTAGCAAAGCGATTATCGTCCCCTTTGAACAGTTAAATAACACCCTGCAACAGATCAACCGTCTCGGTGGCAAAGTTGCCAGCATCACCCCCGCTAGTTTGAACTAATTTTCTAGCTTAAGATAGCTAAAAGTCTCCCGGGCAGCCGTCAGGTTCACCGGGAGACTTCTTTCTAGGGAACTGACAGAAATTGACCCTCAGCAGATCGAGCAAACCTGTAGAATGAAAATAGTTCTATCGTTTTAATGCCTGTGACTGTCACTTCGAGCGCTTTTGACTCTATCGATACTGCCTTAGCGGAAATCAAAGCCGGACGGGCTATTGTAGTAGTTGATGATGAGAATCGCGAAAATGAAGGAGATCTAATCTGTGCGGCCCAATTTGCCACCCCCGATCTGATTAACTTCATGGCAGTGCAAGCTCGCGGTTTAATCTGTCTGGCAATGACGGGAGAGCGTCTTGATGCTCTCGAATTACCCTTGATGGTGACAAAAAACACCGATAGCAATCAAACCGCTTTTACTGTTAGCATCGATGCTGCTCCCCATTTAGGGGTTAAAACTGGTATTTCGGCGGAAGATCGGGCGAAAACCGTGCAAGTTGCCATTAATCCAGTCAGTCGTCCCGATGATCTCACCCGTCCCGGTCATGTCTTCCCGATTCGTGCTAAAGCCGGTGGAGTCTTAAAACGCGCCGGTCATACGGAGGCAGCCGTGGATCTGGCTCGATTAGCCGGGTTGTATCCGGCGGGAGTTATCTGTGAGATCCAAAATCCCGATGGTTCCATGGCCCGTTTACCGCAACTATTTGAATACGCTCGTCAACATAATCTAAGGTTAATTAGCATTGCCGATCTGATCAGTTATCGCTTAAAACACGATCGCTTTGTCCATCGGGAAACGGTGTGTGATTTTCCCAGTCAATTCGGCACTTTTCAGCTTTATGCCTACCGAAATTTATTAGATCAAACCGAACATATCGCTATTGTGAAAGGCGATCCCGCTCTCTTTGGTGATCAACCTGTAATGGTACGAATGCACTCAGAATGCCTGACTGGGGATGCTTTGGGATCCTTGCGTTGCGATTGTCGGCAACAGTTACAAGCTGCCCTAAAAATGATCGAAAACAACGGTTTAGGGGTGGTGGTTTACCTGCGACAGGAAGGACGGGGAATTGGCTTAATTAATAAGCTAAAAGCCTATTCTTTACAGGATATGGGATTAGATACGGTGGAAGCCAACGAAAGGTTAGGATTTCCCGCCGATTTGCGCGATTACGGCATGGGAGCGCAAATGCTCAACGATTTGGGGGTGAGAAATATTCGTTTAATTACCAATAATCCGCGTAAAATTGCCGGGTTAAAAGGCTATGGTTTGCAAATAGTCGAGCGAGTACCTTTGCTGATCGAGGCTAATGATTATAATTCCAATTATCTGGCCACAAAAGCGGAAAAGTTAGGACATCTATTCCTACAAACCTATCTAGTCACCATCGCTCTCAGTTGGGGAGAAAATCCGCCGTCAATTTCGCAGAGATATCATCAATTAGAGAAATTACGGCAGTTAAGTCGCGCTAATCAATTATCTCTCCAAGAAGAAACCCGACCGGTAGCCAATGCCCTTTTTGATCGCGCCCCTTTGATCGTACATTTAGGTTTAGATATTCGTCAGGGTGTTAGCAGTAATTGGTATAAAAATCTCTCCCATCCTTATCTTCTGGTTATTGACAAGATATTAAATGACATTAAAGATTGGTCGGAAATTGAACGCTTAGAATTTTTAATTTCCGACGGAGACGATTCGATGACGGGATTACAAATGAAACTCGATCGTCAAAAAATGTCCGATGAAGATTTCTCACAATTACCACAATTAGCTACCCAAATTATCTACAGTTTTACTCGTGATTCAGCAAAAAATTAGTTTTCTATGACCAGAAAAGAGCGTAACAGTTATAATTAAACAAAGCTAGTATAACGGGGAAAAACTATGACAACTCTCGACATTTTACCGGAAGTTACCTGTCCCCCCACCGATTTATGGAGTGATGAACCACCCTTGGAAAGTGATCTACATCTACAACAAATTACAATTCTGATCGGTTGTTTAGAAAGGTTATGGCAAGAAAGAACTAATTACTATGCTTCCGGCAATCTTACCATCTACTATAACGAAGAACAACTAAAAAAACGTGATTTTTGTGGTCCTGATTTTTTTGTGGTTTTAGATACAGAAAAACGTCCCCGCAAAAGTTGGGTGGTTTGGGGAGAAGGGGGTAAATATCCCAACGTGATCGTGGAGATTCTTTCCGATTCTACGGCCAATATTGACCGAACTAAAAAGAAAAATCTCTATCAAAATACCTTTCGGACTCCTAACTATTTCTGGTTTGATCCTGAAAGTTTAGAACTGCAAGGATTTAGATTAATTGCTGGACAATATCAAGCTATTGCTGCTAATGAAAACGGCTATTTATGGAGTGAACAATTAGAACTATATTTAGGCATATTTGACCGTAAACTGCGTTATTTTACCGTCGATGGTCAATTGGTTCCCACTCCCCAAGAAGCTGAATTAGAGCAAAGACAAGCAAAGGAACAGATTCTTTTAGAAAGGGAACAGGAACGACAAGCGAAGGAACAGGCTATCCTCGAAAAAGAACAAGCTATCTTGGAAAGGGAAAGATTAGCCCAAAAATTACGAGAATTGGGCATTGATCCCGAAACTATCTAATTGATCAATATCTCTAGTTTAGGTAATTCCTATCCTAGAAATGCTGGTGATTTAACCTTATTTTTCCTGTCTTTCTAAGGCTAATTGTACCAACTTATCGACCAATTTATCAAACTCTAAACCGGTGGCTTTCCAGAGTTGGGGATACATACTAAAATTAGTAAACCCCGGCAGAGTATTAATTTCATTGAGAAACACTTCCCCAGTCTTTTCCACATAGAAAAAATCCACCCGCGACAATCCCGCAGCATCCACAGCTTTAAATGCTTCTACAGCCATTTCTCGCACTTGATTAGCAATTTTATCGGGAATATTAGCGGGAATAACCATACTTGATCGCCCGTCAGTATATTTAGTTTCATAGTCATAAAAATCACTATCAAAAGTAATTTCTCCCACCAAAGAAGCTTGGGGATTATCATTACCTAAAACCGCACATTCGATCTCCCTTGCGGTTACTCCTGCTTCAACAATAATCCGTCGATCATAACTAGCAGCACTATCTAAAGCAGCCTCTAATTCTTGCCGGTTGCGTGCTTTACTAATACCCACCGAAGAACCTAAATTAGCCGGTTTAATAAAACAAGGATAACCTATTTCCTCGGCGATTTGATCGCACAATTGCGGAAAAACACAGGCATTTGACCACACTTGTGAGCGGGTTATGGCCTTATACTTAACTTGGGGTAATCCAGCGGCTGCAAAAGCAGTTTTCATGGCAATTTTATCCATTCCCAAGCATGAACCCAGGACCCCACTACCCACAAAAGCAACCCGCATGAGAGTGAGTAATCCTTGTAAAGTGCCATCTTCTCCATTCGGTCCGTGGAGAATTGGAAACCAAACCTCAATTTCGCTCACTTCTGGAGGAAATTGCCAGATATTGACTTTTATATCACTCTCAATAGCTAGGGGTTGCCCAGAGGTTAAAATTTGTCTAGCAGTTGCTGCCGAATGCCAACAGCCATTTTTATCGATATAGAAGGGGATAACGGCGTATTTGTCAAGATTTTCGGGATAATTAAAAGCTTGCAGGATCGATCGAGCCGAATTGATAGATACCTCATGTTCTCCCGATCGACCACCAAACAACAATCCTACCTTGATCTTATCCATATTATCCTCTCTAGACCCAGCTAGATCCTAAATTAGAGTTCAACTATCATATATACTATGGGCGGAGTTGACAATAGTTGCCAATGATTTAGATGCGGCTGTTCCTCGTCAGATCGGAGTTTTAACCCAAATTCTCGATAAATTAATTATCGCTCATGATGAGATGTGGTCGTTCTTTCCCTAAAAAAATGGATAATCACTTTGGAGCTATTCACCCCCCGAAATTGAATGATTATTTAGCTAATTTTTCCAGTTTTTTCTTAGTTTTCTGAAGTTTTAAGGCTAAATTACCCTCATGTTCGGGATAGTAAACGTGTAAGAATTCGATAAAATCCTCGATTGTACAAGGTTGATGAAATCCCCCTAAGTTACCGTGGAATTCTTGGTGAATTTCTTCTTTAATAGTCACCAAATTCAGATCTAATGTCGCTAGATGGGGATATTTTTGGACAGAGTAAAGATGATGGACAGCGAGATTAAATTTTACATCTTTATCTGGTTTTTGCCCTGTCACCTGACAAGTGTTTTTATCTCTAGTTTTGGCTCGTTTTTTAGCCTTTTCAATCTCGATTTTTTGTTTGGTATCGTCATCTAGATTTTCCTGAATTTCTTTAAAGGCAAGAGGAAACTCCATTGCAATCGTTTTACACATTTCTTGGCGCGATTTATTCGTCAAAGTTTCACTCATGGATTTAGAAATCATCACTATTCCACTTTCAGAGAACCAAAACTCTCTTTTTTCATCTTCGTAAAAATCTACTCCTAATTCTAGAGGTTTATCAGTTCTTTGCTGAAGATGATTCACGGTTTTATTTAGCTTGGCTCCATTAGTTTCTAAAATTCGCCGTAAACTCTGTTTATGAATCATAGCCACTCCTTGATAAACTTGAATTTCGCCAGAGTCAATGAGTTCAGCAAAAATTAATTTTCGTGCCAAAGAGCGACGAATTTTTTGATCGTGCTTAGTAAAAAATTCTCTAAATTTGTAGAAAATTCCTCGCTTTTCATTCTTCTCGATATAGGAAGCAATTTTAAAAGCACCTTTAGGGGAAAAGTTACGGAGTTTCTTTTCCTTATTGACAAATTGATAATCGTCACCCTCAACTAAATCCCAATCATCATTAGGATCAGCATCAAAAAAGCTAACGATTTCATCCAATCTCTTATGAGAAATGGAAAGCCATTGAATTAGTTCAGCTTCTCTGATAGTAAAAATTTCTTTTTTGCGAGGCATGATTATTTTATCTCCGTGGTGATAGACTTATACATCACAGTCAAACGATCAAAGATGTGAGAGTTTCCTGTTTCTTGGTTATCGGGATGATAGATCTTAGAAAGACGATAATAAGCATTTTTAATGTCTTCCTTGCTGGCAGTGTTTGGATCAAGATCGAAAACACGATAGGGACGAAAGTATTTAAAAATATTGATACCGTTGATACAATCTTTCCCCTGTTCGTAATCTTCTTCGGGAAGAATACCGATATATTTCCTGTAGATAACCTCCCAACTTTCTCGCTGAGATAAATTGATGTTATCAAAGGCTCTAGTAGCCATTTGAAACATACTCGATTTTTTTAATTCTGTGGTATTGTTAACCTCAAAATAGGCATAAACTGCCTGTTTAAGTTGCGTTAGAGTTAAAGGTTTAACTTTTTTAACTGTAGTGGTCGCTGTAGTTTTTGATTTAGTTAACGATGGTTTGGGAGACTTTTTACGGTGGTTTTTGATGACAAAATCGGCAAAATCTTCGAGAATACGACTTTCGATCGAGTATTGCTCACAGATATGACTAATCTGCTCTAAAATGAGCGAGTTAAGAGGATTAGTGGTCATAATTTCCCTAAGAAGCTGCAAAAAATAAGCCTTTCCTATCAAGATGAAGTGTAGGCTAATTTGGTATGAACGACCGACGACTGACTCCCGAAAACTTCCTATCTTAAATTAATGCCACTGCTGTGGCCACTTTGTCAAGTGGTTAATCATAAAAAAAATTGCTGGGATATTATAGATCTAAGTCGATAATTGAAATGAAAACTCAAATCTGATTACTGATAACTGATCACTGATTAGGTACTAAAGTATTTAGCGGTGGGGTGATAGGTGATAATGGCGGTGGTGGATTGTTCTGGGTACAATTGTTCGCTTTCGTCCATATACATCCCAATGCGATCGCATCCTAACAGATCTAGTTGCTTGTATTGGTCCTGAATATTAGGACAAGCGGGATAGCCGAAACTATAGCGAGAACCCTGGTAACGCTGTTGTAGTATATCGCGGATATTATCGGGATCGAACTCTGCAAAACCTAACTCGCGACGGATGCGGGTGTGGGTCCATTCGGCCATGGCTTCGGCGGTTTGCACAGCCATACCGTGATAATAGAGGTATTCGGTATATTCGTTGGCATCAAAGAGAGATTTAGCGTATTCCGTGGCGATTTCCCCCACCGTCACCGCTTGCATCGGGAAAACGTCGATAATACCGGATTCCTGCGGGGCGAAAAAGTCAGCAATACAGAGACGACGACCAGATTTCTGGCGAGGAAACTCAAAAATGGCGATCGGTTGCAGATTTTCGGGTTTTTCGCCTGCTTGTATCGATTCGGGATCGTAAATTAACAGGGAATTACCGGAGGATTGACAGGGAAAATAACCATAAATTAATGTGGGGTTTAGTAAATTTTCCTTGACAATTTTCTCTTTCCATGCTGCTAGAATTGGATGAACTTTTTCCTGTAAAAACTGGTCGTATTCTTGCTTCGATTGGCTTTTTGGTTTGCGGAATTGCCATTGACCGACAAATAAAGCTTGTAGGTCCAAATACCAGAAAACCTCCTCGATGGGAATTTCTGCGGCTGTTAATATTTTAGTACCCCAGAAGGGCGGTGTTGGTCGGGTAATATCAACTGCCACCGCTTCGGACCGACGGGTATCAATAACTAATTCTTGGTTGACGCTGCCATCAGTAAAAATAGTATCGGGATTAACCTCTAATTCTTCGGCAACAACCGGGGTTTTTTCTGCCTCGGCAAACTCCGCTAAAAAGCCTTTACTATCATCCCATTGACCCCCAGCTTTAGCGGGCATTAATTTATCCATAAAATGCAGGTCAGAGAAGGCATCTTTACCATAGATAACCTGTCCCTTGTAGGTTTTTTGACAGTCATCATGGACAAATTTGGGAGTTAAAGCTGCCCCACCAAGAATAACAGGAACAGTGATTCCTTTTTCGTTAAAAACCTCCAGATTTTCCTTCATAAAAGCCGTTGATTTCACTAATAAACCGCTCATAGCGATACAATCGGCCTTATGTTCTTTGTAGGCTTCGATGATATTTTCTACGGGTTGTTTAATGCCCAAGTTAATCACCCTATAGCCGTTATTAGTCAAGATAATATCAACTAAATTTTTACCAATATCGTGAACATCCCCTTTAACTGTTGCGATAATAAAAGTACCTTTGGCATTATTATCCCCCTCTTTTTTCTCCATAAAGGGTTCTAAAAAAGCCACGGCCGCTTTCATAGTTTGGGCCGATTGAAGAACAAAAGGTAACTGCATTTGTCCCGAACCAAATAACTCACCCACTACCTTCATCCCATCCAGGAGGAAAATATTAATAATATCTAGGGGTGGATAGTCCTGTAAAGCTTGCTTTAAAGCCTCTTCCAGTCCCAATCTTTCCCCATCAATAATATGCTGTTTTAAGCGTTCCTCCACGGGTAAATTAGCATTACTAGAGGGGTCTTTTTTAGTAGTTTTCCCCGCAAATAATTCGGTTAATTTGGTCAGGGGATCATAAACACAGATATCGCCATCAAAACGACGATTATCATAGATTAAATCCCGACAAATTTGCTGATATTCTGGTTCAATTTTTGCCAGAGGAAGAATCTTATTGGCGCTGACGATTGCGCCATCCATCCCCACCTGCATCGCTTCGTGAAGGAAGACGGAATTTAATACCTGACGCGCTGCCGGATTCAACCCAAAAGAGATATTAGACACACCTAAAAGAATATGACATTCGGGCAGTTCTTGGCGAATTCGACGCATGGCTTCTATAGTAGCCTTGCCATTTTCTCGGTCTTCTTCGATACCGGTAGAAATCGGTAAAGCTAGAGGATCAAAAAAGATTTCGTAGGGAGGAATTCCGTATTCTATCGCCCCATAATAGGCCCGTTTAGCTATCTGGAATTTTTTCTCGGCAGTGCGTCCCATTCCTTCTTCATCAATGGTTCCAATTACTACCCCCGCGCCGTATTTTTTCGCTAAATCCAAGACTTGATAAAAACGCGGTTCCCCGTCTTCGTAGTTAGTAGAGTTGAGGATACATTTACCCCCCGCTACTTTTAACCCCGCTTCCATTTTTTCCCATTCGGTGGAATCTAACATTAAAGGTAGGGTGACATTATTAACTAAACGAGAGGCTAATTGGTGCATATCGCGCACCCCATCCCGGCCCACATAATCGACGTTGACATCGAGAATATGCGCTCCTTCTTTTACCTGAGCTTTCGCCATCGATACTAAACTATCCCAGTCTTCAACATTGAGAAGTTCCCGACATTTTTTAGAACCACTGGCGTTTAATTTTTCCCCGACAATCAGGAAAGAATTATCTTGAATATAGGGTTGGGTACTATAAATAGAAGCGGCGGAGGGTTCATAATGATAATGACGAGATTTCGGAGTTAAACCCTGACTTAGTTCCGCTAAAGCTTGGATATGGTCGGGACGAGTGCCACAACAACCGCCGATAATTTGTACTCCCAAATCTTCGATAAAGTGCATTAAAGCCATTTTTAATTCTACGGGAGTGAGGCGATAATGCGCTTGACCGCCGACATTTTCCGGTAAACCAGCGTTAGGAATACAAGAAACAATAAAAGGGGAATTTTCCGAGAGATATTTAATATGGGGTTTCATTAAATCTGGACCAGTGGCGCAGTTAAGTCCCAAAATATCAATTTTATAGGGTTGTAAAATAGAGACAACGGCGTTAATTTCCGTTCCTACTAACATCGTTCCCATGGTTTCCATCGTCACCGAAACCATCAGGGGCAATCGTTGACCTTTTTTCTGAAATACTTCTTCAATAGCATTTAAAGCCGCTTTAATTTGCAGGACATCCTGACAGGTTTCTACTAATAATAAATCTGCCCCGCCATCGTACAGGCCCTCTACCTGTTCCACATAGGCATTTTTGAGGGTATCAAAGTCAATATGACCCAAGGTGGGCAGTTTTGTCCCCGGTCCCATGGAACCCGCCACAAAACGGGGTTTTTCGGGGGTAGAGTATTTATTAGCGCAAGCCTTGGCCAGTTCGGCGGCGGTTTTGTTGAGATAATAGGCTTGGTCGGCTAAATCGTACTCGGCTAAAACTATCGAGGTTCCCCCAAAGGTGTCGGTTTCAATCACATCCGCACCCACGGCTAAAAAGGCTTCGTGGACTTTCGCTACGGCGCTAGGTTTAGTATGGACAAGATACTCGTTACAACCTTCGTATTCTGCCCCACCAAAGTCCTCGGCCGTCAGATTTTGGCTTTGTAGGGAAGTTCCCATCGCTCCATCAAAGACGAGGACGGGATGCTTGGGACCGCTGAGATAGTCGAGAAAGGGGCTATTCATAGAGAGATTTACTGCTATAGCATTTTGAAAGTTTATTCTAATACAGTTACTAGAAATCTGCTATGGTCGGCATTTCAGTGATCAGTGATCAGTTATCAGTGATCAGATTTGAGTTTTCAGTCGAGGAAGCCAATCAATCTAATTTTGTAGAACTAGACGGGCTAAACCAACTCCGGGATAATAATTACCGAGAATTTGTTGATAATCTAGGCCTTTTTCCGCTAATTTATAAGCCCCAGTTTGACTCATACCGCGACCACCGTGGGCCCAAGCGACAATTTCATCGGTGGCGGCATAAAGAGACTCGACTACACCCCCTTTATAGCTGAGAATCTGCCCAGCAGTGGCATTAACCGCCTGGTGAGTCGATTGATACTCCGAGCGAATGCCTTTATATACCTGCCAGCGTTGGCTATTGCCCAGATGAAACCAAGCATTAGCGGGGCGGATCATGTGTACTAGGGCGTAGGAACGAGCAGCGATCGCTTGTGCCTTTAAAGCTTGCATTGGCGCAGTGGAGTGCATTTCACTACCCACCACACTATAGAGATAGGCCTCTAAATTAACATGATTGACCACTAACAAGCGATCGCCTTGGGCAACCAGCAGCACTTTACCCCGATACCAACTATCATCCACATAAACTAAACCATCGGCACTGGTGGGCTGCACAAAAATCACCTCTGGCAGCGATAAATCGCCCATTTTTAAGCCATTGGCACTGGCAATGACCGGTAAACCCTCGTTAGTGGCAATCGTTTTTAAACCACGACCTTGGCGATCGGTGATCACCGCCGGCCCGTTAACTCCAATCAAAACACTGGCCACATCCCTTTTGATCGCCACGCGAATTTCTAAGACCGGCGGCCTATAATTAGCGGGAACCGCTAGAGGTTGTCTAGTCACCGGTTTGGCCGCAGCAGCGGGGGAAGTATTAGGGGAAGTATTAGGGGAATGAACCGATGCTGCTAATTTTTTCGGCGCCGAGGGGGAAGACTGGGGAGAGGGTGCTGATTTTGGAGTCGCAGAAGATTGGGGAGAGGGGGATAGTTTCGGCGATGGCGGAGTTAAGGGTGCGATCGGAGATGGGATAATAGGAGCAGGGGAGGCAGCAGTCTCTAGATTTGCCTGCGGTTGCGGGGTTTCTAGTTTTTCCTTGGCTAAATAAGTTAGGAGAATTGGCGTAAAAGTGGCGATCGATAGCAAAGGAACCGCACAATGGCGCAGCAGGGAAAAATAGGTACTAGCAGCAAATTTCATTTTAATCACACCATCTTTAATTTTCTTATCTAACTTTATCATTCCCCTCTCAGGCCGGGCAATTCTAGACAAAAACTCTTGTATTTTTGAGCTTGTCAGGACAAATCAGGCTGAAATAGTCAAGAAAAGCCGAAAAAATTCTGATAATTTTTATTTATGCCTACTGATTTGTGCCTTTCAGAGCAAATTATACAACAGAGGGAAATAGGAGAGTAATGATTCTGCTGGTACTGATTATCTTCATACTCAAATTAGCTGACAGAGATGTTTCAGGATTTTGAGAACTTCATATAAATCCCCCGGATTTCTCATGGCAAATAAACGAGAGGTTCCGTATAAAGGTTTACCGTCCCATAATAATTTAACAAATAAAAACTCGGAACCATTGGTCAACATTCCATAATTAGGACGGTTGGGATGAGGATTGACCATTAAATAAGCTAATAATTGCGGTAACCCTACTTCAACGGAATAAATAACCCGTTTTGATTCAAGAATCATTACCCATAATTGCTCTTTTAGAATTAAAGTATCTAACCTTCCTTTAATTATTAAATCTTGCTCTTCTGTAATGATTTCAACAGACTCTTCCGCTTTAATCTGAAAGGGAAATAGATAAAAGTTACCAATAAATAATAATAAATCTAAAACCGTCATCCTCACCGAAGTTTCTAAAAAGGGAGGATAATTTAATAAGTTAAAATAACCTGTTTTGATTTTATCTAACAATTCTTTTTCCTGTTCAGAGATTGCTTTTAGGTCTTGCTGCCATTCCCCAAAAAAATGCTCATCTTCTACAAACTCTAGTTGAAAATGATTAATTAAATCTCTGAGAGTGACTTCTTTTGCTTGTAAAATTTGAACCATATTTACCTCTTTAATTAACACTTACGTTAATGGTAATTTGCTATTTTTAATTTAACCAAGCAAAATATCGGTTACTGATAGTGTTAACTGCTCTAAATCATACTAAATCCGTTGAGTATGGGCTACATATCAGGACAGGCAAAAGGCAAAAGGAGCAATAGATAATCAGTCTTTAATAACCAGATTTAGTATGATATGTATAGCAGAGAACGAGTTGGTTAGGACAACCTAAATCGCTAAAATTCAGTTCTAGGAAGGATTTTCCTGCTGCTCTCTGCTGTAGCCATGATTTCCCCCTCTCAGACTAGGCAATTCTAGACAAAAACTCTCGTACTTTTGAGCTTTTCAGGACAAATCAGGGTGAGATAGTCAAGAAAAGCCGAAAAAATCCTGATAATTTTGATTTGTTATCTATAATACCCTAGTTTAATGGTATTCTACCAGAAAAAACCTATTCCTTTGAGCCTATGGATGTTCGAGCGGCAGTTGCCCTAGAAGCGGGAAAACCCCTAACTATTGAAACGGTACAATTAGCAGCACCGCAAGCGGGGGAAGTCTTAGTAGAAATCAAAGCCACGGGAGTTTGTCACACCGATGCCTATACTCTCTCTGGGGCCGATCCTGAAGGTTTATTTCCCTCAATTTTAGGCCATGAAGGGGCAGGAATCGTGGTAGAAGTGGGAGAAGGTGTCACTAGCCTGAAAGTGGGCGATCCTGTGATTCCCCTATACATTCCCGAATGTCGTCAGTGCGAATACTGTCTCAGCTTTAAAACCAATCTCTGTCAAGCGATTCGTCTTACCCAAGGTCGGGGAGTAATGCCAGATGGAACCAGTCGTTTTTCCCTCGATGGTCAGCCTCTTTATCACTACATGGGAACCTCGACTTTTTCTAACTATACCGTGCTGCCGGAGATTTCCCTAGCTAAGATTCGCCCCGATGCTC
The DNA here is from genome assembly GCF_003112475.1 of Microcystis sp. 0824. NCBI lineage: Bacteria > Bacillati > Cyanobacteriota > Cyanophyceae > Chroococcales > Microcystaceae > Microcystis > Microcystis sp. 0824. Next base: position 8,868 of record NZ_BDSM01000026.1, on the reverse strand, counting down.
CCTTTGAAAAAGTCTGTTATATCGGCTGCGGAGTCACTACAGGTATCGGTGCGGTGATTAATACCGCTAAAGTGGAACCGGGGGCAAAAGTGGTGGTTTTTGGTCTGGGAGGTATCGGTTTAAATGTTATTCAAGGGGCCCGTTTGGTGGGGGCCGATATGATTGTCGGGGTCGATATCAATCCCCAGAAACAAGCTTTAGCGACCAAATTCGGGATGACTCATTTTGTTAATCCCCAAGAAATCGAGGGGGATTTAGTGGCCTATCTGGTGGATTTAACTAAAGGTGGGGCCGATTATAGTTTTGAGTGTATCGGCAATGTCCAGATTATGCGTCAAGCTTTGGAATGTTGCCATAAAGGTTGGGGTGTTGCCACTATTATCGGTGTAGCCGGGGCCGGCCAAGAAATTAGTACCCGTCCTTTTCAATTAGTCACCGGACGGGTCTGGAAAGGTACGGCTTTTGGTGGGGCAAGGGGTCGTACAGATGTACCAAAAATAGTCGATTGGTACATGGAGGGCAAGATTAACATTGATGATTTAATCACCCACGTTCTACCTCTGGCAAGAATTAACGAGGCCTTTGACCTGATGCGCCAAGGGGATTCTATCCGCAGTGTGATTACATTTTGAGCAGGGATAATGTTAAATTAGGTTAAGAAATACTTGACAAACTCTTAACTATATGTCTGCGCCAGTTTCCTTTCCTGAAATCTCGATCGCCGGTATCACGGAACCAATTATCTATCGCTATTTTCAAAGGCTAAACGCGGGCGAATTTGCCGAAACTGCCGGACTATTCGCCGAAGATGGCGTTTTAATCGCACCTTTCGAGGAGGGGGTGCGCGGCAGACAGGCGATCGCTAATTATCTCCATGAGGAAGTGCCAGGATTAACCGCTTTTCCCAGTCAGGGAAGCTTAGAAACCCTGGAGGATCAATCCACCCAGATTACCATCACTGGCCAAGTACAAACCCCTTTGTTTAAAGTCAATGTGCGCTGGCAATTTCAACTAACTAATTCGGGAGAAATTGCCGCTGTGGAGGTAAAACTCTTGGCTTCTCCCCAAGAATTAATCAATTTGCGCCAATTTGCCTAGGGAACGTACAGGGGTTGATTCAAGGAGCGCATTAAAGCTTTTCTGCCCAATTCTAGATCTTTTTCCCCGGGGAGCCAATCGGGATGGGCAGCCATGAGGAGACTTTCTATGGTTTCGCGATCGAATAAATGCCAGACCAAGGCGCTGTCCACCCTTGCTTCGATCGCATAACAATTACTGCTCACACAATAAATCTTGCAGCTGCCGACGATTCTTGTTAATTTTAGGCTTTCTCCCGGCTGTAGCGATCGAAACTGACCGATAACTGTTCTTAATTCCTCTATGCTAGAAACTATCAAACCGGGGATAATTACCGGCAGCTGTGGCTCTCCATTCACCCATAACCAGTAATGACGGGAAGGATCGATTCCTTCTAACCAATTGGCTGCATCGAGAGAGTAGCGGGGGGAAAGGACAAGAGCTTCTAACATAGGTCAGCAGTAGATAACAGGAGAGGGACTACAGAACTTTTAATCGGAACTATTAGCAATTCCTATCAAAGCTCTCTGACAGATTCTTACTGAGTATTTTTGAAAAATCAAGGCAAGTTAACAAAAGTTAAAATTTATCCGAGCATTTACTCCAATTTTGTTAAGATATATTGCGGATACCCTTAAATTTAGTAAACAGAGGAGCTAAATCACCTAGTATTGCGTCCTTTTCAGTAACCAGTGATCAGTAAGCAGTAACCAGTGATCAGTGAGAAGACATCAGGAAAGTGCTATTTAAAACTACTCACTTAATACTTCTTACTTAAAACTCAAATCTCATGACTGATGATTGATGACTGATCACTGATAACTGATAACTGATAACTGATAACTGCCCTAATAACTTTTAAATTTTTAACTTTAAGCAAATGCGTAATAGCGGACTCCTCTCAAAAACCAAAGTCAAACTGAAACGGAAAAAAACGCTCACCTCGCCGACGCGGCCAGCGCCGAATAAATTACAGAATAAAATCAAAGATAAGGAGCGTCTAGTCGGTCGTCAGCGTCAGTCATGGCTAATTATGGGATTAATTAGCATTGTCCTGCTAGGAGGAGTCGGCTCACGATTGGCCTATTTACAACTGCAGCAAGGACAAATTAACCGAGAAAGGGCAGAAAATAACCGGATTCGCATTATTCCCAAACCCCCAGTCCGGGGCAACTTATTCGATCGCAATGGCAAAGTTTTGGCTACGGCCCGCTTAACCCATGCGGCCTATATTTGGCCAAAATCCCAGCGTAATCCCGCCCAAAAACTCAATCTTGACCGTTTAGCCAGTATTTTAGCAATTCCCAGAAGCGATCTAGAAAAACGCATTAACGAAGCGGACGAAAACCCCTCCACCCTGATCCGGATCGCTAGGGGTTTAACTCCCTCCCAAATTATCGCCCTAGAGGAATACAAAGACGAATTAACCGGCATTGAAGTGGACGTGGAATCAGTGCGCTACTATCCCAATGGTAAAATCGGGGCGCATATTCTCGGTTATACGGGGGAACTAACCCCGGAGGAATATCAAGCCAAAAGACGACAGGGCTACCGATTGGGAGATGTCGTCGGTAAAATGGGTGTAGAAGCCGCCTACGAGTCAAAATTGCGGGGAGAATGGGGGGGAATGCAGTTAGAGGTCAACGGATCGGGACAGGTAATCCAAATTCTCGGCCAAAAAATTGCTAAACCCGGGCAAGATGTCACCCTGACACTAGATTTAAAACTCCAAAAAGCCGCCGAGGCCGCTTTAGGAAAACGCAAGGGTGCGATCGTGGCGATCGATCCCCGGGATGGTTCCGTGCGGGCCATGGTCAGTTATCCTAGTTTCGATCCCAATGTTTTCTCGGCCCCAATTACTACCGCCACTTGGAAAAAACTACAAGCGGAGGGCAACCCGTTTGTTAACCGCGCTCTCCAAGGATTTCCCCCCGCTTCCACCTTTAAAGTCGTCACTGCCACTGCCGGCATGGAATCGGGTAAATTTCCCCCCAATACGGTCTTAAATACCTTTGCCGCTCTTTATGTGGGGGGGACAGCTTTCGGGGAATGGAATCGCGCCGGTTTTGGTCCGATGGGTTTTGTCCGGGCCATGGCCATGAGTAGTAACACTTTTCACGGTCAAATAGGTCGCGGAGTGGGGGGACCGGCTTTAATTGCCATGGCCCGGCGCTACGGTTTCGGTCAGAAAACTGGGATAGAATTAGCGGAAGAAACTCCGGGGTTAATTGCCGATCGCGATTGGAAACTGCGTAATTTTAAAAACTGGGATTGGTCCGTAGGGGATACGATCAATATGTCGATCGGTCAAGGATTTACCCTGGCGACTCCCCTACAGGTAGCTGTGATGTTTGCTGTCCCCGCTAACGGCGGTTTTTTGGTGAAACCGCACCTTTTACAGGATGCCCGCAATGTTAAGGAATGGCGCAAGTCTTTGAACATGAAACCTAGCACCCTAGACACCCTGAGAAAGTCCCTGAGAGCCGTGGTAGCGGAAGGAACCGGTCGGGCCCTATCAGACCCCGCTTTACCGCCTGTAGCGGGCAAAAGCGGCACGGCAGAAGCACCTCCGGGGCAGTCCCATGCTTGGTTTGGAGCTTTCGCACCCTTCGACAAACCCGAAATTGTTGTGGTCGCCTTTGCGGAACATTCCGGCGGTGGTGGTGGTAAAGTGGCCGCACCTATGGTACGTCAGGTAATGGAGGCTTATTTTAATGTGAAGCCGAAAGAAGAAAAACCTCGACCGAAGCCCTAGAGAGTTGTGGCGGTAAGCGGCGCACGGCGCACGGTAATCCCCGTGGCCGTTGCCATTTTTTGCGCCCAAATTGCCAATATTTCAGGGTTTACGGGTTTGATAATTTGCATTCCGTCGGGGGAAGTGAGGGTGTCAATACCGCCGGACTATATAGGGATCAGAAATAATCATGGCGAGCAGTCATCGAAAATACCGAAAAAAGACGGAGAGGGAGGGATTCGAACCCTCGGTACGGTCTTACGATTCGTACAACAGATTAGCAATCTGCCGCATTCGACCACTCTGCCACCTCTCCACGATGACATTACTTTAATGTAACATGAAAGGCCTATTTTTGGCAAGTAATTTTTGGGCAGTTAATCGCTTAAACGACCATCCTCCATATTGACAATGCGATCGGCGATGTCGAGAATCCGGTTATCGTGGGTGACGAGTAAAATCGTGCAACCTTGTTCTTTTGCCAATTTCTGCATGATTTCCACCACATCGCGTCCGGATTGTTTATCTAAGGCCGCGGTCGGTTCATCAGCGAGGACTAATTTGGGATGACTGACGAGGGCGCGAGCGATCGCAACCCGTTGTTTTTGTCCCCCCGATAGATCGTGGGGATAATAATCAACGCGGTTGCCTAAACCCACTGACTCCAAAATTGCCGTGGCTTTTTGATCGAGATCTTGTTCTAAAAACTCCTCGTGCAGTTCCAAAGACATCCTAACGTTTTGTTTCGCTGTCAGGAATTTTAGTAAATTATGTGCTTGAAAAATATAGCCAATTTGTCGGCGAATTTTCAGCATTTTGCCCTTACTAATTCCTAACATTTCTTGGCCGAGAATTTTTAAACTGCCCGCTTGTGCCGATCGCAAACCTCCCATTAAACTCAATAAAGTAGTTTTCCCCGATCCCGAAGGACCAGTCATAATCACTACTTCCCCCGCTTTAATTTCCAGATCGATATCGTATAAAACCTGTTTTTTTAATTCCCCCGTGCCAAAATAGTAATTTAAGCCTTTAATGGCAATTACGGGTTCATTAGGGCTAAAATCGACTAATTCTCGCTCTTTTTGAAAAATCGGCATTATTTCACCCTTGATAGCTTAAAAAATATCGGCTGGATCTGCTGTCCTTAATTTGCCCATGGCGACAATTCCAGAGGCAATACACATAATAATTGTCAGGATTAAAACTTCGATCGCCCTAGCGGTAGTCATCACTATGGGTAAAAGTGTAGCGGAGGAAGCGAGATTATAAACACCGAGAGAGACGATAAACCCGGGTATATACCCCAAAACCGCTAGTAATAAAGCCTCTTGCATCAAAACCCCGACTAAATACCAATCACCGTAACCCATAGCTTTTAGGGTAGCGTATTCGGGTAAGTGATCGGTGACATCGGAATAGAGAATCTGATAGACAATGACGATACCGACGATAAAACCGACTACTGTACCTAAACCAAAGATAAAACCAATGGCTGTACCATTTGCCCAATAGGTTTTTTCCCTTTCAGCAAATTCTTTTAAAGTAAGGACTATTACTTCATTTTTAGGAAAAAGTGCCTGTAAATTGACCTTAACTGCTTCGATATTTGCCCCCGGTTGCAGTTTCACCAGTCCTATATCGATTTCGTGGGGTTGACGTTCGGGAAAGAGCCTTAAAAAGGTAGAATCACTGCTAATGACGTTACCATCGGCAGCAAAGGAGGCACCAAGGGTAAAAATTCCCGCTACCTGTACCTCTTTTTTATTTAACTGAACTGTCAAATCGGGGTTTTTCTGGAGTAAATCGGCAATTGGACCGAATTCTGGTCTTCCTGCTTGATCGTACAAGACGCGATTTAACATCTTTAGATCACTGGATTTTTGATTGACTTCTGGGAGGGTAAAAACCCGTTGACTGGGATCAAAACCAAAGACTAAAGTAGTTCTTTCTAGGGCAGTTTCGGGATTGCGCCACTGGGCAGAAGCAATATAAACTGGGGCTATAGATTGAATGCCCTCGACTCTTTTAGCTTGGTACAAGCGATCGCGTGAGAAACTTTTCACCGCAAAGAGGGTATCAAATTGGGGATTAATCAGGACTAAATCCGCATCGAGGACATAATGGGGTTTCACGGAAGCATCAAATAAGGCATCCCGAAACCCCAACTGTGTAAAAATTAGGAAGTCAGCAAAAGCAATCCCAGCAATAGCCACAATCAAACGGGTTTTCTCTCGCGTCACCTGTAACCAGGATAGGGGCGTTTTTTTGAATAGATGGGTTAGTTTCATGGAAAACCTACTCATTGATAGTTACAGTTACTTGGGAATTGGTTAAACCTGCCACTTTTTGACTGTTTTCGCGATCTAAGGCAATGCGGACAGAGATAACTTTGCGATCGAAGTTTTCTCCTGGTTGATTGCTGAAGATATTTTGTTGGTCAACTTTTAAGGCAATTAAGCGCACTTTTCCCCTAACTTCGCCCTTAAACGCCGATCCGGTAATCGTGGCAGTTTGTCCAGAGCGAATTTTCCCGATATCGCTTTGATAAATTTCGGCAATTACCTCCATGCGATCGGTTTCAGCAAGGTCAACAATTCCTTGATCGCTGATTTGTTCCCCGATACGGGTATTGACTTTAATCACTTTGCTGGTAATTGGCGATCGAATATAAGTCTGATTTAACTCGGTTTGGGCTTTTTTAACGGCAACTAGGGCAGCATTTACCTCCGCTTGGGCTGCCCGTACATCGACTCCCCGCACTTCCGAGACTTGATTTAAAGTGGATCTGGCCTCTTTGATCTGCTGTTGACCGGTGGATTCAATCCGGGCTAGGGTAGTCTTGGCTTCTTCTATTTCTTGTTTACCGGTGCGTTCAATCCTCTCTAGGGTAACTTTTGCTTCTGTTAGTTGTTGATTACTGGTTTCTAAATTCAGTCTTTTACTATCAAAACTAGAGGCGGAAATTGCCCCTTCTTGATAGAGTTTTTCGTGGCGATCAAATTCAGCTTTGGCATTGCGATATTCTGCTTCTAATTTAGCAATTGTCGCTTTTTGGGCAGCCCTATCCCCTTCTAATTGCGCTGTTAATCTTTGGATAGTTGTCCTTTGAGTTGCTTGATCTCCTAACCATTGTGCTTCGATTTTCCGCACGTTAGCGGCATTAGCATCGATTTCGCCGACTTTTGCCCCAGCTTTCACCTGTTCTAGTTTGGCTGCGGCTACTTTCACCTGTTCTTGTGCCTGTCGCAGGTTATCCTCTAATCTTTCCTGACTTTCGAGAATGGCGATTATTTGTCCTGTTTTGACGGTATCTCCTTCATCGACTAATAATTGCATGACTCGATCGGAATCAAGCAACATCGGGGCAGATATGCTGATAATTTCTGTCCTCGGTTCAATTCTGCCTAAAGCGGTGATTTTTTGCGGTACGGGCGACGCAATTACAGGGGTTTTGGTTTCGGGTTTGCTGGCGAATTGGGAAAGACTATAAAAGGTGGTTATTCCTAATAATCCTGTGCCTAATACTATTAACCCGATCATTAACTTTTGATTTGGTTTCACAAAAGTTTTACCTTTCATACTTTTTTAGTTAATAAGTGATTGTTGTGGGTTAACAGTTTTCCTGAAAATAAGTAGTAAGAATTTTACCTAATAATTCCATTTGTTCATCGATCGCAATCTGTTCATTGCACCACAGGCGCTCTAATATCAGTCCATTAATAACGCTGACAACTAACCAAGCTACACTCGGATCGCTAATACCTAAAATCTCGATTACTGCCTGATGATAGCGGCGATCAACGCGCTCAAAAAAATGACTACGACGCAGTTCTTCTCGTCCTTGGTATTGAGAATAATCAATCCATAAGAATAATTGTTTGATGCAGGAATCCTCTCGATTAGTCATAAATTTGCCGAGAATTTTTAGCTTTTCTGTCAGGGTTTTTCCTTGATCAATCTCGGCTTTAGCTAATAAAACATCCTGCTGGCACATCTCCTCGACTAATTGCTCGAAAAGTGCCGCTTTACTGGGAAAGTAGTGGTATAGCGTTCCCGTGGACACTCCCAATCCTTGCGCTAATTCTCTCGTCGTCATGTCAGCATAGCCTTTCTCGGCAAAGAGTTCGGCACTTTTTAAGAGGAGTTCTTTTCGGTATTGTTCTACATCTACTATCTTAGGCATAAGTTTAATATCGAACGTTCGTTATATTTTAGCTTAATATTACTATGAATGGGGAAATCGGCTGTCCCTTTGCCTGTATGCTAGAAAGAGGAGCTAATTCGTTATTGAGCGAGCTTTTTCGCAAGGATTGACAGTATGGGTAATATTCACGAGCAGTTATTAGAGGAATTAGCCGAAGTGGAGTGGAGTGACTTGATCCCCCATGCTCAAAGGGATGCGCTGATCCTGGTTTCCGATTCCCTCAATTTAATCGAAGTGGCAGAAGCGATCGCCGGTGATCGGGTTGCTCAAGTGCAGAATTGGATCGGGGAAAAACTACTAGAAAAACCGACACAAGAGCAGTTAAGCGATTGGAATTCCCATCCCGATAACCTTTTTAATACACTAATCGTGCAACCTTTTGTGTTAATTCAGGCCATAGCTTAGATAAAACCAAACCCCCCAATCTTGTCGGATTGAGGGGTAGGAAAGAATAATCCTGGCATCGAGCTATTGTCCCAGTCGGCAACCCGACAAGTATCTTGGCCACGGTGAAGTTTCACAACCGAGTTCGGGATGGAATCGGAGTGGTGCCATCACGTTAAAGACACCAGGAAGGGTAGAACCCTCAAGACTGCAAAAGCTAGGGAAAAAGTGGTGAAAAGAAGAATCAGGTCAAGCCCTCGGTCGGTTAGTACTCCTCGACTGCACTCGTTACCGAGCTTCCATCTAGAGCCTATCAACGGGTAGTCTACCCGAGACCTTACTGGCTTAATGCCATGAGAGCAATCATCTGGAGGTGGGCTTCCCACTTAGATGCTTTCAGCGGTTATCCGCTCCGCACATGGCTACCCTGCGTTTACCGTTGGCACGATAACAGGTACACCAGCGGTGC
>NZ_BDSM01000025.1:79344-203725 GCF_003112475.1 Microcystis sp. 0824 | reverse complement strand
GGTGTGGGGTGTGGGGTGTGGGGTGTGGGAATTATAAATTATGAATTATGAATTGGGGTGTGGGGTGATGGGGAAGTGGGGTGATGGGGAAGTGGGGAAATTGAACTAAAACCCCAAAACCCTAAAACCCTAAAACCCCAAAACCCTAAAACCCTATCACCCCAAAAACCTATCTCCTGACTCCTATCTCCTGACTCCTGACTCCTGAATGGTGTGGGGTGTGGGGTGATGGGGTGATGGGGTGATGGGGTGTGGGGAGAGTAAAGCTGTCTCCTGTCTCGGAGTCTCCTGTCTCCTGTCTCCTGACTCCTATCTCCTGTCTCCCACTTACTTATGAACCATTCTTGACACCCCCCAGTCTAAACGGACAGGTATCCAGCGGGGGTAATGATCAGGGTGATAACCGATAAGCAAACAAGTGTGAGCGATCGAGAGTTAATCTTGAAATGTCAAAGGGGTGATAGGGTCGCTTTTCGTCACCTTTACCGTCTTTATCAACCAAAAATCCGCTCTACTCTCTATCAACTCTGTGGAAGGGAATTCCTAGAGGATTTTGTCCAAGAGGTATTTTTAAGACTGTGGCGCGGGTTGCCGAAATTGCGTTCACCTGAATACTTTTCCACTTGGGTTTATCGGATCACCTGCAATGTGGCGATCGATGGTCGGCGACAATTAGCCAAAAGACAAATGAGGATCACCAAAAGCACTGATCAGGAAAACCCCCTTGATAGCCAATCCCGTCCCCAAGATAGTCCCGATTTGATGCAATTGTATTATGAGGAGGTGGTCCGGGAAGGGTTAGAAATTCTCAGTTTAGAACATCGCGCTGTGCTTGTCCTTCACGATCTAGAGGACTTACCCCAAAAGGAAATCGCCCAAATCTTAGAAATTCCCCTCGGTACGGTGAAATCACGTCTTCATTATGCGCGTAAAACCATGGGTCAATTTTTGCAAAAACAAGGAGTTCTCTAATGTCCCCAGAAGATGACAAAGTGGTTAATTTTCTGCGTCGCTATCGTCCATCGCTGCCACCTCGACCGATAGATGAAGAAGAACAGTTAATGCAAATGATTAGGGAAGAAAAGCCAGTAAATTTCCCAAAATTGACGCCTTTATTGGGGTGGATTACTGGTATTACTGCCTTATCGGCCCTGATTTTTGCTTACTATCGTTGGTCCGATCCTCATCCACAACTAGGCCAAATTTCTGACGAGCAATTAGAAGCTTTTTTAGTGGAAAGTTGGAACCATAGCATCGCTCCACCGATGGCTGCTCCTAGCGTTTATAGTTCCCCTTGGATGACCTTAAACGAGCCTCAACTCACCTATTCTACCTATAATCCTTAATTTTTTTGTCAAGGTCAATTATGTACTTTTCTACTCTCTCGATTCTCGGCACGACCATGGCTTTAACTCTGGCCGCTAACTTGGCCTCAACTGCCACTGTGCTATCCTATCCCCAAGATCGTCTATTTATCGCTCAAACTAGCTCTCCCCAGCGTCCTGAAAATCGTCCCCGTGGGATGAATAATTCTAGAGAAGGACTAATTGAACAATTAAACCTTACCGATGACCAAAAGTCAAAAGTTGCCGCTATTCGTCAGAAATATCGGGGACAAATCCGAAAATTGCAAGAAACCATTAGAAACAACGAACAAGAATTAAATAGTTTATTATCGAATAATGCCTCCGATCGAGATATCCGTTCTAAACATCAGCAAATCTCTCGCAATCGCCAAGAAATCAGTAACCTGCAATTTGAGAGTTTTTTGGAAATTCGCCAAGTCTTAACTCCCGCTCAAAGAACGGAATTTTCCCAGTTAATGCAGGAACGTCGCGCTAATTCCCCCAATCGCGGACGACAATAATTCCCATCAGTGCGGATTAAGATCGAGTTTGATGGCGATACATTAGAAAAACGCAAAGGATGGGTTACTTGCCCATCCTCAACTTATCATTTACTAATAAATTATCGTTTCCAAGTGACTTTTGGTAGGATATGATTCATATCTACCCGATTTTTATACTTGGTGGCGAAGTTTAGGAGGGAATCGAGGAGAGAATCGGAGAGATAGTGAGGTTGTAGGCCTAGATCGAGTAATTTCGTGTTTTTAGCCTTGAAATAATGTTCCTCTAACTCGATGCGCGGGTTGTCAAGATTGTTAATCTCCACATTTAACCCCAACGCGGAACCAGCTTTTTTAACCATCAGTGCCAAGTCACCGACGCTAAACAGTTCGGTAAATTGGTTAAAAACGCGGAATTCTCCCGATTGAGCGGGATTTGCGATCGCTAATTCCAAACAACGCACGGTATCGCGGATATCTAAAAATCCTCGCGTTTGACCACCTTTACCGTACACTGTCAGGGGATGACCGATTGCCGCTTGAATACAAAAACGGTTTAAAGCAGTGCCAAAAACCCCATCGTAATCGAGACGGTTAATTAACATCTCATCCATTCCCGTTTCTTCGGTGAGGACTCCATAAACCACCCCTTGATTGAGATCCGTGGCTTTTAAACCCCACATCCGACAGGCAAAATGGATATTATGGCTATCGTGGACTTTGCTGAGATGGTACATACTACCTGGCTGTTTGGGATAGGGTAAAGTATCCTTACGACCGTTATGTTCGATCGTGATGTAGCCTTCTTCAATATCTATATTCGGTGTGCCATACTCACCCATCGTTCCCAGTTTCACTAGGTGCGCTTCGGGAAATTCCTCTTTCATCGCGTAGAGGATGTTTAAATTGCCAACAACGTTATTAACTTGGGTTAAAACCGCGTGTTCGCGATTGATCATGGAGAAGGGTGCAGATCTCTGTTCTCCGAAGTGAACAATGGTGTCTGGTTGAAACTGTCGCAGGGATTGAATCAGAAAGTCGTAGTCATTAATATCCCCGACAAAAAGATCGAGCGATTTTCCTGTCAGATCTTGCCAGCGTTGAATCCGATGAGATATGGGTGCGATCGGTGTTAAGGTATCGCAGCCTAATTGTAAGTCCCAATAGCGACGAACTAAACTATCAAGTATGCCTACTTCGTAACCTCTATTTGATAGATGGAGTGCCGTTGCCCAACCACAATAGCCGTCTCCGCCAATAACCAAAACTCTCATACAATATCTGTAAAGTTTATATACTCGTCTTTGGTAACTCTAGCAGTTTTGTGTCACCCTTTACCAACTTAATCCCCGTGAATATAGCGGAGTGTGGGGTGTGGGGTGTGGGGTGTGGGGTTTTTCAGTGTTGCCAAAGGCACGGCGTAGCCGTCCAGTAAACAGTAACCAGTTATCAGTGGGGGGAATGGGAAATTATAAATTATGAATTATAAATTATGAATTGGGGAGAGGGGAGTGGGGAAAAGGGAGAGGGGAGAATCAATAAAGGTAGTCTATTGACAACTGCTCACTGATTACCACTGTCCACTGAAAACTCAAATCTGCTCACTGCTCACTGCTCACTGATAACTGATAACTGATGAGGGTGTTCTAGAAAACTTGACAAGGGAACGGATTATAGGGAAACTCAGCTTGTTAGTCAAGGTACTAGCGCAAATCTCAATTTCTTTTTTACTTTATTACTTTATTACTTGATCTTATGCGTTGGCAAGCTCGGCAAAAATCTTCCTTTTCTTTCCTTCCCCTATACGGATTTTTGGCATTTATCGTCACTTGTCTGATTATTTGGACAATTTCTCTCTATCCTCGCTCTAATGCTCTGGTGGGGGGTGATTCTCTCCCCGCACCCTTTAGGGAGTTTCAACCGGAATGCGCGGATTATGTCCGAGAAAATAGTTCTTTTAAGGATATATCGAGAGTTTTTGATTGTAAAACCTATAAAAACCTCTCCGATCGCGTGATTTTTTCCCTATCTCTCCAAAAAAACGATATTAGTCTCGATAATTGGCAAAATAACTCGGCAACAGCGATCGAATTAGCACCCTGGCCGGAAATTCATCCCCGCGCTCAAGGAACTAAAGTACCGATTTTAATGTATCACGACATTTTACCAGAAAAAGAGGTATTTTTTGACGTTACCCCTGGCGAATTAGAGGCACATTTTCAATTTTTGCAGGAAATCGGGGCAACTCCGATCAGTATCGATTGGTTAATTTCCCATCTGCGGACAGGTATCCCCCTTCCCGCTAAACCGATTTTATTGACTTTTGATGATGGTTATGGGGGACATTACCAGTATGTCTATCCTTTATTGAGAAAATATAACTATCCTGCTGTTTTCTCGATTTATATCAATAAAATGACTCAAAAAACCGGCAGAACCAGTGTCACTTGGCAACAACTCCAGGAAATGGCCGCCGATCCTCTAGTACAAATTGTCTCCCATAGTGTCAGTCATCCCCGGGATTTAAGATTATTGTCCGATGCAGATTTGGAGCAAGAAGTCAAGCAATCGAAACAAATCTTAGAAAAAGAATTGGGTATTCCGATTAATTATTTTACCTATCCGGAAGGGAAGGCGGACGATCGAGTGAAGGAATTCGTCAAAAAAGCGGGTTATCGGGCGGCTTTATCGATGAATGACCTCGATGAGCATTTTGCTGGACAATCCCCCGATTTACTCACGATTGGACGCTTTGGGCAATCGCGCACTAGGGAAGTTGTCCCGCAAGCTTGGGGAGGTGATCCCTTACCCCGTACCGATGGCGGTTTTAACTTTGCCACCACCATCCAAAAACGGGAAGTGGAATTCCCAACAAATACACTTGTTCTGATTAGTGGCGGGATTCCCAAAACCATCCACGCTGATAGTCGTTATCAAGTGGAGGAAATTATCGCCGGCACAGAAGCAGTCGCGGCTGTAGATGGCGGTTTTTTCTCTCTCAAGGAATTGGACTCAAATCAGATGATCGGGCCGGTTTTAAGCGAAAATGGCGGCTTTATCCCGGGATATGAAGGGGAAATCGGCAAGTTAGAGGGTCGTCCTTTAGTAATCATTACCGATCGATGGGTGCGTTATCTTCCCTTTGATCCTGTCCGTCATAATACCCTAGAAGGAATCGCAGCCGAGGCTGAAGATGATCTCAAGGTGACGGATGCTTTTGTCGCGGCCGCTTGGTTAGTCAAAGATGGACAACCACAATCCCGAGAATCCTTTGGTACACTTTACGGTTTTGATGCCCTGCGTCACCGGGCTTTTTGGGGGATTAATCAGGCAGGACAGCCAGTTATCGGGGTTTCCAGAGAGCCGATCGATTCCATGGCTTTGGGAGAATTATTAGTACAGGCAGGTTTTCGGGACGCGGTGATGTTGGATTCAGGAGCAAGCACCTCCCTCGCTTATCAGGGTCAATCGCAAGTGCATTATACTCCCCGTCCCGTTCCCCACGTTGTCGCTTTATTTCCCCCCACAGAACCCGATATTGTTCCCGTTAGTCATGTGGGGATTCCCTGCGTAATTTTTGCCGATTCCTGTGCTGCGGGGAGTTAGGGGACAAAAACTTGTTAACCAGAAAACGGCTGAAGCTATGTATCTAAGAAAGCTCTCAGGGCAATTTTGTACTTGTTTTTCAGCCGTCGAGAAACTAGACCACCTTGCTGAATCTGTGCGAGAATTGTGGCTGAACAGGAGCCTTTTGGAATCGGACTACCCGCAGTGATTAAACTGGCTAATTCCGTGGCATCCATCTCCCGGGCAAATTGATAGGCAATCACGGATTCACAGACGATAAAATTCGGGACACCAAGGCCGGGCAAAAGCACACAAGTAGCTTCCGAACTGCTTCTTCGAGTTGTAACATTGACAAATAAATATCTATTTTCAGAAGTCTTTGCGATCGCAATATAGAGATGTTGCTTATTAGGGGGTGTATCGATTAAAAAGGCATCCCCCAGCTTGACTACCAGACTAGCCATGTAAAGCTCCATCTAAATAGGCTTCTCGCTGGGCTTCTTGGCTAATATCTTCGATTTCCTCCTCCGTTTTACCCATAGATCGCAAAACATCCTCTACTAAAATTGGAATAGCCGAACCATGGGGATCCTTCCATTCTGGTAGATCGTGAGTCCATTCGGCTACAAGAAAGGGATTGAGATGGCCAAAAGTCTTGTAAACCTGTTTAAGAATCATTTCTTCTTCTTCACAGAGTTCTTCATTGCCGGGATATTGCAGCAGGTCAACATAATTAGAATCCCGGGGAGAAATATATTTCGACCACAGGGGTAAAGCAGAGTCCACGGGCTGTCCTTTAATCAAATCATAAACACCCCTGAGAACCGGTCCATAATCCATTGATACATATCTATCCCCAGTAATTGGTTGATCCATGGTTTTTAAAGCAAGACGGTCAGCTATATAGAGCATTTTCAGCAACCCTAAATACTTCATCGGTTTGCCGTGCAGCTTTAAGAGTATAGCAGCGGCTTCCACTGCTTTCTCTGGATGAAACCGAAATTTGATCGTCATAACTACTATAAATTCACTGCTTTTTTATGACACTTTTATTATAGTTATTATTCTACATCGGCCATATTTAAGATTTTGTCCCAGTGGTTGAGGTTTCTAGCCTGATTTCTGAAAGATGCTGCTATAGGTATGATCGAGTTAAACCTGAGCATCAAGATTCTACCATGGAGATCGAACGTCTTAACGCCCTTTCCGATAATTATATTTTCCTCCTCTACGATCCGGCACAAAAAATCGCGGCCGTGGTGGATCCGGCGGAACCTGAACCCGTTTTCAGGCGATTAGAGGCTTTACAGGTGGATTTAGTCGCTATTTTTAATACTCATCACCACGGCGACCATGTGGGGGCTAATCAGGCTTTAATTAATCGTTATCCCCATCTTTGTGTTTATGGGGGAAAGGAGGATCGCGGTCGCATTCCGGGCCAGCAGCTGTTTTTAGAGGAGGGGGACCGGGTGGAATTTGCCGGTCGCTGGGCCGAGGTTTTCTTTGTCCCCGGCCACACTCGCGGCCATATTGCCTATTATTTTCCCCCGGTTAACCCCGGAGATTACGGTGAGTTATTCTGTGGTGATACCCTGTTTTCGGGGGGTTGTGGTCGTTTATTTGAGGGAACACCGGGCCAAATGGTGGCTTCTTTAACTAAATTGCGATCGCTGCCCGACCAGACTAGGGTTTGGTGCGCTCACGAATATACGTTAAATAATTTAAAGTTTGCCTTGACAGTTGACCCTAATAATGCTGCTCTGCAACAGCGTTATCGGGAAGTGGAAAAACATCGCGCTGAAGATCTTCCCACGATTCCGGCAATTTTGGGGACGGAAAAGCTGACTAATCCTTTTTTGCGTTGGGATAGTCCCGCTTTGGCCATGACCATGGATAGCAGCGAACCAATACAAGTGTTTGCACGGCTGCGGGGGAAAAAAGATAATTTTTAAGTAGTGGCTAAGTAGGTAGGTGTTAAAAACTGTCAAATCCCCCCTTATTAAGGGGGGTAGGGGGGATATCCCCTGATTAAGGGGGGTAGGGTGTGGGGTGTGGGGTGTGGGGTGTAGGGTTGATTCATGAATCAACCCTACAGGGAGTAGGGGGAATCAAAGGCAAAATCTATCCCTACAAGCTCAACGGTTGCGGCTCTAACTTCAAATCGGCAAGACTGACATCACCGTGACCATTTACCGCCACCTCTAGGGGCAAATTGCCGTGATAAGCTTGGATTAACAGGGTTTTTAAGTCCTCAATCAGGGGATAACGGGGATTGGCTCCGGTACACTGATCATCGAAGGCTTGTTCAGCTAAATGGTCTAATTTGGCCATAAATTCGGCTTCACTTTCGGGAATTACCTCTTTAATACTGGCCGGAATACCGATTTCCCGTTTTAAACATTCGATCGCTAATACCAATCTTTCCACACTTTCGGTCTCGCTTTCTCCTCCCAATCCCAAGGAATGAGCGATCCTGGCATAGCGCCACTTCACGTTAGGATATTTGTACTGAGAGAAAGTCGCCTGTTTAAAGGGGGCATCGGTGGCATTATAGAGGATGACGTGGGAAATCATCAAGGCATTGGCTAGACCGTGGGGAATATGGAAAATTGCCCCCAATTGGTGGGCCATGGAGTGACAGATGCCTAAAAAGCCATTAGCGAAGGCCATTCCTGCCATTGTCGCCGCGTAATGGACTTTTTCCCGCGCTTTCGGGTCTTTAGCTCCGTTATGATAGGAACTGGGCAAGTATTTAAACAGCAGTCGGATGGCATCTTGAGCAAGAGCATTGGTATATTCTGAGGCTAAAACCGAGACGTAGGCCTCAAGAGCGTGAGTTAAAGCGTCAATTCCGCCGTAGGCTGTCAATTTTTTCGGCATATTCAGCACTAATTCCGGATCGACGATGGCCATGCTGGGAGTTAGAGCATAATCTGCCAAAGGATACTTAATATTATTACGGCGATCGGTCACGACGGCGAAGGGAGTCACTTCTGATCCTGTTCCCGAAGTGGTGGGAATACACACCATCAGAGCTTTTTCGCCTAAAGGGGGCAATTCATAGACTCGTTTGCGGATATCCATAAAACGCATGGCCAAGCTCTCGAATTCTATCTCTGGATGCTCGTAGAGTAGCCACATGATTTTAGCGGCATCCATGGGGGAACCACCACCGATAGCGATAATTACATCGGGATTGAAGGTATTAATTACATTTAACCCCCGTTCGACGGTTTCTAGGGAAGGATCGGGTTCCACATCATAAAAGATATTAATCGTGATGCCGATTTCTTCTAAAACTTCCTGTAAAGTTGCGGTAACTCCTAGGTCGAAAAGAGGTTTATCGGTGACAATAAAGGCCCGTTTTTTGCCGGCTAATTCCCGAATAGCGACGGGTAATGCTCCGTATTTAAAATATACTTTTGGTGGTACTCGGAACCAAAGCATATTTTCCCGGCGCTCGGCTACGGTTTTAATATTTAATAGGTGGGTAGGTTCGACGTTTTCGCTGATGGAATTACCGCCCCAAGTGCCACAACCGAGGGTTAAACTAGGATCGAGACGGAAGTTATAGATATCACCAATCGCACCCTGGGAGGAAGGGGTATTAATTAATACCCGGGCCGTTTGTACGTTGTCTTGAAAGTGCTTAATATGTTCCCGATTGGAGGGTGCGGTATAAAGCACGGCCGTATGACCTCGACCGGCAAATAAGACCAGTTTTTCGGCTTTTTTTACCCCATCTTCAAAGTCTTTGGCCCGGTACATGGCTAAAATTGGCGAGAGTTTTTCGTAGGAAAATGGTTCCTCTAAGCCAATATTTTCTACTTCTCCGATTAGTAAGCGGGTATCTTCGGGAACGGAAATTCCGGCCATGGTGGCTAATTTTTCTACCGGTTGTCCGACGATATCGGGGTTGATATGACCATCTTTTAGGAGAATCCCGACGACTTTTTCCCTTTCTTCGGGGGAAAGAAGATAGGCCCCGCGATCAATAAATTCCTGTCGAACTTCTTCATAGATGCTATCGACAACGATTACCGATTGTTCGGAGGCGCAAATCATGCCGTTATCGAAGGTTTTACTGAGAATAATCGAGGAAACGGCCATTTTTATGTGAGCAGTTTCGTCCACTAAAGCGGGGGTATTGCCGGCACCGACTCCTAGGGAAGGTCTTCCGGAAGAATAGGCCGCTTTTACCATACCAGGACCGCCGGTAGCAAGGATTAAATTAATGCTGGGATGTTGCATTAATGCTTGGGAAAGTTCCACCGATGGCTGATCGATCCAACCAATAATACCGGCCGGTGCGCCTGCTTTCACGGCCGCTTCTAAGACTATTTTGGCCGCTGCGATCGTGCAGTCTTTGGCTCGCGGATGGGGGGAAAAAATGATGCCGTTGCGGGTTTTCAGGGCAATTAGGGCTTTAAAAATGGCTGTGGAGGTGGGATTTGTGGTGGGTACGATCCCCGCTAAAATGCCCACGGGTTCGGCGATTTTTTGCAATCCAAAGGATTTATCTTCTTCGATAATGCCGCAGGTTTTGCTGTGTTTATATTTGTTGTAGATGATTTCTGAGGCAAAATGGTTTTTAATCACTTTATCTTCTATTACTCCCATCCCTGTCTCTTGTACTGCCATTTTAGCTAGGGGAATGCGCGCGTTGTTGGCTGCTAATGCGGCTTTTTTGAAGATAAGATCTACTTGTTCTTGGTTATAGTTGGCAAATTGTTGTTGAGCTTTTTTTACCTGTTGTATCAGTTCTTCTAGCTCTTGTCTATTGGTAACTATCATAACAATTTTGTTGAAAAAATTAGGCATTTTATTCTATTATAGCTTTTTTCGCCAAGGTACTCGCTCAATCTTGGGATTTTCTTTATAGTTTCCTAAGCATTGGTATTATAGAATACTAATAAGCTGGGCGCAAATTTAATTTACTTGTTGAAATAAGGCAATAGGCAATAGGCAATAGGCAATAGGCAATAGGAAGGTATAGGGGAAGTGGGGAGATGGGTTTTAAAGTTCGATTGGGAGTTCATCATACTATTAAAAACAGAATTTATCATCAGAACGATTGTATCCCCCTAAGTCCCCCTTTTTAAGGGGGATTTAGGGGGATCAAATTTTTTTTAGTCCTTTGGGATGCTTTTGGGTGCGTTACGCTTCGCTAACACACCCTACATTTATATTTATTTTATTTCCCCCTCTATTATCCTGATTTCTTCCTCGCTTAATCCATACAATTCATACACTATTTGGTTAATCTCTTTTTCTAACTCGCTGGTGTCAGCTTTGGGATTAGATTTTTTATCTGTGAGAATTTGATCTACAATATTTTCGATATTGACTACTTGATTGGGAGTAGGAATAGGAATTCTTAACTTTCTGATGTCATTCATGGTTAGCTGAGTAAAATCATCTTTTTTTGCCGATGTAGAGTTTTTAGTTTTAAGATAAGAAACGAATTTAGAATTAATAATAGATAAGAGATATTTGATTGAGAACCTGTCCGTATTTAATTTAAAAATATAAATATCTTTCTTAACAACAAGTGGTTTTTGAGTCAAAGTTGCCATTATTCTAAACTGTCTACTTATAATTCTTCTGACAAGAATTCTTTCTCCTGTAAAAAAATCAAATGATGACGGTTTCTCCCTAAGATTGTCTCCATATTTTATGTATTCATTAACATCTTCTAGAAAGTATCTATCAAGCTTGCCAGTTAAAATTGGTTCGTGAAAATCATCAATTTTATTTAAAGAATAATCATTTTTATTAGCTAAAATACCTCTAGCTGAATCAGTAATGTCCTCGATAGTTGTTTGAATTTTACTTAGTTTATTGTTCAGTAGTTTTGACAGAGGGTTAAAAATTAGCTTTAAATCTTGACTGTTAGACCATTCTTTTTTGCTAAGTATATGATAATCTAAGGAATTTATAATATTAAAATCTATTTTATCTCTGGGATTAAATTCATATACCAACGACATATTTAAAGATTTGTTTTTAGATAATAAATAAATTCCAGTATCTACATAAGCATCGTTGAATATATCATAGGGTAGAGTTATTCCTAAGACTAAATGAGAATTTTCATATATGATTTTCCTTGTGGAATAATATTTATCACCTGTTAACCAAGATATTGGTGTGATGAAAGAGAAAAATCCTGATTTGTGAGATATTCTAGTAGCTTTTTCCATAAAAATTGTGTAAATATCATCTATGGTTGTATAAAATTCCTTATACAATCTTTTTTCCATTTCCTTGAATTTCACTCCATAAGGAGGATTACCAATTACCACATCAAAACCGATAAAATTCCCCTTATCGTCTAGAACTTCGGGGAACTCGAAGCGCCATTCAAAAGCATTATGATAAATCTTACCGCTTTCAATCTCCTCCAGTTGCGGACGTAACTTATCAATCTCATTCCTTAACTGACTAATCTTCCTTTCCCGCGCTTTCTTTTCCTTGGGTGACTCCTCAAATAACAAAATTTGATTCTCTAGACTATATAAATCCGTTTCCAAACCCCGCAAGCGCTTTTTCAGAGGATTATCTCCCTGTAAAGTCTGACGAAAACTACTCTTAATCTCACTTATCAATCTCTCCATCTCACGCTTTTGCGATTTATCCTCCGCGTTGCGATAGACTCTCACCGCATCCTTATAACTCTCGATACTTAAACGACTTTTGCGGGAAAAGACTTGTAAATCATTGGATAACCCAAAGCGACTAATCAGAGAATTGCCAACCTTGATATTAATATCGATATTCGGTAGCGTCTCTAACTCGTTGTCTGCTTTGTAGTAAGCATTCTTGAGTAACTCAATCCATAAACGCAACCGACAGATTTTCACCGAGTTGGGATTGATATCAACTCCAAAGAGACACCCCTCAATCAGACGCTGTTTTTCCTGAAATAAAGTCTCCTGTACTCGCTGACTTTCTCGGTTGCGGGGATTATACTCAAACAGATTACCGTCATCATCGGTGACGATTAACTCATCGTTCACCACCTCAACCCGATAATCCCTGAGAGTTTTCCCCTCTTTATCCACTAAAATCTGTAACTCACTCTTAATCGCGATTATCTCGTTCAAAGCAGAAACAAGAAAATGTCCCGAACCCACCGCAGGATCACAAATTTTGAGACTATTGATAATAGCATTGGCTGCCGTTTTATCTTTGATGCGGTTATACACATCCTCGATTGTCTGACAATCCCATCCCTGACTCTGGTTAAATTTCTCTATTACTGCGCGTCGAATCGTTTCCCGACACATATACATAGTGATGAAACCGGGGGTGAAAAAGGAACCATCCTTATATCCGTTGATTTTCTCGAAGATTAATCCCAACACTGACGCATTGATAAGAGTCTTATTATCCTCCTGTATCGCTTCCCCACCTTCGCTGCTAAAATCGTAGGCATTGAGAAACTCAAATAGGTATGCTAAAGCGTTGATTTCTCCTGTTCGCTTTTTCCCCTGACTATCCTTTAAGACTGTTCCTGCAAAAATCTCTATATTCTCCGAACGCAGGTTACTGATGACTATGGTTGATTGTTCTAAGTCTGTGGGTTCAAATAGGGAACTGTTGAGATAGGGAACCTGAGTATGGGTATTCTGGATGTCTTTGCTTCTTTCTGTCTGTTTTTTGGCCAAAACGCTGAAAAATAAGCGATTTAAGTCGTCATAGTTGGCAATTTTGCCTAAATTGAGAAACCCTAGGGATTTATCCCCCCGATGATACCTAATTATCTGCGCTTCTAATAGTTTGAGGAAGAGGATTCTATTTATCCAGGTTATCCCCAACTCTAAACCGATATTAAATAGTCTCTCCTCTTCCGTCTCCCCAAATTCTTCGGGATTGGGTAAACGAGAGATTTTATCTAAACTCTCCACTTGACTGATAGCGTTCTCTAGCAGCGAACCGGGTTGTCGCGCTGCCGGTTGCAGACGTCGGATGAGTTTTGTTCCTCCCTCTTTTCTCTCTGTCAATCCGATGATATGCAGCAGTTCACTATAAAAGTTTTTGTCGAGACTGTTGCTATCGTTCGCAAAGGGGAGTTTTAAGAGGTGTTCGGGAGAAAAGATTTTATAGAGACTGATAAGGTTATGTTCGTCCTCCAGGATGGTTTGGGTGTATTCCCGCAAGTCAAAATGGGTGTATGTCAGGGAATCGAGTATGGAGTTCAGGAAGGGTTCCCCTATCTGTTTATAGAAGAAGTCGGTGGTTTTTCCCGTTAGTCTCCCCGTCTCAAAGTCATTAAACTGTCTGACGAGTTCCTGATTTTGTGCGAATAGTCTCTCGAAGATATTCCCATCGAAGATAAACCACTCATATATATTGGTAGCAATCAGGTGTTTTATCTCTAGGTTTTTCTCGGTTATTCTTTCCCGTAGGAAGTAGAGGAGTAATTCCTGTAATGCTTTACAGTTGAGTTTGTCTCTCCGCAGCATCTCGCTTTTATTGCTGGGTTTCTTGACTTCCAGTATTACCCCCACGGAATCCCGCGATTCTTTCCCATTATGGATGACTAAATCATTCCTTCCCTTGGTGTTGATGAAATGTTGGGGACTATAGTAGCTGTGTTTGAGAAAGTCTGCAAGCAGGTTTTTGTGGAACTCCTCGGATTCTGTCTCGTTGATACTCCCCAAAAGTTGTTCTAGGTGGGTTTGAAACTTCTCCACCTGACTACGACTCGGTTTGACTCTCAGAAATGCTTTGTTTAATGCTTGTCGGGGAGAGAAATTTTCCGTCTTCATACCTTATATCCTCTTCCTACTCAACCCGGTTTTTGAGTCTATTTTTTTCTCTCTTATCTTCCCTCAAAAACCCTATATATATGGGCGCACGGATTCCCATTATACATAAAGTCTAAAGCAAGTCTCGCCATTTGTCAAGGGTTTTCAGAAAAAAAATCGAGCCGATTTTATCTCCATGTTACTAAAGCCAAAATGAACAGGACTTTCTCCAATATAACCAGTTTCAGAGGCGTTGCTAACTTTGGGTATGAATCATTGCATCTACATTTTTTAAAACTCAGGCTCAAACTGACTTTTTGATATATGCACTCATTAGCATTCATACCTTGATTAAGCAGCGCCCGTGATTTAAGCTTAAATAAATCTGATTAAATGTTTGATAATCTCGGTTTTTACTGGCTTTAGAGAAAGTAAATAAGTCCACCGCTATTCCTTGATGATTTAGTCGGAAAAACAAATCTCGTAAGCTACCGAGACTTTGAGAGAAAATTAGATGAAGCCAGATAAGTACAAACAGCCTTGTATTGAGAACAGGATAGTCATTGTTGGGTAGTCTTTTTAAGATTGTCTTGACAATTTCCGCCAAAGAGTTTAGCATCATAATAATGATTATTATAATTTATATGCGACTAAAATATGATATTCTAGTCGCTTTTTTGCATTATGAAGCTATCATTCAACACTTCTGCTTCTCATAGAGAAAGTAGAAGAACCCTGCTGAATTCGTTAATGGAGCAATGGGGTCAAATTCAGGACAAGACTTTCCCTAAAGAGGCAGGTAAATCGGCGAATTTTTCCACCACTGTCACCCCAGCTTCTTGAAAATGACGTAGGCTATCTTTTCTGGTATTCTTAGCGGCAACAGAGTAGGAAAGTTGGTTAGAAATAATTGTTTCTGTATCACCGAAATTGGTTTCAATCGCTGCATTTAACCCCACAAGATAGGCAATCACTGGTTTTTCGATTGCCGAGGCAATATATTTGGCTGCCTCGATTTCGGCCTTTCCCCCCACCTGACTGACGAGGAGAATTGCCTCGGTATTTTCATCTTCCTCAAAAACCTGCAACCATTGGGACAAATTTGAGCCAATAATGCCGTCAGTCCCCAGATTTACCGCCATAGATTCACCATACCCGGCTGCTGTTAAAGTTTTCGCCACTTCATCCCCTATGCGATCGCCACGCGTAATCAGACCGATTGTCCCCAATTGATAAAAACTGGGTTCACAAATACCCAACCAAAGATAATTGGGAATAATTACACCCTGGCTGCCGGGTCCGAGAATTAATGTCCCGGTGGTACTAGCTATCTTTAATAATTCCACCAGATCCAAGGGGGGAACTCCGGGGGTGACGATAATTAATTGGGGAATGGCTGCTGCGATCGCTTCTAAGGCCGCATCTAGGACTTGATTGGGGGGGACTAAAA
Source organism: Microcystis sp. 0824 (assembly GCF_003112475.1). Lineage (NCBI taxonomy): Bacteria > Bacillati > Cyanobacteriota > Cyanophyceae > Chroococcales > Microcystaceae > Microcystis > Microcystis sp. 0824. Next base: position 188,109 of record NZ_BDSM01000025.1, on the reverse strand, counting down.
TTAAACTGGTCTTGATTTCTCCGGCTTCAGCAACGGCCTCGGCCACTAGATCAAACACTGGTATCTCTGCGATTATCTCACCACTGCAGCCACTAGCCACCCCCGCTACTAAACAGGTTCCCTGAGCTTTCAATCGTGCCGCGTAATATTTGCCTAGGGGTCGATCGATCCCTTGCATAATTATCTGATCTTTATCTGTCCATTTCATATATTCAGTGTTGGGAGTTGTTTCAGTGTTGCCAAAGGCACGGCGTAGCCGTCCAGTAAACAGTAAACAGTAAACAGTAAACAGTAATCAGTGAACTGAAAACTCACATCTGATCACTGATAACTGATAACTGATCGCTGATCACTGATTCTAGGCTAATTTAATGGCTGCAGTGACCACATCTTCTAAAGACTCTAACCAATGAAAGTTAACATCAGCTAAACTCTGACTGAGATCGATCGCTTTGCTGTCAGCTAGGACGCGAAAAATTATTTGTGGTAGGGTGGGATTGAGAAAAGATCGAGGTTGCAAGGTTTGTCTTTCCTGTCGGGTGGCCCGGATCGTTCGTTCGCCGCTGCCCCGGCTGGGTGATAATGGGCTATAACTGCGGTAGTAATTGCTAATAGTCTCGATCGCTTTTTGGCCAAAGTCGGGATAACTGATAATATCAACGATAACCACTTTTAAATCGGCCAATAGTTGGAATTGTTGCAGACCGGCCTCTATTTGCTCGTTTAATTGCTCTAATTCTAGTCTTTCCTCCAGTATAAGCCAGGCTGCTAGTTTTGCCCCCTTGCTGGCTAAGGCATCCCAGACAGTGGACATCAAACCCTGGCCATTACTGATCACGGCTATTTGGCCAGTTTGATCAATTATCGACCAAGGGGATTGTAATTGGGGAGGGGTCAAGGCCAGAAGATCGAGATGTCTAGGTAAAGCGGCATCATTAACACTTATTTTGCCATCTAGGGCCATCACTTCCCCAGCTTCGTTGATACCCAGGGGATTAATCTCGATAATATCGAGATCTTTGCTGACAAAGAGACTATACATTTTTTCGAGAATTTGACTGATAGACTCGATCAAAGACCCTCTTAAACCCATAGATACGGCTAATTGCCGACAGAGATAGGGTGAAAATCTCTCTTCAATGACCACTTTTTGCATGGTTGCCAGTAAACTGTCCACATCCATCCCCCCTTGACTCGCACCGAGTAAAACCGGTCTTTGCAGATGATAATCGAGTAAAATGGCTAAAAATATCTCTTGTTGCGGATTATACCGGGCTTCTGCTAGGATTACTTCTGGATATTCTCCGGCGATCGGTAAATGAAAAATAGCATGGGCAGCAGCGATCGCATCGATGGTATTAGCGACAAATTTCACCCCTCCTGCTTTTCCCCGTCCTCCCGCTCGTACCTGGGACTTCAGCACGATGGGGTAGGGAATGTTTAATCTTTTTAGTCCCCCCGGTTCGTGGATTGGTTGGGAAGGTAAAATGGGGATACCTACCTGAGCAAATATTTCCTTGGCTTGGTATTCGAGTAAATCCATAATTGATTAATTGATAAAGTGGCGGTTCTCTCTTTGCTCGTTTCGGTAGCTTGGGGACTATGAAGATTATTTTAGCAACAGCATCCGGTTCGCGGGTGATCAGGGAGAATATTCTTGGTTTATAGGGATGGAGGACTGGTAGTGACGGCAATCTCGATCGCAAAACTTAAAGTTAATTCGATCGGGTGATTTTTTTTTGATAGGATTGAACCTATAATTCTCCCATAAATAGTTATCCCCATTAACCGTGCCAAACTAAGAACTGCGGACAAATCAAGAGTTTTGGCGTTTCAATAGACCAAATAAACTAATAACTGGCAGTTAGTCGGAAATATCAGTTATTTTTTGCTAAAATTCTCCTTTTTCCCGCATTTTCTTGCTTGGAAACAAACTTTTTTCCGCTTTCGTCTTTATCTTTAATTCGCTCCCACTAGGAAACTCAAGGGTAAGATGCTAAATTTTCAAAAGCAGGGTCGTCATCATCCTCTGACCCTATTAACAATGCTTTTAAGTGCTTCTTTCGTTGTGGTCTCCCTTTCCTTGACTCCTGCGATCGCACGTCAATTCGCCCCAATTAACCCGATTAAACCGATTCCTTTGGGGAATGATCAATTAATTCCAGCCGGCACAGACATCCCTGTAAAATACGAGCAGGGGGAAAAAATTCTTTTAACCAAACAGGAAACTTTTTCTTTATCTCTGACCGTCACCGATAATATCAAAAATTCCCAAGGACAGACAATTATTCCCGATGGTAGTCAGATTATCGGAGAAATTAAACCGGATGGTCAAGGTTCCCGTTTTCTATCCCAAAAAATCTTTTTAAAAACCCGTCAACCCCAAGAAAAATCTATTGATGCTATTTCGGCAGTTTTCACCCGTCTAGAAAGGCTAATTAAAGGAGTTAACCCCGATAAAATTATTCAGGGTGCAGTATTAGGAAAATCCGCCGCTTCTGTCCTCGCTTCCTTTACTTCTGACCAACCGGTTAGCGAGGGATTATTACGAGGAGGGGGATTAGAAGTATTAGCCGGCTGGTTATTACGAGGAGAATCGGTGGAATTATTGTCAATTAACCCCAAGGAAGATTTTAAATTAAACCTTCGTTCTGATTTTACAGGTCAGTAAGCTTAAAAAAATCAGGTGTGTTAGTTATTAATCTAACACACCTGCTATCGATACTAAGCGGCGTTTTGCCGATACCATTCAATGGTTTTTTGCAAACCTTCTTTAAATTCCATTTGGGCAACAAAACCGAATTTTTCCTGAGCGCGGGTTGTATCTAAACAGCGTCGCGGTTGACCATTCGGTTTGTCTATTTCCCAAACAATTTCGCCATCAAAACCCATTAAATCACAGATTAATTCCACTAAATCTTTGATAGAAATCTCATAATTTGTACCAAGATTAACTGGCTCCGATTCATTATAGAATTGACTGGCCATGACAATGCCGCGTGCTGCATCGGTGGAGTAGAGAAACTCCCGGGTTGGACTACCATCTCCCCAGACAGGAAGTTGTTCATCCCCCCGTTGTTGTGCCTCATAAACCTTGCGAATTAAAGCAGGAATTACATGGGAACTACCCGGATCAAAATTATCCTCTGGCCCGTATAAATTCACTGGTAAAAGATAAATTCCGTTGAAACCATACTGCAAACGATAGGACTCTAATTGTACCAATAAAGCCTTTTTAGCGATACCATAGGGCGCATTGGTTTCTTCGGGATATCCTGACCATAAATCGTCTTCACGGAAAGGTACTGGAGTAAATTTTGGATAGGCACAAATTGTACCCACACAGACAAATTTTTGCACTCCTGCTAGATAGGCAGCGTGAATTAATTGGGTTCCCATCATCAAATTATCATAGAATAATTCTGCGGGTTTTTCCCGATTGAGACCGATGCCTCCCACATGGGCAGCCAAATGGATAATTAAATCTTCTTCGTCGGCTAAACGTTGACAGTTTTCCCAAACTCTTAAATCACAATCTTTAGACCGAGGAATTGTAATTTTTTCGGGATTTGCCCCCGCTGCAATTAATTGATTAACTACTTGCCGACCTAAAAATCCGGCCCCCCCAGTGACGACGATTCTTTGTTCGCCTAAATTCAGCATATGTTCACCTCTTTAATCCACAGTTGTCATCGAACGATTGCGAAGATAAGCCAGATCTTTTAATAACTGTTGGCTATCACCACCGTTATTAAGATTAATCCCCAAAGCCGCTAAATCCGCATCTACCATTAATTTTACCAGTCCCTCGAACGTCACCGACGGCTGCCAACCTAATTTCTCCCTGGCTTTTGTAGAATCTCCTATCAATAAATCCACTTCCGCTGGACGCAAATAACGTTCATCAAACTCCACATAATCCTGCCAATTTAAATTAACGTATTGGAAAGAAATATCGAGAAACTCCCGGATAGAATAGGTTTCATTGGTCGCCACCACATAATCATCTGGTTCTTGCTGTTGTAACATTAACCACATCGCCCGCACATAGTCCTTAGCATAACCCCAATCCCGTTTAGAATCGAGATTTCCTAGGTAGAGTTTTTTCTGTTGTCCGGCAATAATTCGGGCCAAAGCGCGGGTAATTTTGCGCGTGACAAAAGTTTCTCCACGCCGGGGGGATTCATGGTTAAATAAAATGCCGTTACAGGCAAATAAGTCGTAGGATTCCCGATAGTTGACTGTTTGCCAGTGACCGTAAACTTTCGCACAAGCGTAGGGACTGCGGGGATAAAATGGCGTGGTTTCTTTTTGGGGAACTTCCATGACTTTCCCGAACATTTCCGAGGAACCTGCTTGATAGAAACGCACTTCGATGCCAGTTCTTTTTTGGTAATCCCGAATTGCTTCTAGTAATCTTAAAACTCCCACACCTACTGCATCAACGGTGTATTCTGGGGCATCAAAACTAACTCGCACATGGGATTGGGCCCCTAAATTATACACTTCTACCGGTTGCACTTGTTCAAGGATACGCCGCAGGGTCGTCCCGTCGGTGAGGTCGCCATAATGAAGAAATAATTTAGTATCGGGCTGGTGGGGGTCAGTGTAGATATGATCAATGCGATCGGTGTTAAAAGTTGAAGTACGACGGATGATACCGTGGACTTCATAGCCTTTTTCTAATAATAATTCGCTCAGATAGGAACCATCTTGACCAGTGATACCAGTAATTAGAGCGCGTTTCGGTTGAGTCATCAGTAATTTACCTAATCGGAAAGAATAAAGACCATGGCACGGTCTGACTGCTTATAGCACACTTTAGCCCCTCATGACAAGTTTGGCTAGGTTGACAGGGGACAAAAAGATGAATTGATTTTTTATCCAGGCTGCATAGATTCTAAATTGTTCTGACAATTTTCTCGAAATTTTCTGACTTGAAATTCCTTGACTTTGGTTAATTGATAATTATCTTTTCCCATGGCTAGGGAAAATTTTGCCTCGGTGTCATCAAGTAAATTTTGGGGGACAGCTTTCCACTGTTCTTGCGTCTGCCAATGGGCAACGATAATTAATTGTTCCTCAATGGCGGGATTAATCCAAAGTTCTTTACCTAAAAAACCTGGTTGTTTTGCTAAAAACTTTGTCCAAATTTCTTGATCTTTTTGGATAAATTTTTCCCTTGCTTCGGGTTTAACTTGAAATTCTAACCACTCAATGACCATAGTAATTATCTCCTATTTTTTGGTTTTCATCAAGAATTCTTCTGTGAGTTTCATAAAAGCTTTGGAACCACTAGAAGAGGGCATAGCTGCCACCGCAGGCACGAACATATCCACGGCTTTAGCTACATTAACATCCATAGGAATCGCATTGGCAAAAATTTGATGGGCTTGAAAATCCTGTTGTACCCGGCGCATAACTTGATTATAGTAGCGACTGAGTAAACCACCACCGGAAAGAATAAAAACTATACCCAGTAAACTGGGGTTAATCGGTTGGGTTTCTTGATGACTAGCTTTGAGTTTAACTATTCTTCTTTCTAATAACTGAATGCCGACAATTGATAAAGGTTCGGGACGGGCAGGTAGTAAATAACAATGACTGCTACAGAGACCACTACGAGTTAAAAGATTATAGCCCGGAGCGCAGTCCATAATAATATAATCGTAACGGTCTTGAATGGGATCAATGATTTTTTGAATCAGGATTCTTTCCAGGTTATTCCAAGCATGATCAAAGCCTAAATCTTCCTGTAAAATTGCTTGATGGTGCAGGGTTTCTGAGACGACATATTCATCATAAAGTTCGATATCTCCTGGCAGTAAATCTAAGCCTTGAATTTCACAGACTGAAGGGACGATAATATCATCAATAGTTAATTTATTGTAGGGATTGGGTTTGATAATTGCTTCTAATAAATAGCTTAAAGTGCGTTTTTTGCGACGCAGTTGAGCGAATTCGTGGGGAGACATTAAACTGAGAGTCGCACTGATTTGAGCGTCTAAATCGAGGACAAGGACTCGTTTTTGCTGAAATTTAGCTAAACAGGTGGCAAGGTTGACGGTAAGGGTAGTTTTTCCTACTCCTCCTTTCATATTAACGGTGCTGATGACAGTGGCCATTATGGGAGTTCCTTTCTAGTTAACCGATGGAATATCTCGACGTAAAACTTGCCCGTTGGGAGCCATAATCAAAGGAGGTAAACTGGTAATATTGATCACTTCTTGGGTTTTCATGTCGTAGGTGGTGTAAACTGTTTCCTGTTGATGGGGATTAATATCGACAATTGTTAGGGTTTTTCTGGGTGCTTGTTCACTGTTCAATAACCGTCGCGGTCCACTGCCTAAAGCTCCTGCGTGTAATAATTGTAATTGCCCCCGTTTACCCGGATAGTAAGCGTGAGCATGGCCACTAATATAAGTATGCACCTGATAGCCCTCTAAAAACGCTCTTAATTGCTCAGCATCGGCTAAATAATCCCCCGGTCGATTTCTGCCTACGGCAATACCGTAGAGGGGTAAATGACCGATTACTAGCCGCATCTTAGCATTTTTAGCGTCGGGGCTACTCAAGTTTTTTGCTGCCCAATTTAGTTGTTCCCGAGAGATTAAATGAGTGGAGGCATCCCAAACTAGATAGAATATACCATTTTGAGTGAAAGTATAATAAAAAGGAAAGCCAGTTTTATCGATAAAATTTAAACTTGTATTATGTTGGGGGTTTTGCCAATAATCTTGGGCTAATTTTCTCTCTTGAGCATAGATAAATTTTCCTGCGGATAAAGCTCCAGAAGCGTCATGATTACCGATGGTAAAACCAAAAGGTATTTTAGCAGCTCGCAGGGGCGCGGCGATATGGCGATCAAAGGCTGACCACATGGCGTTAATTGCTGCCTCTGTCAAGCTGCTTTTTTGTCCTGCCACCATGTCCCCACCACAGAGTACCAGATCGGGTTTATGATTGATAATTAAAGGGATAGCTCGATCGATTTCGGGATCGTAAGTAGTGGAACCGTATTGACTATTAAGGTCACTAATCACGATTATCTTGACTTTTTTCGCCTTTTCTGCTTGTTTAACAGCCGACTCAGGGGGATTTTTGGAAGTAACGGGCTGTAAAATTTGATGAGCGCAAGCTACCAAGCTAAAACCGCCTAAACTGCCACTGATAAGCAAAAATTTACGGCGTTGCATAGAATATCAATCTCGTCTTTAATTGAGGTCACGTCAGTTAGTGTAGCAATTTTTGTCCCTTCGATCGCTTTTTTGTGGATTATCCCAATTAACCATCAGGAGATAACTTGACAATTCTCTTAACTTCTTTTGCGCCTTGGTTATGCCATCACCGGAGTAATTCCTCCGATGATTTGTTAGTATCTATTCAAGATAATTATGCAAAAAAGCTTTTATTTTTGCGTCAACTTCCCGTTAATACCCATCGAGCCAGTGAACGAGTTATCAAAGCTATTCAAGACAAAAAGCCTGATTTAGTTATTTGTTGTGGTATGGCAGAAAGTCGTTATCGTTTAAGTTTAGAATCTCAGGCTAGGAGTAGTACAAAAAAGTTATTTACATCAATTCCCTTACCAGATTTAATTAAAAACCTTGACTATAGTTATATCAGCGATAATGCCGGTCAGTTTGTCTGCGAAGAGTTATATTTTCAAGTCTTAAAATATCATCCGAGAGCCTTATTCGTTCATGTGCCGCTTTTAACTGACAAAAATTTTGCTATTATTCAAAGGGATTTTCAAAAAATTATCACCCTTAGCCGTTAGCTCATATAATTCGAGAGTAAGTTTCAAGGGAAAAAGGAAAAAGGATATACTGGTATTTTGTCATAATTGCCCTCCTCGACTTGAGAGCGCACCTTCTAATAAATCTCATTGCTACGTCGGGCAAATTCTTCTTTGCTGTAGAGGGGTGGTGCTACTATCATTAGTTTGACCCGGTTGCAACTTTTGCCCCTCTATTTTAACCTAAACATTGGGAATCTTCGCTAACATTCCTCAACTTAGCTCACAAGAGCTGCATCGCACTTAAACCCACAGCTGCAATCAATCTGCATGGTGCGTTCCCCAAAAATCGATCGCTGGAGCAGTAGGAGCCACATCAGGGAACGCACCCTAGTGCTACCAGATCGGCTGGCAAGGGAGCGCAGCGGAATTGCCAGTCCGAGTTGATGCGGTTGTTAGCGGTCTGATATCTTTTTTAAGATAAAAACTGTTTCGTAAAAGGAATCCAAAGACCTTGGCCTTGCATTCATATTTTTTTTATCAAGCTCTACATCAATTTGATCTTCAATTTTAAACCCTGATAACAGAGCAAGATCAGCAAATATTTTGTCACAATCAACTTTATATAGAACTTCTCTGCTACTAAATTTATAGAATACACTTTCTTTACCAATAACGAAAAAAGCCAACCCGTTGTTCATTAAAACTCTAAAGCTCTCTTTTAATGCTTTCTTTAATGCCATGTAGTAGGCAAGGACTGGCTTTGCTTTAATCTCTCTAAGAGGGTCGCTTAAAAGCCAATCGTGTAATTCATAAACGGCACTAGGTAAACCGTCGCCATTTTCAATTGACCATTTCATTGATCCAACAGAACCCGTTTCTGCTGCTTCAATTTCATCATCGGACATCAAGTTTAAGGCCAAGCAAGAAACAGCTTTACCAACTAGGTAATCCTCCCGGCCAGAAGACGCTGGTAAATAAGGTGGGGATGTAATAATGACACTAAAGCTATTGTCAGCAAAAGGGAGGCTAACCGCTGTCCCTTGGTGAACCGTCCCTTTACCGAGTGATATTTTATATGCCTCTATCAAGCTTTGTGCAGCATGGCAACTTCTTGTAAGTGATTTCAAATTAGATATAATTAAAGTGTCAAGCGATGTTTTCGCTATTTCAAGGGCAAATCTTCCTACACCAGTCCCCATCATACGAATAACAAATTTTCTCGTTAGAGCGTCACTAAGACATATCCACAATAGTTGCCTTGTTTCGTTGTCTTTAATACCGCTTATTGCATTTTTCCATTTGGTTATAATCCGCTCATATTCAATTTGTTCATCAAGCGCACCCCATCTCTCAAATTTTTGAATAATCTTTCTTGGAAACTTATAACCTGCTTCGTAACTAGCTCCTTGAGTAGCATTTTTTATTAATTCATTTATGGAACTATCTACTCTTTCAGGTGCAATCATAAGAGCGTTAAGTTTTGCTTCAGATATTGCGCAAGACAGCTTATCAATATCAACGCCAGCATAATCAATGCCAAGTAATGCAGCCTCAACTAATGCTGTTCCACTACCAACAAATGGATCTAATAGTAATACTTTGTTGTTTTTATCTGTGGGCAGCCTTGGCAGGCATTCAACGAGAAAAGAGCGAATAAGGCGCGGGAAGAATTTTGCTTTGTATTTGTGGAGTGAATGAAGATGTTGGGTTGAAGTCCCTCCCGTTGTAGGTGCCTTAATTGTTTTATGCTTGATATCTTGGCTACCCGCAAGATAAGCAGTTAGACTCTGGATATCAGTTACCTTTGGTTCGGGGATTTTGTTTTGGCCAAGCAGTTCACCGCAAGCCATAAACGGCAACAAACAAATAAAATCCTTGCCGCCGCTCTTGACTTTATATGACCATCGTTCACTATTGCTTAAAGGTTTAATTTTAGTATTACATGGTTTTTCTAACCATATTTCTTGAATAAAGTTCAGTAATCGAACCAATTCATCATTTGACAAAGTAGTGTCACAAGCCAAAAACCCTATACAACCATTATTTCTAGTATGGAGACCTGCGAGGGAGTTAGATAACCCTGTTTTGGTTTCAACTTCTGCTGGGTTGCTAACGCGCTCAGTGTTTTTAAAGAATGACCTTACCTCACGTTCGGCCAAATCAATATCGCCATCAAGCATGATGTTTGCCCGCAGCTTCAAATAATAAAATTGATTCGTCATTAGTTGTTTTCCAGTCCAAAAACTTCTTTGAGCCATTCATCCCTGAAATGGCTTTCGGTTAATGCAATAATTCCATCAAACAGGTTATACAATGGATGTTCTGGATTTAGGTCACCAGCTTTATGGGCTTTGCCTGTGGTGTCATGTGTCCAAATTAGATTTTTCAAAGATTCCAGATATTCTTCAAAATGTCTGGCTGCGTGAATGTTTGATATTATCCCAACCTTAAATTTCCATTTCGATGCAACAGGCTTTCCTTCGCTTCCGAGTTTTAAGACTTGGTAAATTCCCTTTTTTATGTCATCGGTTCTATCAACGCCCACTGAAGTTTTGCTGTCAGATACACTCTCGAACCCAGCACCATCCCCACCCTTAGATTTCGGCCACCAGTCAGGCCTTGGACTTGGCGAACCGCAAGCATTTGTGAGCCAGTAGATTGAATTTGTAAGTTTTGGATGATATTTATTCAACGCTTCATTCCAGAAACTATAATAGTTCTTCAAAAAACTAGCATCTTTTGCAAGCAATTCAATAACCGAACGATAGCCCCAATATTTATCAGATAGAGCTGCTCTATTACCAAAAGGATATTGGGATTCACACCAACTACCTTCAACGAGCTTTGGAACGAATAGATTGATTTGCTGGTTAAATATTGTATTGATTGTAAGATTACCATCATGTTCAGTAATTTCTTTTCCGCCATCATCTGTCAATTTCTCGCATGCCATTTGCAATGGCAAAGTCAACAGGGGAGATGCCTTAATCTCTCCAAATAGGATACAATGTGTTTCTTCATTAACGATAACAACATCAACGGGTTCAGCACCTTTCAAAATTCTTTCAGATCTGCCTCTTTTTTTGAGCAATACATTCAAAAATGCTCTGAGTAGCCTAGAAGTAGATTTCCCAATGCTGCCGCTTTCTGGTTTACTGGCTGGATGAAAGTAGAAAATGTTACCCAGTGCATGTCTTGGGCAACAGTTTGTAAAATGATAATAAAGGCTCGGTGTTGGAGTAGGGCAATAATACCAACCTTTATGCCCAACATAAGAATAATAATCGGCAGAAATAAGCAGGTCAAAGGTACTCGCAAGAAGTTTACCAAGCGGGATAAGAGTATCTCCTTTGTGTATTTTATAACATTCGTCAATAAGATTTGTGATGAGCTTATACTCAAGCGGATTATTATGCTCTTTTTCTTCTTTTTTGGTGTTTGATTTTGATTTATTTAGAAGGTCTTCGATCCAATTATTATCAATCATGCTGAGTCTCTTCCTTTATAGTGATTTTGCCCGCTAACTACACAATATACGGAAAGTTTCCGTATATCACGCTAAATACACATTTTTTTAAAAAATCTTTCCGCCTATTACTCTCCTATAGAGCGATCACAAGAACTCTTCCTATAACATTACAATAAGCGTGTTATATCGAATTATTATAGGTGTTCTCATGTTTTGAAAATCCCACAGGGTGGCCGATACAAAATTAAGTTATACTTCATCTTTATGAGAAAGGATGCCATACCGGGAGCGAATTGGGGAGATTGACTACCATATTTAACTTCATTTGTCAAGAAATTCGCTCATTTTTAGGTGCGATCGCTTTTTACACGATTATTCCGGTTCCGATTGCTTGGCCTAATTTTGGCAGAATTGCCCGATGGATTCCCTTAGTGGGCTTATTTTTGGGTTTAATTCTGGTTTTGCTCGATATAACTCTAGCTGGTCTGGGAATGCCACCCCTAACTCGTGCGGTTGTCCTTGTGGGGGTTTGGGTTTATCTAACGGGAGGACTACACCTTGATGGAGTTAGTGACACGGCCGATGGTTTAGCTGTCACCGACCCCCAGCGTCGTTTATTGGTCATGGCCGATAGTGTTACTGGGGCCTTTGGAGTCATGGCCGTGACCATGGTTTTGCTGCTAAAAATCGCCGCTTTGAGCGATTTAAGCGATAATCGAGCCTTAGCTCTAATTTTAGCACCAATTTGGGGACGTTGGGGGCAAGTAATGGCGATCGCTCTTTATCCCTACCTCAAACCCACCGGTAAGGGAGCCTTTCATAAAGTGGCTTTTTGTCTGCCCTGGGACTGTGGGGGAGTAATTTGGGGGTTAATCGCCCTATTTGGTGGTCTAAGGTGGGGAATAATCGCCATTAGTGCCGGAATCGCCCTCGCTCTGCTTACTGGTTACTGGTTATATCGTCGTCTTCGCGGTCACACCGGCGATACCTACGGTGCGGTGGTGGAGTGGACAGAGGCTCTATTCTTGGTTTTTTTGACAATAATTAGCTAATTTTTGCCCTCCACGGCCCGTAAACGGGTTAATTTCAGGGTAAATTTTCCCCCACTGGTTTCTCCGAAAGCTCTCACCCGAATAATATATTTACCCGACTCGGTAATGCGTGCAAAGAGGAGGGCATTAGTACCACCATCGGGACCATCATCATTTTCCGCTACAGTGGAACCATCGTCGGCCAGGAGAATTAACACCCCATCAAAATTTTCCGATTTGAGATCGATGGCCACCTGATCGTCCTTTTCCAGATCTACGGTATAATCCCTAGCAAACCCCCCCTCACCCGTGGGAATATCTTTGTCGGTGAGAGTATCGTTAATTTCTTTATTGAGGATGAGGGGGACGGGATTATAGATTTTTTCTGCTCGCACCGGTAAAGATTGACCGCTTAACCAGAATAAAGTGAGCAAGACGCATAAACCAGAATAACGACCAGTCAAAGGGAATCTTATCATAGGGCAGATGTTCGTTTTCTCAATCTCCCTATTCTACAAAAAACTGATAACTATCAGCAGTTCGAGAAAATTAAATTCAGAATCTGGAAAGGGGGAACATCAGGACTGGGGAACTGCGGAAGGGAAAAATATGTGTAATTAATTTTGCTTAGGTAGTTATTCTTTAGTTGGCAAAAACAAGTAAAAAAATCCCCCTTTGAGCAAGGGGGAAAGAGGGAAGATAAAACCCGTCTAAGGTAATTGATGAAATCATTAATTGACAATATTTAAAAAAGATTAATTGAAAAATGAACTAGAAGTTAAAAACTTAAAGAATGTCCTTCCGTGGGCAAAGAAGCTAAAGATTGAGTGATATGATGTTCTTGACCGCGATAGGTAACGGCTACCTGTTTCTCAATGGTTTGAACGACACCACGGTTTTTTAAATAGGGAACACCACGATAGCCTAAAATCATCGGACTGGAAGCAACGGTGGCAGTGGGATTTTTGTCGTAAGCAATGCCGCGATAGGTTAATTTCATAGCTGTCCCTGGAGATAATTGGTGAGCCATTCCTATCTCCATCGGCAGCGAAATTAATTCCAGAAAAGCTCAACTTTTTTGTAGGTAAATATCCTACCAAGAAGACCCTCGATAGCGCATTTCTCGACGCAGAGCATAACGACGGGCAAAATTAGGAACATCGCCCCGATGACCTAATAAAATGACTGTATCGCCTTGCTGTAAAATGGTGGAATGGTCGGGATGGGTGATGACACCACCATCAAATTGACGGATAGCGACGATAATAAAAGCACCCTGTCCCCGCACTTCCATCTGACTGATAGGTTGTCCCAAAAAGGGCGAATCGCTTAAAATCGAGTATTCTTCAAATTGCAGGTCGATATCGGCTAATAATTCGTTAAGATTGCGCCTACCTTCATCTTCCTGTAAAAAATCAATCGCGGCCGGATGGGTGATTAAATGGGCCATTCTCTCCGCTCCAATGGTAGCAGGTAAGACCACTTGATCGGCTCCGGCTAGTTTTAATTTTTTCTCGGTGCTGGGATATTCTCCCCTGGCGATGATGTATAGTTGCGGACTGAGTTCCCTTGCGGTTAAAGTGATGAAGACATTTAAGGCATCATCGGGCAACACCGTCGCTAAAACTCGCGCTTTGTCGATACCGGCTTTCTGGAGAATACTTTCATCGGTGGCGTTACCATTAAGAGTTATGTAACCTTTTTCCTGAGCTAATCGAATGCGATCGGGGTTATTATCGACGATAATAAAGGATTGGGCTGTTTTTGCCAATTTAGTGGTTAGGATGCGTCCTATGCGCCCAAAACCGCAGATTATGACGTGATTTTCTAAGCATTCCATCTCTTTATTCATCCGGCGATCGCTAAAGGCTTTATTAATTTCTCCCTCGGTGAGCATCTGAAAAAAACCTCCCACCACATAAACGGCCGAGGTGGTCCCACAGACGATAACTAACATGGTAAAAGCTCTCAGACTGGGTGTGTTAATCGGTTTAACTTCCCCGAAACCTACTCCAAATATGGTGATTATCACCATATAAACGGCATCGAGAAAACTCCAACCGTAGGCCATATAACCGATAGTTGCTCCGACTACCGTAGCGAGAAAAAAACTCGCCCCGATGATAATCCTTTTCAGTGAACTTTGCATCGATTTCCGTGACCTGACAATCTAGCCATTAGCTTACAGCAGAATCGAGGACGCAGGAGACAGGTTTTGGGGTTTTGGGGTTTTGGGGTTTTAGTTCAATTTCCCCACTTCCCCTCTCCCCCACTTCCCCACTTCCCAATTCATAATTCATAATTCATAATTCATAATTCCCTTGAGACTTGACATTGGGGACAAAAATGAGCCGAGCGCCCACTTAATTTAATTCTGGCAATAGTTGCACCGCAAAGACGACAATTTTCGCCGGTACGACCATAAACCCAGGCCATCGAGCCATAATTGCCATTAACTCCCGTAACGTGGAGAAAATCGCTAAAACTGGTCCCGCCTTCAGCGATCGCAGCTTCCAATACAGAAATAATGTTTTTTGTCAATAAGTCTATTTGCTCAATTTTCAAGAGATTGGCGGCAGTTTGGGGATGGATACCACTTTTAAAAAGAACTTCATCCGCGTAGATATTGCCAATTCCTGCCACCACATTTTGATCGAGGAGAAAAGTTTTAATCGGACGACGACTTTTTTGACAGTGACTATAGAGGTAATCGGGGGTAAAATTGCGATCGAAGGGTTCCATTCCCAGTTTTTTCAGACCGGTAATCACGCTTTCTGGGGTTTTATCGGCGGCAATCCACCAAATTTTCCCGAAAGTGCGGGTATCGACGAAGCGCAATTCTTGCTGATTAGCAAAAAAGAAGCGTAAGCGCGTATGAATCGGCAGGGGAGTAGTATCTTTTACCCAGAGCAATTGTCCGGTCATACGCAGATGAACCCCGATACTACTACCATTATCTAAATTGGCGAGGAGATATTTGCCCCGGCGCTGCCAATTGCTAATCGTAGTCTGAGCAATTCCTTGCAGAAAAGTTGCCTCGCAATTAGGATAGGCTAGGGTACGCTGTAATAATACTTCCCCACCGATAATTTTTTTGCCCTGGGTAACTTGATTTAATCCGCGACGTACCGTTTCTACTTCTGGCAATTCTGGCATATAAGTGATTGGGGTTTACTGAAAAAGTTTGTTGGTGGAGTTAGGAGTCAGGAGTCAGGAGTCAGGAGCCAGTCGTCAATAGCAAATTAGGTTATACTTCATCCTTGGGAGAAAGGCTGTAGATAAACAGAACTTTTGATCGGGAAACGACACCAAATTAACGTCAATTCTACTTTAACTTTAAGATTTCGATGGTATCAATTATTTCCCGTTCAAAACTGACTTGAGCGCGATTAGTTTTCCCACCAATATAAAAGCGATCGCCCGATTGTAAAGCCCAAATTTGGGAATGGGAAAAGTAACTCATTACTACTCCCATCATCAATAAAGCAAAACCTAAATAGACAATAGGTACTCCTGGATCTGCCTTAATCTGTAAACCTGTACTGCCGACTAATTCAACTATTTTTAGATTAACTCCATTGATAGGAATCGTCATTCCTTCTCGCACAGCAGAGGTTAAATCTCCCTTAGCATCATAGACAATTAACGTACCTTGTAAATCTCTGACTAAAAGAGAAACTCCCTCACTAAGATCGGTTTTAGTCGGAATCCAAGTTCCCCAGATTTGTCCATTACCTTTTGTGTCTAAACTAGCCATCGGTAGCTGTAGGATCGGACTATTATTCACCTGTACTTTTACCCCGGCAATCCCCCAACTGGTTTGATAAAAAGTCACCCCTTTATGGTGCAAAGGTTGGTTAACTTGAATAGTTTTGCGATCAATCTCCTCTCCTTGATTATCGATCACCGACAAATCAGAATAAAATTGTTCTATATCACCTTTAGGACTATAATCAATCCAAAAACGATTAACTTTAATCCCCCAATCTTTAGGGAGAGAATTTTTAGATAAGGGTCCAGCTTCAATAATATTTTTAACCTGAAAACTATCGCCACTAGCTACCATTTCTTGAGCGAAAAACCCCGTTAACGCTCCCCAGATTGCCCCTGCTAAAATAATTAACATGGCTGCATGAACGATAATCGGACCGATTTTACCGATCAGACCTTTACGAGCATAAAGACTGTTATTTTCTAGAAAAACTTTGTAGCCTTTTTTTTCTAATAGAGGGGTGAGAGATTCTAAGGAACCAGTTTCTAATTCAGCACTTAAAGCTAGTTTTTGAAATTGGCGAGATTGTTGATAAAATTGCCAGTTTCTTGCCGCCTTTAAAGCGGGTAATTGTCGTCGGAAGGTACAAGCGGTTAAACTGGAACCAAAGAGAATTAATAATGATAGATACCACCAAGTGCTATAAACATGATTTAATCCCAATAGTAATAAAACTTTCCAAGTCAGAAACCCAAATAAAGCGGGTTTTTCAGGATAATTAGCTTGGTAGAAAGATAGGGATTGACCCTGTTCGATTACCGTCCCAGAAATGCTAAAAATAGCGATTAAAAGTAAGAGGATAATTGCCAATCTTAGATCGGCAATAGTCTGGATAAATTTACGTCCCCATTGAGGCGGTGTATTCTTTAAATTTGAGGAAGTTTCCGATATAGTCATAGTTAAAAGTTTTGCAATTCTAGCCAATTATCTATCATAACTCTCCACCATCACAGCAGACGGGATAATAAAGAAAAAACTCCAAAACCGATTAATAAAACCCCACTGACAGGATTAATCCACCCGGACCATTGACGCAGAGAAAGAAAGCTTTTCAGCGAGGCAGTAAAAGAACCGACGATAATTAGGGGTAAAACATAACCGCCAGTGTAGGATAACAATAATCCCCCTCCTAAGCTTAAATCTCCCGTATTTGCCACCCATGCCAATAAAGTTGCTAGAACAGGTGTACTGCAAGGAGAGGCGATTAAACCAAATGTTAAACCGAGAAGATAGGACCGCAAAATCGGAGGAAAATCCCCGGTAATCCAATCGGTAGCGCCAAGGGAGGGGAAGCGCAGGGGTAATAATTCCAAGAGGTTTAACCCCATCAAAATAGCGATCGCACTGACGATAATTGGTAAACCGATCCCCACCTGTCCATAGACTTTTCCTAAAGTAGCGGCAATTAGTCCCAATCCCGCTAAGGTGGTGGCTAATCCTAGGGAAAACCATGTGGACTGCCAAAAAGCCGCTAAACGACCTTTATTTTCGTAACCCCCGATATAAGCGACGGTAATCGGCAACATCGACAGCATACAGGGGGTAAGACTGGTAAGTAAACCGGCTAGAAAAATCACGGCAATACTGACAAAACTAAGGTGAGTTAGTTGGGAAGTCACTAAGCGATCGGCGTATTGTTCAAGGTGATAGAGTTGAGTCTGTAATTGGTCTAACATATCGGGGAATTTTTAAGCAATAGAACAAAATTAACTTCTTGGTTAGGATAGGCAAAAGGCAAAAGGCAAGAGGCAAGGGGTAGTTAGATATGTGTAATTAATTGTGTCTAGCTAATTAAGGCTAAATTTGGCTCATTTCTAGGATATTACCATCGGGATCACTGACAAATAATGCCTTTCTACCCGAGGCACTCATTTGAATTGTATAACCTTGATTTTCTAGATAGTTACCCATGGCCGCCACGTCATCAATAGCGAAGGCAAGATGAGGATTGCGTCCCCATTTTTCGGGATTGGGACGGTAGTTTTGGTAATTGCTATCGACAATTAAATGAATTTGATAATCTCCCACTTGATACCAAACCCCATCGTATTGAAAAGGGCGATCGATTCTAGTTAATCCTAGAACATTTTCGTAAAAGTTAACGGCTTTTTCTAGCTCCGTGACTAAAATCGCCGTGTGTAAGGATCGCATGATGTTCATAGTTAATATCTGACTCGCGGATCGAGCCAACTATAGGTTAAATCGGCAATTAAGTTAAAGATAACAATTAAAATCCCGTAGATAAAGGTAATCGCCATCACTACGGGGGTATCACTGCGGGAAATAGAATCAATTAATAAAGCACCGATACCCGGCACACGAAACACTTGTTCTGTAACTAAGGCCCCAGTAAAAATTGAGGGAATATCGAGAGCAATCAGAGTGACAACGGGGATTAAAGCATTGCGAACTATGTGCTTAGTTAGGACAGAAAAATTAGTTAATCCCTTGGCTAAGGCAGTTTTAACGTACTCTTGGTGAATTTCTTCGGTTACGGAAGAACGCACGAAACGCATCAACATCGCCCCTTGATATAAGCTTAATACGGTTATGGGCATAATTGACTGTTTAACCTGCTCGACCAAACTATTAAAATCACGGATTTCTAGGGTACTGTTATAAAAAGATGGTAGCCAGTTTAACTGCACACTAAAGATAATAATTAATAATAATCCCGTCACAAAGGTGGGTAAAGAAAAGCCAAGTAGCGAAAAAGTAGAGATGATTTTGTCTAACCAAGAATAGCGCTTGACTGCTGAAATTACGCCTAAAGGAAAAGCAATTAAAACCCCGAAAATATAGGCAATACCGACAATCCAGAGAGTTGTGGGTAAACGCTGCCAAATGAGGGTAAAAACTGGGCTGCGACTGGTGAAAGAATAGCCCATATCTCCTTGAAGAAATGCTAACAACCACTTGACATAACGCACGGGAAGGGGTTGATCTAATCCGAGACTTTTGCGAATATTTTCTCGCACCGCTTCGGTGATAGCGGGATTAGCTGCAAATTCTCCCATCGGATCCCCCGGCGCTAGGGCCAAAATGCCAAAAACCACCATACTAATAGCTAAAAGAGTGGGAATCGAAAATAATAATCTTTTCAGAAAATATTTCAGCATTTATTTACTACGCTTCCAGTCCTTGATGTTCCAAGTATTTCTATCCCAGGGAGTTAATTTAAACCCCGACAAACTATTGCTAATTGCCACCACATCGGCACGATGAACTAGGGGAATAATCACAAAATTATTGATTAACATATCATTCATTTTAATTGCTATTTCTCTCCGTTTTTCTGGGTTTAATTCTTGACTAAAAGCTTGCCATAATTTATCGTATTCAGGATTACAATAACGAGCATAATTATCACCGGCCCAACCATCAGCTTTTTGGGGAATTTCGCTACAGGTAAAGGTTTTAAAATAGGCTTTTGGATCGGGACTATTATTACCGGTAGTGTACATTTGTAGGTCAGCATAAAACTTTTCTACCGTGTCATCGTTAGCAGGATCGCTAGAAAAGAAAATACTGGCATCAACAGTTTTTAATTCTACTCCTACCCCGATCGCTTGTAAACTTTGTTTGATAATTTCTTGGGTTTTCTGACGGAGAGGATTGACAGTAGTTTGAAAAACTAATTTCATTTCTATCCCATTTTTATCCCTAGTGCCATCACCATTACTATCTTTCCATCCCGCATCATCTAGGAATTTCTTAGCCTTTTCTAGATTAAATTCATAGCTAGTATTGGGCGAATTATATTCCGATGGCATCACAATAAAATTAGGAGTTGTTTTCCCAGCAATACCATAAAGCTGCGTGGCAATAGTATCTCTATCAACGGCTAAAGATAAAGCTTGTCTTACTTTTACATCACTCAAAAAAGGATGGGGAAACTTAATACTAGACCTCTCACCTTCAGGAGTAACTTTATTAGGATCACTCAGATTAAATAAAACTCTTTCAATCAAAGAACCGAAACTAGATATTAACTGACCCCGACCCGCTTTTTCTAAATCACTTAAAACCTTGGCCTCTACTTGCAAATTATAAGCATAATCCGCCTCCTGTGTCTGTAAAACCGCTCGTGCCGCAGACGTGGCATCACCTCCTCCTTTTAATTCTATTCTTTGAAAACCTAACTTATCCGCTTCTCGAAAAAAAGAATTTGGTTCATAAACCGCCGTATCTCCCGGTTTAAATTCTACCACTTTATAGGGACCCGTTCCCACCGGTAATAAATTAGCCGGGGCCTGGCGTGCCGTTTCATTGCTATACTTTTCATAGAGATGTGCTGGTAAAATCATCCCTTCTGTCCCCACAAAAACTAATGACCAAGCGGGATTAACTTGCTTAAAAGTTATTTTAACCGTATGGGGATCGATCGCTTCCACACTTTTAACTATTTCATAATTGCCAGCGCTAGTAGAACCAGTTTTCGGATTGGTAATAAAATTATAGGTAGCGATGACATCTTTGGCAGTAAAAGGAGTACCATCTGACCATTTAATATCTTTTTTTAGCTTCCATGTCACCGATTTCCCATCCCGGGCAACTCCCCCATTTTCAATAGTAGGAATTTCTGCCGCTAAAAAAGGAACTAATTCTCCTTTTTCATTGAAACTAGCCAAAGGTTCTAAGGTAATGCGACTCGCTTCTGAGTCTTTAAATCCCGTGGAGAGATGGGGATTTAAAATCGTCGGCGCTTGCCAATATAAAAGTTTTAAAGTTTCTGAATTATTATTTGTCGTTGCTGGAGGATTATTAGCTGTTTGTTGACGACAAGCACTAAAAAGCAGCGTACAACTAAGGGATAAAATTAACAGGGGCAAGAAAAGCGATCGCTTAAACATTTTTTAATGACAATCAATAATTCAACAGGGTGACTTAGGTGATTCCCTACCCCACCAATAACAAGTTATCAGACATTGAGTCTTGATCTCGATCGATTAATTGATTATTTGCCTTTATCCATTCCTAGTCAAGTTATCGAGAAAAATAGTTAAATCCCGTCAAATTCTCCTAAAACTTTCACTTCTGGTTCTAACCAGAGGGACCAGCGATCGAACACTTGTTCCTGCACATGACGAATTAAACGCAGAATATCCGAGGCTTTTGCTGAACCAATATTCAGGATAAAATTAGCGTGTAATTCTGATACTTGCGCCCCACCAATTTGATAACCTTTTAATCCCATTTCCTCAATTAAAGCCCCGGCAAATTGCGGTTTAGGATTGCGGAAAACACTACCACAACTAGGACGATCATAGGGTTGGGTACTTTTGCGATGGCGTAAATTATGGGTAGTAATTGCCATTATTTCCTCGCAATTATCGGTAGCTTCTAACTGAAATGTGGCTTCGACAACTAAACGTTGATCCCCTTGCAGAGAAGAACTGCGATAACTATAATTTAAATCTTCTTTGCTTACAATTTCTAACTGACCATCGGGATTTAATACCAGCGCCCGCACTAATCGATCCGCCACACAGGAGGTATGTGCGCCCGCATTCATCACCACAGCACCCCCCACCGTACCGGGGATACCCACCGCCCATTCTAAGCCCTTCCAGCCCCTTTTTGCCGCTCTCCAAGCTATTTTTGGCAGGGGTTCCCCCGCCGCTGCTGTAATCGTAGCAGTTTCGGCATCAAAACAACTCGATCGCAGATAGCGAGTATTGAGGACCAGTCCGGGTAAACCTCGATCGCTGATTAGTAAATTTGAACCAGCCCCCAAAACAGTCAAGGGTAAATCTTGCGATTGCCACCAAGCGAACAATTCTCTTAATTCCTCTAGATTAACTGGTTCGGCATACCATTGCGCTCTTCCCCCCACCCGGTAGGAAGTGAAATCAGCTAGAGAAACAGAGGATTTAATCATAGGGTTTTAGGGGTTGGAAATTATAAATTATGAATTATGAATTATAACTTGGGGGTTGGGGAGATGGGGAGCAAAGGAGCAGGTAGCAAGGAGAATAAATAAAAATAATCTCCTGACTCCTGAATCCTGTCTCCTGACTCCTGAATCCTGACTCCTAGACTCTAACGGCTAATTGTTCGCGGTAAAGAGAGAGCATTTCGGGGATAACTTGATTGAGATTGCCAGCACCGAGGAAGAGGGCTAGATCCCCTGGTTGGAGAATTTCTAGCAGGAATTGACCTAAAGAACTCAATTCGGGGTGATAGTAGGCGTTTTTATGGTGTTTTCTCACCTGTTCGACCACTTGCTGCCCAGTGACGTGATTGATATTCACTTCCCCGGCACTATAAATATCCGTTAAGACTACCACATCGGCGGAACTGAAAGCGGAGCCGAATTCCTCTAAAAAGGCAGTGGTGCGACTGTAGCGATGGGGTTGGAAAATAGCGATCGAACGTTGGTACTGTTTGCCTTCTACCTTTAATTTTGCCGCCGCTAACGTGGCCAACAATTCGCTAGGATGGTGGGCATAATCATCGATAAAAGTAATGCCGTTTGCCTCTCCCTTGTGTTCAAAACGGCGTTTTGCTCCGGCAAAAGTAGCGATCGCATCGGCAATAACGGCAAATTCTAAACCGAGATAACGTCCGATGGCCACCACTGCCAAGGCATTGCTAATATTATGTTGCCCCGGGATTTTCACTTCCATTTGTCCCAGATAACTGCCTTTTTCCCAGACGGAAGCTTTCATCATTCCCTGTTCATAGATAATCTCGCTGACGGTGTAATCGGCACCTTTTTCTGGATCGAGACTATAACTGATTGTGGGACGGAAATGCTCGGCGATCGTGTCACAATCTAAACAAGCGACTAAAATCTGGCACTGATGGGCGAATTCATGGAAAGTATCGATAACTTCGCTTAAATTCTGGTAATGATCGGGGTGATCTAGCTCAATATTAGTGATTACGCCGATTTTCGGGGCGTGCTTGGTTAGGGAACCATCGGACTCATCGGCCTCTGCCACTAAAAAACGACCTTGACCAAGACGAGCGTTACCTTCCCAAGCGTCCACCTCACCACCGACAATGATCGTGGGGTCTAATCCCGCTTCTAACAAAACGTAACCGATTAGGCTGCTAGTGGTGGTTTTGCCGTGGGTGCCAGCGACGGCGATACTGTCGTAATCAGCGATTAAAGCCGCTAAAACGTCGCTACGGTGAAACATTGGGTATCCTAAGTCTCTGGCCGCTTGATATTCCTTGTTATGGTCATTAATCGCCGTGGAGCAGATTACTTGCGGAACTGTTTGGCTACTGTTTTGAGGGACCGGAGAATGAAATAAAGCTAAATTATTTGCCTCTTGACGGTGGAAAATGTGCGCTCCCGCTCCCTGTAGCCGTTGGGTAATATGGGTAGGACGTAAATCGGAGCCAGACACGGGTAAATTGCGCTTGGCTAAGATATAAGCGAGAGCTGACATCCCAATACCGCCAATACCGATGAAATGGAAAGGTTGGCCGTTAAAATTAACTTTTTTCACTGTTTTCACTCCTCAGACCCACGATTATATAAGTTTTAAACTCGATCGGTAGTAAAGTCAACCTCATGATAGGGGCATTTGGGCAGAATTCCAAAATGTTGCCCAGTCGCCTTGCAAAATCCTTGACGCAGAATTAAAATTTTTTCTCCCAATTCCTTTTTTTTGGGGTTGGGGATTGGAGAGGAGCGGGGAGCCTGACAGGTGTAGGTATTTTACAACTAAGAGGAAGGGTAGGGCTGATTCATTCTCCGAATCTAATTCTTTTTTTTGCTACCCTTAATCGCTCATCAGGTAAGCTAGGGAGCAGGGAAGTACAGGTTTTTGCTCTCATAGTAGGTTGATTCATGAATCAACCTACAAAGCACGACGTTTTGACAAATTTTCAGCTATTTATTCCGAGAAATCCACCAAAAACGTTGCCAGATAAGGATTTGAGAGAATGACATTTGGGAGAATGAAACAACCCTAAATCGGTAAAACCCTACACCCTGCACCCCACGAAAAACTTTTTGCCGCAAACCCTCATTAGGGCAGCCATTCCAGTAAAATTCCCAGGGAGCTATCTTTACGAGCGCGGGAATTTTGGGCTTGAATATCGGCGGCTAAACGTAAATTAGAGGTAATCGCATAACCAAGGGAAAGAGTAGTTAATCCCACCTCGTTATCACCCCCCGGGGAGATAAAACTCTGACTGACGGTGATATCTGCCGCCCCCGTGCGAGAAAGGGCTAATTTGAGCTTTAATCCTAAGTTAAGCCCATCGGTGCTGTAATTTCCTGTTTGAATGTAACGATAGCCCACCATGGAAGCCAGATTGACATAATCACCCAAAGGGAGGAGATAGTATTGTAAATTTGCTCCTATTGCCGTCCTTTTGCCGTTAAAAGCCGTCTGATAATCGCCGCTTAGGGTTAAACTGGTTTGACCGAAAAACACATCTTCTACCCCCAAAATCACGACACTGGAATTATCCCTAGAAGGAAACTCTGCATATCCTAAACGGATACGAGTGCGAAAACTAGGATCGCGGCGAATATCTTCGGCGATATCGGGTATTTTTTCTAACCAACGCTCTAAAACTGGGCTTTCTTGCCGAATTTTCGGATCTAAGTCTAACTCCGTTTCTGCCCACACAGCACCACTCGCCCCCCATAACAAACCAAGAGCGATCGCATTTACAGAACAGCAAGAGAGCTTAAACATGATCTGCATTATAATCAAAAAAGATTCAGATTCCCCGCTATTCTTGAGAGGAAGGGGGCAGTAGGAGCAGCAATAGTGGTTAGAATATTAAAACTTTCGGAATTAAGTAGCGCGGAACGGGCAAAACTTCAGAAAAGAGCCGAGTTAGATATTGATAACGCCCTCAAAGTCGCTCAAACGGTGATAGAAACCATCCGCGAGCGGGGGGATGCCGGCGTTGTGGACTATGTGCGGCGTTTTGACTACGAAGGTGCGACGGTAGAAAATATCAAAGTCAGCGAGGCAGAATTTGAGCAGGCTTTTCAGTTAATTGAACCAGAAGTAAAAACCGCCATTGAACAGGCTTTCCGGAATATTCAAGAGGTACATCGTCGCCAAATGCCGGAAGAAACACTACTGGCAGAAATTGAACCAGGTGTCTTTGCCGGCGAAAAAATCTCTCCTATCCCCAATGTGGGTTTATACGTTCCCCGGGGCCGCGGTGCTTTTCCTTCGATGATGTTAATGTTAGCCATACCGGCAATGGTGGCAGGAGTGGAAAGAGTGGTGGTTTGCACTCCCCCCGATAAACAGGGCAACGTGGAGCCGGTTTCTCTGGTGGCGGCACGCATGGCTGGAGTCAGAGAAATTTATAAGTTAGGGGGCGTACAAGCGATCGCTGCTTTAGCTTTGGGAACAAAAAATATCAAAAGGGTTGACAAAATTACAGGTCCGTGCAGCGTCTATGGGGCGGCGGCCAAACGGTTACTTTTCGGCACTGTGGATGTGGGTTTACCAGCAGGTCCAAGTGAGTCGATAGTTTTGGCCGATGAGTCCACCGATGCCCGTTTAGCGGCCTTGGATTTATTAATTGAAGCGGAACACGGGGCGGATTCGGCGGCTTTATTAGTCACCCACAGTGAACAGGTGGCGATCGCTGCTAGTGAATACGCTCAGGAATACCTGCAAAAACTCCCAGATTGGCGACGGGAATTTTGTGAGGCGGGTTTAGCCGCCTATGGGGGCATAATTTTAACCGATAGTTTGCAGCAATCCCTCGATTTCGTCAATGAGTACGCCCCAGAACATCTGGAGGTTTTAGTTAGTAATCCTTTTGCCATTCTGGGCAAGATTAAAAATGCTGGAGAAATTCTCCTGGGAAATCATACTCCTTCCTCTATGGCTACCTACGCCATCGGGGTAAATGCTGTGCTGCCGACGGGAAGTTTTGCCCGTTCCTATTCGGCGGTTTCAGTTTATGATTTTCTCAAGCGCTCTACTTTGGCTTATGTCACCCCTGAAGGCTTTGAAAAGTTAAAAGAAACCACGAAAACTTTAGCCGAGTACGAGGGTTTTCCCGCCCATAAATTAGCAATTCAACACAGGGAAATTTTACTCTAAATAGGGGAATGGGAAACAGGGAATAACTCAGATTTATTATCCTGTCTCCTATCTGCTACTATGATAAGAGCAGAGAATCAGGCAAGCATTTTATGAAAAAAGTAATTGTTATTTTAATTCTGTCTTTTCTGAGCGAACAAATATCAATAAAATCACCAATTTCTGGCAATCAAACCCTCAATAATTTAGCCGTAGCTAACAACAATAATCGTCCCACTCCCCAGAAAAAACCTAGTCCTTCTCCACAGTTTCGGTGCGATGGTAGAACTCACTGTTCCCAGATGACCTCCTGTGCAGAAGCGACTTTTTTCTTGAGAAATTGCCCTAATGTCAAAATGGATGGAGACGGTGATGGAGTTCCCTGTGAAAGTCAATGGTGTGGGAAAAAATCCTCAGAAAAATGTTTAAAAAGTTCTCAAAATAACTAATTTTGTTACCTCACCCCAATTCTCTTACTTAAAGAATCGGGGTAGAAACAATTAAGAAGCAGTAATCACGGGAGAATTAAGATATTGATAATTCCAGTCCGATTGTTGCCAAACGCGACCATCAAGGGCAATTTGTTCGATTAAACTAGCTAATCGTAAAGCTTTTAAAGCTTGTTCCCCACCGACAGAAGGTTGGTCCCCACCGCGCACACAATGAACAAAATGTTCTAATTCCGCGTGTAGAGGTTCAATATTGCTGGTATAAACCTTTTCAATTAAACCATCTTGACGGTAGAGAACTTGACCGTAATCGGTGCTATAGTTAGCGGTGGTTTGCCGGTGAATGAGGATTTCATTATTGAGAAAATCAGCTTCCGTGAGAGAATTTTTACAGTGGGCCGCTAAACGACGGATCTTGCGATGAGTCACCTTACTAGCGGTTAAATTAGCCACCACTCCATTACTAAAACCAAGGGTTGCAGTGACATAATCGAGATAACCGGAATCAGTGGCAGCGCGACTACCACTAGCGGTTAATTTCACCACGGGAGCGGCGACTAATTCTAAAATTAAATCTATATCGTGGATCATTAAATCTAACACCACCGACACATCATTAGCGCGCTGGGAATAGGGACTCATGCGATGGGATTCAATCGCTAAAATCTCCTCGGTTTTCAAGACCTTCGATAACTCTTGGAAAGCGGGATTAAAACGCTCGATATGACCCACTTGCAGAATACAATCGTGATCGGCTGCCGCATTGACTAAAGATTCCGCTTCACTAATACTAGCGGCGATCGGTTTCTCGATCAAGGTATGTACTCCCGCTTGCAGACAGTCCATCCCGACTCGATGGTGTAACCGCGTGGGGACAGCGAGACAAACCGCATCTACCCTAGGTAAGAGATCTAAATAATTTTCAAAAAAACGGACTCGGTATTTACTGGCAGTTTCCAGTCCCTTTTCGACGTTGACATCGGCCACCCCGACGAATTCCACGTCTTTTAATAAACTCAGGATGCGACTATGGTGTTGTCCCATGTTACCGACCCCGATAACCCCGACTTTAATCGGTTTGAGTTGATTTCTGTTACCCGGAAAGTTTGCTGGTTGATTGGACATGAATTTTAGACTCCTGTGTTCACACTCCCCATACCACTTGATTAAATTAATCAAGCTGATTTTGTCGATTAATTACCAAGATGGTATCATGGTTATCCAGATTCTGACACGATGTCGGTGTCAATGGGGGTTCTGAGAAGATTTTCTGATTCCATCTGGCGGTTTTCACTCCTAAATGCTTATCAAAAAATCATCCCTGAGTAGCGAGGACTACATTCAGCTAAATTTTAACTATGGACAATTCAACGGATTTTAACTCCTTACGGGGATTAAGTGTTTTTTTGCTAGGAATGATGGGATCTGGCAAATCCACCCTGGGAGAGTTGCTTTCCCGACGGTTACAATATCGTTTTTTTGATACAGATATATTAATAGAAAGGGTCGCGGGAAAGAAAATCAGGGAAATTTTTGCCGACGAGGGAGAAGCGACTTTTCGGGAGTTGGAAACCCAAGTTTTGGTCGAATTATCCTCTCTGACTAAAACTGTGATTGCCACCGGGGGAGGGATGGTTTTAAAACCGATAAATTGGAGTTATCTTCGTCACGGTTTAATGATTTGGTTAGATGTTCCCCTAGAAGTTTTGGTTAAACGTTTAAAACAAGATACCTCTCGTCCCTTGCTGGAGTCCACTGATTTAGAAAGTAAACTGGAATTATTATTAGAACAAAGACGAGGAATTTATGCAGAAGCAGATCTTCGGATTGTTGTTTCTGACCTAGATACACCTGCTGATATCGTTGAGAAAATTTTAACAGCAATACCGACGGTGATTAAAGATTTTCATCCAGAAAGAGATAATAACTAATGACAGCAGCTTCAATTTTTGATTTACCTGAACTAATTCCCGACCGAGAAATTCTGGAAATTTTAGCTCAAAGTCAAGCTATTCGTCTAGAAAGAATTATTTCTACCGGTCAAACCACTCCCCAGGGTCAATGGTACGATCAATCTGAGTTTGAATGGGTGATTTTATTACAGGGATTCGCTGAGATTAGTTATGAAGATGGCAGCCAAGTTAATCTGCAAGCGGGGGATTATCTCCTGATTCCTCCTCACCAAAAACATCGCGTCGAATTTACTAGCAATAATCCCCCTTGTATTTGGTTAGCTATCTATTATCGTCAGTAAAATCTAGTTTCTGAACTATTGCCAGCGATCGAATAAATCGGTTAAAACGATATTAGAAAACAAAAAACCTTCGGGGTCGCTTAATCTTACCCTGGTATCCCCCTCAATTATTACTAGATTACGCTGTTTATGCGGCTCTAAGACCTCTAACATTGCTTTTTTGATTTCCGAACCAAAATTAGCTTCAATTGCAGGTAAACTCACACCTTCTGCTAACCTTAACCCTAGCATTAAGGTTTCGAGAAGATCATCGATAAAACTATTTTTCTCCACGTCAATTGGGCAGCCTTCTTTTACCCAAGCGAAATAGTCGCGACTTTTGCGCGGATGGGTAAAACGTTGTTGATGGAGATAACTAGCAGCCCCCATACCAAAACCGTAATAGGGACGATTTTCCCAGTAAACTCGATTATGTCGGCATTGATAACCCGGTTTGGCATAGTTAGAAATCTCGTAATGTTGATAACCGGCTAAAGCTAGTTTTTCACCGGCTAAAACATACATTTTCGCCGTAGTTTCATCATCGGGTAAGGGTTTTTTTCCCGGTTGATACTGTTTACCGAAAGCAGTAACCGCTTCTAAGACCAAATCGTAACAGGAAAGATGGGCCGGTTGCAGTTCGATCGCTTTTTCTAGGGAATTTTCCCAATCTGTGAGGGTTTGTTGTGGCAATCCCGAAATCAAATCCAAACTATAGTTAACTATTCCCAATCCCTGAATTAATTCCACTGCCTGATAGATATCCTTAACGGTATGCGATCGACCAGAAACCTGTAATAATGGTTCTTGAAAAGCCTGTACTCCTAAACTAACCCGATTGACTCCCGCGCTAAGATAACCCTGTAATTGTTCTAAACTAAAGGTAGCCGGATCAATCTCCATAGAAATCTCTATATCGGCCGCAAAATCAAACTTTTTAGCTAAAGTATCCAGAATTGCCCCTAATAATTCCACCGGTAACAGGGAAGGAGTCCCCCCCCCAAAAAAAATTGTTTCTAGGGGTTTCCCCGTCCCCTGACTAAGGCTAATTTCTTCTTGTAATATTTCCACATACTCAACCACAGGGGGAAAAGTCGCCGGATTGGTGTGATTACCGACGACAAAAATCGGGAAATCACAGTAAAAACAGCGCCGACGACAAAAGGGAATATGAATATAAACCGAGGTTATGGGGTCAAAATAGGACATTTTATCAAGGAAAAAGGGAGAAGGGGGTTGGGGTGTGGGGTGTGGGGTGTGGGGTGTGGGAATTATAAATTATGAATTGGGAGTGGAGAGTGGGGAGAATAAATAAAAACAATCTCCTGTCTCCTGTCTCGGAGTCTCGGAGTCTCCTGTCTCGGAGTCTCCTGTCTCGGAGTCTCCTGTCTCGGAGTCTCCTGTCTCCTGACGGCTATAATTTCGTTGATCTTCGTTAAGATGTATTATGGCTGGGGAGAACATCTCCTAGAATAAAAGCAACTTTCCCGAGACAAATTAGGAGAAACCCACAGATATAATATAAAAGCATCCATACTCATTATTTTTCTACCATCATTCCCCCCCTATCCCCTCTGGTATTATCCCCATGCTTGATGCTGTCATAATTTTACTATTCGTCTTCGCTGTTGCCAGTATTGGTTATAGTGGTGTTGACTTGCTGCCGGTTACTGTCCAGTCTCAAATCAGCAATATTGAAGCTTTACGCTGGTTATCGGCGGGTTTTGCCTCAATTATTGGTTTAGCTCTTGGTTTAGTTGCCCAAACTACCTATCGTCGTCTAGAAACCCAAGTAAGACAAACTCCGATCGAAGTTATTTTAACCCGTTCGGTCGGTCTAGTTATCGGTTTGTTAATTGCTAATCTGATCCTGGCCCCGATTTTCTTCCTACCGATTCCCAGAGAATTCTCGTTTATTAAGCCGATAATCGCCATTTTAGGCAGTATTATGTTTTCCTATCTGGGGGTTAGTTTAGCTGATACCCACGGTCGCACTTTTCTGCGTCTGATTAACCCCAATAGTATGGAATCAATTTTAGTGGCAGAAGGGACCCTGCAAGCGGCCGCCACCAAAGTTGTTGACACCAGTTGTATTATCGATGGTCGTATCGAACAATTGTTAGACACGGGATTTATCGAGGGACAGATACTCATTCCCCAATTTATCCTTCAGGAATTGCAACAGTTAGCGGATGGCAGTAATGACCAAAAACGAGTTAGAGGAAGACGAGGATTAGATATCTTAAACCGGATGCAGCAAGAATTCCCCGATCGCATTGTCATTCATCCCGCCGATTATGAGGATATTAACACCGTAGATGCTAAATTAGTCCATCTTGCCCAAGAAATTAACGCCACCTTGCTCACTAACGATTATAATCTCAGTAAAGTGGCCAATCTGCAAAAAGTCACCATCTTGAATGTCAACGATCTCGCCCAAGCAGTACGCCCGATCTACTTACCTGGGGATACTTTGGATCTGAAAATTCTCAAAGCAGGAAAAGAACCCACCCAAGGCATCGGTTATCTAGAAGATGGCACGATGGTAGTGGTAGAAGAAGGAAAAGATTATCTAGGGGGAGAATTGCGGGTAGTGGTGACATCTGCACTGCAAACCTCGGCCGGCCGGATGATTTTTGCTAAACCCCAAAATTCCCTGATTGCTTAAAGGGGAATAAAACCGAAAAAATCCTCAAATACAAGGCCGGAGGGGATTGTATTTGAGGTATTTTATTTTCTAAGGGAAGTTAAGTCACTAACCGAACTATCTAGCCAATTGATACCTAATTAAGCTGGTTTATTGATTACAGCCATGGACTGACGAGCAAAACCGAAATAACTATCCCAGAATTGTTTCTGACTATCGAGGGCAACTTTGGTGGCGGTTTCTTGGGCAGTTAGGTAGGATTTCACCCATTCTTGTTGATATTCAAGGGATTTAACCAAAGTTTCCGGAAACTCAAACACTGGTGTAGTCGTGGGAACACCATTACCCCAAGCGGACAGAAGCATTTTCTGCCATTCGGCTAGGTATTTTTGGTATTCTTCAAGATAATTGGTGTTCATAGAAGTCAAACCGCTAACTAGCCCATCTGGAAGGAGATGGTGAGAAAGTGGGGCGGTGTTGCCACCTTCTCGAAAGCAAAAACCGTGACGAGATAAAATATAATATTCTATCCCTTTCTTATATTATAACCTGAGTTTGTGATCGACCCAAATCTTCATGCGATCGCCCTAGGCTGGCCCTATTTTTTGGTGACTCGGAACTAACGCTAAAATAATCCTACTCTAGCCATTTTCTCCCAACTATGATCGATCGCCCTATTCATGTAATTGGTGGAGGATTAGCGGGGACTGAGGCGGCGTGGCAGATAGCCCAAGCAGGTATTCCCGTGATCCTGTACGAAATGCGCCCAATTCGCTCTAGTCCCGCCCACCATAGCCAATTTTTAGCCGAATTAGTCTGTAGTAACTCCTTTGGTGCCATGGCGGTGGATCGCGCCACCGGGTTACTCCATGAAGAATTACGACGCTTAAATTCTCTAGTTATTGCTCAGGCCGATCAGCACAGTGTCCCCGCAGGAGGGGCTTTAGCGGTCGATCGAGGGGTCTTTAGTCGAAATTTGACGGAAATCTTGGCTAACCACCCTCTAGTCACCTTAAAACGTCAGGAGATCACGGAAATTCCCCGGGATGGTATCGTCGTTTTAACCACTGGACCCTTAACCAGTGCTGCCTTGGCCGCAGATCTGCAAAATTTTGCCGGTCTGGACTATCTGAGCTTTTTTGATGCCGCTAGTCCGATTATTCTAGGGGAATCTATTGATCGATCGATCGCTTTTCTGGCCTCCCGTTACGATAAAGGTGAGGCCGCCTATCTCAATTGTCCCATGGATCGTGAACAATACCTGCATTTCTGGCAAGAGTTAAAACAGGCAGAACAGGCAGAATTGAAGGATTTTGAGCGAGAAAATGCCAAATTTTTCGAGGCTTGTCTGCCAATCGAAGAATTAGCCAGTCGGGGAGAGGATACCATGCGTTTTGGTCCCCTGAAACCGGTGGGATTAGCGGATCCCAGATATCCGGATCAACGTCCCTACGCAGTTATACAGTTGCGAATGGAAGATAAAGCGGGCCAATTGTGGAATATGGTGGGATTTCAAACTAATTTAAAATGGGGTGAACAAACACGGGTTTTCCGTCTGATTCCGGGGTTAGAAAAGGCCGAATTTGTCCGCATGGGGGTGATGCACAAAAACACCTTTATCAATTCTCCCCAGTTATTATCCTCCAGTCTCCAGTTTAAATCGCGACCGACGCTGTTAGCGGCAGGACAGTTAATCGGCACGGAAGGCTATACGGCCGCGGCTGCTGGGGGATGGTTAGCGGGAACTAATGCCGCTCGTTTAGCTTTAGGATTAGAAACGGTGACATTGCCAACCACAACGATGATGGGGTCATTATTTGAGTTTATCAGCAGTGCCGAACCGAAACATTTTCAACCGATGCCGCCAAATTTTGGCATTTTGCCGAATTTTACCAGAAAAATCCGCAATAAACGGGAACGTTACGGTCAATATGCCGAGCGCTCTTTGCAGGATTTAGAAGCATGGATGAATCAGTTAAAAACTCCCTGTCTCGTCTAACTGTCAATCGCTAATCGATCGCCCATAATAGAGAAGGAACCTATTTCTTTCTCTATCGCTATGCCAAACCCCGATTTTTTCCCTCCCCAATCCTACAGTCAAGAGGATGTGCAGGAAATTCTCTATTTGGCTATCTCCCGTCAAGGGGATAAGGGAGAAATTACCCGCCACCAGTTGTTAGAAATTGCTGACGATTTAGCTATTGAAGTTAAAGACTTAGAAGCGGCGGAAAAGGACTGGCAAGAGTCAAAAATGCTCAGTTATAAACGGCAAGAATTTGATCGCTTTCGTCGCGAGGAGCTAAAAAATAAAACCGTTCGCTATCTGATTATCAATAGTTTTTTTATTATCATTAATTTAATTAGTGCTGGAACAATTTCTTGGGCAATTTATATCTTTTTGCTGATGGGTTTACCTCTTTCCCTTTCTGCTTGGAAAACTTTTCAAAATCAAGGAATTGCCTACGAAGAAGCATTTAAACGCTGGAAAATTAAGGAGGAAATGAAAGAGTCTTTTACCAATCTTTGGACACAAATCAAAAAGTTTTTACAGTTTTAATAGTGTTGCTAAATTAAGCCTTTTTTGTTTTTGTGAACCACAGAGACACAAAGTACACAAAGTTGAGTTTTCCACGACTACTTAAGTAGCTGGTTATAATTAAATTAAAAATGAATTTTAGGTTCGATCCCCCCTGCCCCCCTTGATAAGGGGGGTGCCGATAGGCGGGGGGATCTACCCTTGATAAGGGGGGTGTCTGACAAATTTTAACACCTACCTACTTACTGTCATCAAAAATATCTAACTGCTGCAGAGAGGGGGAATTATCCGACTTAACTGGTTTAATTTTCTTAATTCCTTGACGCAAACCGATCGCAATTTTACTATGTTTTTCGATTTGACCCATCACCTGCATGGCACGATCGATCACAGAAGCTGGTAAACCGGCTAATCTTCCCGCTTCGATACCGTAGGATTTATCCGCGCCTCCCGGTCGTACTTGGTGCAAAAATACTATCTCATGGGGTAATTCCTTGACTGTTACCTGATAATTGGCCACATTCTCTAAGATTGAAGCTAATTCGTTCAGTTCGTGGTAGTGAGTGGCGAAAATCGTCCGCGATTGCAGTACCGTGGCTAAATACTCCGCCACAGACCAAGCTATGGATAAACCGTCAAAAGTGGCTGTCCCCCGGCCAATCTCGTCTAGTAATACTAATGATCTGTCTGTGGCGTGATTGAGAATATTGGCAGTTTCGTTCATTTCCACCATAAAGGTGGATTGGCCCGTAGCGAGGTCATCCACAGCCCCCACCCGGGTGAAAATGCGATCGCAGATGGAGATTTTGGCCGACTTTGCTGGGACAAAACTGCCGGTTTGGGCCAACAATTGAATTAATCCCACCTGTCGCAGATAACAACTTTTGCCACTAGCATTGGGACCGGTGAGAATAATCAAGTCGGGGTATTCTAAACCCTCCTGATTGCCCAAATTAATCGAATTCGGCACAAAAAAGCCGGCCCCAAGGGATTGTTCCACCACGGGATGACGACCATCTTTAATATCGATAAGACGACCATCGGCGATTTCTGGGCGACAATATCCCTGATAAACGGCGATTTCTGCCAATGCTGCCAACACATCCAAAGCGGCGACTTTTGTGGCCACTTCCCGGATTTCTGGGGAAAATTCGGCCACTTGACGGCGTAAATCGCTAAAAATCTCGTATTCTAACTTATTTAATTCATCTACTGCCGTCAGAATTATATTTTCTTTCTCCTTTAACTCGGTGGTGATATAACGTTCCTCATTGACTAAAGTTTGCTTACGCACATACTCTTTTGGGGCGAAATCGGCTTTACTGCGGGGTAAACTGATATAATAACCGAAAGTTTTGTTATAATTAACCTTAAGATTACTAATACCCGTTCTTTCTTTCTCTGTCGTCTCCAGATTCTTAAACCAATCGATTACTTCCTGATAGTCGCGCCGCAGGGCATCCAATTGGGCATCAATTCCCTCACGAATCACCCCCCCTTCCTTCAGATGCAGCGGAGGAGATTCCACCAGATGCGCTATCACCTGCTGGCCTAATTTTTCTAAATCGGCGGGAATTTGCTGTAAAGCTTTCAAATAGGGCGAATTTCCCGAAGCAACCAAAGCCGCTAAATCGGCTAATTTGACTAAAGATGCCGCTAGGGAAAGTAAATCGCGGGCATTAGCTGTTCCTGCACCTACACGACCGCTTAAACGTTCTATATCGTAGATTTCCCCTAATTTTTGCCGAATATCTTGGCGCAGGGCAGGATTATCCTTTAACTCTTGGATAGTATCTTGACGGGCGCGAATACCGCGAGAATCTAAGAGGGGTTGCAGTAACCAACGACGTAAGGCGCGACTACCCATGGCCGTGCAAGTGCGATCAATCGCCCATAATAGAGAACCATAGAAGCTACCATCGCGCACCGTTTGGGTAATTTCAAGGTTACGACGGGTTTGCCCATCTAAAATCAAAAATTCGGAGATAGAGTAGGTTTTTAAGGGTTGTAGGGGGACTTGATTGGCTTTTTGGGTATCTTCAATGTATTCTAATAGGCCTCCGGCTGCGCGAATAGCAAGGGGTAAATGTTCGCAGCCCATCCCCTCTAGGGAACGCATTTTATAGGTGATTAAGAGACGATTTTTCGCTTCTGTGAGAGTAAAGATATTTTGGGGACGGAGAGAATAACAAAAACTATCGGGTAAACAGGGGGGGAGATGGTCGGATTTTTCCCCGGGGCGCAAAATACGGTTTAAATCGGGGGCATTGATGGGAAAAAGGATTTCTGAGGGCTGTAAACGGGTTAATTCTAGGCTTAAAGCCGTTAAATCACTGGCTTGGGTGGTGTAGAATTCTCCGGTGGAGATATCTGCATAGGCTAATCCCCAATTTTCTCCGGTAATCACCACTGCAGCCAGAAAATTATTCTTTTTTGCGTTTAACATTCCCTCATCGGTGAGGGTTCCGGGGGTGAGCAGTTTGGTGATAGCGCGTTCTACGAGCCGTTTTTCGGCGGCTGCTTCCGTTGAATCTTCCACTTGGTCACAAATCGCCACAGCATAGCCTTTTTCCACCAATAAACGACTATAGCGCTCTAGGGCGTGGTGGGGAACTCCGGTCATGGCGACCCTCCCAATCCCTTTACCCCCTTCCTTGCTGGTGAGAACTAATTCTAATTCTCTGGAGATAATCACCGCATCCTGAAAGAAACACTCGAAAAAATCGCCCACACGATAGAGTAAAAGGGCATTGGGATAGGTTTCTTTTACCTCCACATAATGCTGGTACATGGGGGTGAGTTTACCGCGATCGAGTCCGCGATAATCACGATGGGGATCTTTATTGGTAGCGGGTGGTTCTAGGGGAAAATCCGAGGGGAGAGTCATGGGTGAAGGAAAGCTGGACAATTCTTTATTCAATTTACCGCTCTTGAGAACCTACGATCAAAGAATCCCAATAGCCTAAGCTGCTGGTTCGCGTTATTCAACCCAAGGATTAATATCTGAGCTATCTGGGGGGATTTGGCATCACTCCCCGTCCGAGAATTATATTTTTGTTAATAACAGTTATTTTTAAGGGGTGGGCTGCACTCTTTTAGTATAGACTTCGGCAGGATTAATTAAGGTGGTTATATCTTCTAAATCAAATTTTCGCAGGGTTTTATCTTTGGTATTGACCTGATAAACCAAACGATTAGTGATATCTAATCCAGTTAACCAATTACTGTGGGGATGATAGGCTCCCGTGTCGATATCTAACCAACCGGCACCGGCGACTAATTGCCCCGGACTTACCCCCGGAAAAGTAAAAGTAATCGTGTGGCCAGTGATAATTAATTTATCACTAAAAAAAGGTTCCGGCATACTGTGGAATTCATCGCGGATCCAACAAAAATGAGTAGCATCTTGTTCTTCGAGGGGTAAATGGGGATGAACCCCAGCATGAACCAGCCAAATATCGCCTAAATCGAGGTAAAGAGGCAAGGTTTTCAGCCAATCGATGTGATCTTGCGGTATTTTGTGGTTATAGCTAAAAAGAGTAGTATTACCGCCATTATAAAGCCAACCTGGCAACATTTCCCCCATCATTCTTTGGCTGCCCAACACCTCTAGCAGCATCTGTTCATGATTGCCTAATAGACAACGATAGCGGTGTTGACGAACAAATTCAACCACTTGGGCACTATTGGGACCACGATCAATTAAATCGCCCAAGAAATAAACTGGTTCCTTTTCTTGAGGCGCGATTGCTTCCATTAGCTGCAAAAGAGCATCGTATTGACCGTGAACGTCACCGATGATGATTCGACGGGAGGACATGATAGTAGAAATTGGGTATCTGTGTTATTGTCCCTCGATCGGGACTAATTCTAATATGCCCAGTTGAGACTTAGAAATTAACATTGATTCAAGAAAGCCGTCAGACATCAGGAGTCAGGAGACAGCCTTGAATCAGTTATCAGTTAAGCTAAGACGCATTTAAACCGCTTATTATTAAGATTAGCCGAATCTCCCCCAATCTTTTTACTGTTGGCTTTTGCAAGAGTGCCTCTTGCCTCGTCTAAACAAGCAATTTAAATACTTAACAGCTGATCAAATGTGAGTTTTCAGTTCACTAGACCTCTTGCAAAAGTCTTTCGTGATATAATAAAGGGTTATTTATTTTTGCCAATACTCTCACGAGACAGCGATCGCCACAATGAGATAGTGTTGCCAGCGTAATAAAAGAGTTTTTTTGTGATACTGTTTAAAATCTGTCCTTAATAGATAAAAAACAGAATAAAAGTATGAAATTTGCCGAAACGAATAGGTTATGTCGAAAGAAATTTAAGCGTTTAACGGGAATGAGTCGCCGAACTTTCTATCTGATTGTTAACATCATTAAAGAATACGAAAAAAAGAAGAATAAGCTGGGTCGTCCTTGTAGATTAATCCCAGAAGATCAGGTTTTAATAGCTATTCAATACTGGCGGGAATATCGGACTTATTTTCACATTGGGTGCGAGTGGGGAGTCTCAGAGTCGATGGTTTGTCGAACTGTGCATAAAGTCGAAAACTTATTGATAAAATCGGGAAAATTATCCCTACCTGGACAAAAAGAATTAAGAAAATTATCCGACCCAGACACCGTTCTAGTCATCGATGTGATGGAAAGTCCTATTGAAAGACCAAAGAAAAGGCAAAAAGGGTTTTATAGTGGAAAACAAAAGGAACATACTTTGAAGACGCAGGTGATTATTGATTTAAAAACGAAGAAGATAATGTGTTTAAGGCATGGAAAAGGAAGAATGCACGATTTTAAATTATTCCAAAAAAGTCAAGTAAAATTACCTAAAACAATAAAATTATTAGCAGATATAGCGGTAAGCGCTTGAGTGAGATACAGACCAAGCTTTGCCTAGCATGGTTTATAGCTCGTGACACTGTACCTCATACGACTGTACACCGCTATAAAGGCTACCAAGGAATTGTAAAAATTCATGAACTAAGTGAGATTCCTGTTAGGAAACCAAGAGGAAAGAATTACTCGGAGGAGCAGAGGAAATATAATCGGGAATTAGGGAGAATAAGAGTAGCTGTAGAAAATGTTAATCGCTGTTTAAAAATCTTCAAAATTCTCTCTTACCCCTATCGAAATCGCCGATATAAATTTGGATTAAGAAGTCATTTAATCGCTGGAATTTACAATAACGATTTAGGTTCAAAAACCTAAGCAAAAAACTAACTATATTCTTTTAATTTAGCTGATAATAACAAGCTAGATATCTTTGTCGTGCGAATAATGTATTGAGAGTTGATTAACCGTATCTGTGGAAAAATAATGGTGGAAAGATCATAAATTTAGAAGTTCAAAGACGAAATAGATAAACTTTTCATTATACCATAAAAAATTTTTGCAAGAGGTCTAACTTTAAAGAGACTTATGGTTGTTATCCCGAATCCGTTCATGTCGATAAAATTTATCGAACCAGAGAAAACTTGGCATGGTGCAAGGAAAGAGGGATAAGATTAAGTGGATTACCCTTGGGAAGACCACCGAAGAATCGAAGCGCTGGACTAAAAAAACAAGCACAAGAGGACGAGAGTTTTCGCAATGCAATAGAAGGGAAATTCGGACAAGCTAAGAGAAGATTTGGTTTAAATCTGTGCATGACAAAACTACCTGAAACTTCAGAAACGTCCATTGCTATTACCTTTTTGGTTGTCAATCTTTCCCGACTGCTTCGGCAGTTTTTTGGGCTTTTTTTGTCTTTCTTGATTTCTGGGCGAACAAAAGAACTAAGATGTCGGCAACGCTTTAATAAAAATTATGTTAAAAGTGATTTTACTCAAGTAAAACTTATCACTTGGGCGACAAATTATTGGCACTCAATAGCATAATTCTTTGAGCGACTTTTTCAGCAAACCCTACTTACTTGCATAAATGAGATGCTCCCATCGAGCTATCGAGCGTACCTATGACAAGGGGTCTATCGGAGGGGAGGGGAGCCGTGTGAGGTGAAAACTCTCAGGCACGGTTTTGAGGACAAGTCGGAAAGGCGACTTTCCAGCTTAGTTTTAATAATTGGCAGAAGCTTTTAGCCTACTTGTCGCCACCACAGGTAAATCACAGAGAATATTTCTGTAAAAATTGCCAGATAACTTCACTAGCGTTAATATCTTGGCTGGTATTACCAACCAATCTCTGGCGTGCGCGATTCCCTCGTGTGTTTCCCCTAGAATCGTTTCCCAGAAGTGCATCTGTCTGTCCGCCAGGCCAGCCGTGACCTCCACCTTCTATCTGATAAAGCACTACCGGCGCACCACTCTTGCAATTAAAGTATCCAATTTTAACTACTTCGGTCCCGTCCGCTTGCGTATCAGGAAGTCGCACCTCTTGGTTCCTGGTGGAGCAGCCATTGCGGCTTCTCCAAAAGGCTACTGTTTGTGGCACCGAAAGAATCTGAGCGTTTGCGCCAATTTCCATCGTTCCCCCCGCCCAAGGTACAAGTTTATCCTCGGTGCCATTGATCATCAGAATGGGAATTGCTCTTTTGGGTTTACACCTTGATACCATCGGTTGCGGAAGTGTTGCTGCTACAGAAGCGACAGCGGCTAATTGCTCGGACATTTCACAAGCTAACCTTTGGGTGAAAAATCCCCCATTAGAACCGCCAGTAGCGTAGATTCTCTTTTGATCAATATTTCTGGTTTTAGATAAGTGTTTGATTAGCACTTTCATAAAAGAAACATCATCAATCGAATCATTGGCTGGCAAATGGCGACCGTCACTCCACTGACCATAAGCACCCCGATCAAGACCATTAGGATAGGCGACAATAAAGCCCTCACGCTCGGCTATCTTATTAAAACCAGTTTTGACCGCCATACTATTACCTTGACTGACACCCCCGTGAAACGCTAAGAGCAAGGGCATCGGCTTATTCGCTTGATAGGAACGGGGAATATAGAGGTAATAACTCCTTTCTTGGTTTTGCCGCACCAGTTTTTCTAAAATTAGACCGTCTTGGCCAGAAAATTGCTCGGGTCTTCCTCGCCTCATCTGAGCAGTTCGCCTTCTCTGGGCAATTGGTTGAGTCAGGAAGTTATTCTCTGGAGTGAGAATATCATAAAGATTGACTGACACAGTATTAAAGGCGACAATTAGGCTTGCAAGATAAATCTCGATCATCACTCAAAATTAAATCCTTTTTTGCTAATATAGCAGAACCAATCGCTATCAGCAGCCCCAAAGAGGAAATCGTTGTCCAGTCGGCCAAGCCAAAGAGGAGGTCATTGCCCACTATTGAGGTAAGCGATTGTCTGGCTGGGATATTATTCCTAGGCAAGTCCTTTAGGGCTTTCAATCATATCCTAAAAACTGAGCCATTTCGATCACTTTTGGACTGAATCCTTTGCCATCTGAACGCCAAGGTAAAGGTCCTTCTAACTTTGGTAAGGTAATATTTTTGGGTCGGAAAACCGGGTTCTTTAAAAAGTTAGGATCGTTACCAAATTGCGCTCCCAAAGGACCTGGGGAAGAAAAAGGGGAGTCTTCTGGATGTAACATCGCTTCAAAGGCTGCTTCATTCCAAGACAAGCCTAACCAGCGACAGATTTTCTCAAAGTAAAGAGGGGGATTGCCCAACAAATCTTCTCCCCGCAGCCGCATTTGTTTTTCGGATGGTATAGATTCCAAGAATTCCATAATTCTGCTCTGCATCCGATACCAGAGAAATTGATAGTCAATCACAGCAGTTTTTTGGCCGGGATCTAGAGTGTTAAGCATAGTTGGGTTAGGAGTTTTAGGCGCTCCGAAAATAGCTTTTTTCGGGGCTTTGCCGATGCGAACCTCCGGTACCAGTTTCATGACCGATTCTCCTTGTCCTCGCGGATGGCGGACGAGGTGGAGGTAGTATGAATCAGGGAAAGTCTTGGGAATTCTTTGAAGATTTTCAATAAATAGAGAATAAGCGGGAGACTTATCGACAATGCACAGGGGTTGAACTTTCTCACACAGTTCGAGATACACTTCTCCTCCAGTCTTATGGGAACGTTGCATGAGCCAGCGATGGGCCATTTTAATGGCCGGGAAACTCTGTTCTCCAGCATAGAGTTGGGCAATAGTGCGTAAAAGTCCGTGGGTTTTTCGAGCCTGTCCTTCATCTTTCAGGCGCTGGAGAATATCTTCGATTGTATCAGCATAAAAAAGATTGATTTCTGGGACTCCATAAGTCTCTGGGTGCTGCCCTAACATGGCGCTGGTTAGAGAAGTAAACGAACGGGGAGAAGCCAGAATAAATAAGGGTGGGGTGGCCGACATGAGTAAATTTAGGAGTTATAATAATATTCCTTAACTTTGTCACTTATTGTATCCCAAATATGGTTAATTCGCCTAGACAGCGACCCTTTGACCCTTCCCCTCCTGCAGGACTGAAATTTCCCAATTTCTCGAAGATCTGCGAAAATGGTTTCGGCGATGGACACAATACTCACGCCCACTCTATGGCGTGGTTTAAAGATCATTTATTTGTGGGTACAACCCGCTCTCTGCTCTGTGCTCTCAAATTGCATCGCTGCATTGAAGAATGGGGGCTTGAGGTCTGGCCAATTGAATGTCCCGATGATGTGGAGGGCTTATATGAGCAAGTAGATCGACGCTCCCAAATCTGGCGTTACAATCCCGTGAC
This sequence comes from Microcystis sp. 0824, assembly GCF_003112475.1. Lineage (NCBI taxonomy): Bacteria > Bacillati > Cyanobacteriota > Cyanophyceae > Chroococcales > Microcystaceae > Microcystis > Microcystis sp. 0824. The sequence goes on along the minus strand of NZ_BDSM01000025.1, from coordinate 145,536 downwards.
CAAAGAATGGCGATATGTTTACCAATCTCCAATGGTAGTGGGCAGTGAGGGGGGAATGGTGCCGAGGGAGATGGGCTACCGCCACATGATGGTTTTCCAGGGAGAATCCGATTCCCAGCCCGCCCTGTATGTGGCGAGTACCTGCCCTGGCCGAGCACCTGGAGCTTTAATCTTACGGTCTGAAGATGGAGAGACTTTCCAGCCTGCTTCTGAATATGGTATTGTCGGCCTGCCGATCACCAGTATCAGGTTTTTAGTTCCCTTTCGTGGTAAGCTATATACTTCTCCCACTGGCTCTCGCAACAGTAAGCACAATACCTCAGACTACACCATTATTTACGAAAGCAGTGATCCTCTGGGAGGAAAATGGCTGCCCTGTAGCCTTAACGGTTTTGGTGATCCGACCAATGAAGCCGTGTTTGCTGTCTGTCCTTTTCGAGATCAGCTTTACGCCGGTACTTTCAATTGTACTGGGTTCCAAGTTTGGCGGAGTGACTGTCTGGGCCAACCCCCCTATAAGTGGGTAAAGGTGATTGACCAAGGAGCCTATCGCGGCCCGCTCAACCAGATTGCAGCCTGCATGATGGTTTTCAACGATGCCTTATATGTGGGGAGTGCGATTCAAAACTCTGGGTATGATATTATCAATCGCATCGGACCTGCACCCGGGGAATTGATCCGCATTTTTCCCGATGATAGTTGGGAGCTAGTGGTAGGTTCCCCCCGTCAGACTCCCCAAGGCGAAAAACGCCCTATTAGCTATCTACAACCAGGATTTGGCAATTTTTTTAATGGCTATTTTTGGCACATGGGAATTCATGACGGTTGGCTTTATTTAGGAACTTGTAATGGTAGTGTTATTCTCTCCTGGTTCGATCACACTAAACTGGAAGAGCGAGCGCGGCGCTATCTGGATAAAGTGGGACTAGAAAATCTCATCAAAAATCAAAGTGGGTTTGAATTGTGGCGAACTTATGACGGAGAAAACTGGCTGCCAGTGGAGCAGCACGGGTTTGGCAATCCCTACAATATTGGCTTGCGAAATTTAGTTTCGACTCCCCACGGATTTTTTGCGGGTACGGCCAATCCTTTTGCACCTAAAATCGCCGTGAGGGAAAATGGCAAGTGGGTCTATACTGACAACCCGCGAGGAGGGCTAGAAGTCTGGCTCGGTAGGCCTTAGTAAGCTTTAACTTACTGTCAGCAGAAGTCCGCCGATTTATCGGCGGGGGTGTCATTTTTAGGCCAGTCCGTTACTTAATCTTAGGACGTTTTTTGCGGCTCTTAAAAGCCATCAGGACGGGATTGAGCAAGAAAGTATCTCTAGGTAAACTCAGAAGATAGCTAATAAACTCAGCCACCCTTTCTGGAGGAAGAGCGTAAGTTGGTTTAGGCACACTTGGGCCATTTTGATTCCACAGAGGTGTATCAATGGCATCTGGTAAAATAGTCTGTACCCGCACTCCCCAAGCGGAAACCTCTTCCGACAGGGATTCAGACAGTCCAATAATGCCAAATTTGGAAGCGCAATAAGGGCCATCGAAGGGCCGACCTTGACGGCCAGAAACTGAAGAAATATTAATAATATCCCCTTGTTTCTGTTCAATCATCGTGGGGATAACGGCTCGATTGCTCAAAAAAGTCCCCGTTAAATTAGTTTCAATCACTGCCCGCCATTCCTCCAAAGAGGTTTGCCAGATTGTTTTCAAATCCTCTCCCACTCGCAGAATACCAGCGCAAGCAATGAGGTTGTCAATCCGCCCGAAATGAGCTACTGTTTTGCTGGCCATTGCCGCCATATCATTTTCATCACAGACACTAAGTACCAAGCTGAGAATTTGCTCTGGTGCAGCAATTGTAACTAATTCTTCGACGGTACTAGCCAATTTTTCTGGATTGATATCTACTAATACCACTTTATGGTGTTGGCTCAAGAGTCGCTTGGCACAGGCAAGACCGATGCCTCCACTAGCTCCTGTAATAATTGTGACTTGATCGGTTAAATTAGACCCTGTTTGCTCGCTCATAATTAAATCTTCTCCTTGACAATCCCCTCGATTATCTTTCTAAAACAGGAAGTAGGTGGGGGTGGACAATTACAGTATCGTCTTGCTGTTGAGTTAAATAAACAATAATTGCTGCCACATCTTCTACTGTGAGCAGTCCACCATAACGACGGGCTAATGCAGTTTTAGCAATCATGCCAGTTTCTACCAAACCAGGAAAGATTGCTTGCACACGAATACCATAGGGGCGCACCTCTTCAGCAAGGGATTCAGTTAATCCTACCACGCCAAACTTGGAGGCACAATAAGCGGGAGCGTAAGGTTCCCCCCTTAAGCCATAGGGTGTTGTTGACGAGCAAATATTCACAATCTGACCCGATGCTTGTGAGATCATGATCGGCAAAACGGCACGATTGCTTAAGAATATTCCTGTTAGGTTAACTTCCAAGAGATCGTGCCATTCATCTAAGGAAAGTTCAGTAGTCGGACGGGGTAGTGAACGATCTGATCTGACTTTTTTACCCAATCCAGCACTAGCAACAAGTAAGTCAATGTTACCAAAATGGGCGACTGTTTGGTTGACCATTTCCTCCATATCTGCTTCCTTTCTAACATCTAGTGCTAGTCCGAGATGGGAAGCTGGAGAAGGATTGCATTTATCATTGATTAAGTTGAGAGTCTGCTCAATGCGCTCAGGGTTGGTGCCGACGACGACAACAGAAAAGCCTTGCCCAGCAAGAGCTAAACAAGTCGCTCTACCAATGCCTCGACTGCCACCTGTAACAATTGCCACTTTCTGTTGATTAGACATGGACTGTTGGTTCCCAATTTTCTCAAGTCATGACGGAGATGCTGTTGTAGAAAAGCAGTAGTTATCACTATTTTTCTAAAGCTGGACTGACCAACAACTTTCTCTCTAAAAACCGATTGTCCTTCTGGCAAAAATTCAAGATCACTTGCACAAATTGATCGGGTTTAATCACGGGAAAAAAGTGTCCTACTTCTGGAATAATTACCTCCGAACAATTGGGAAGTAAGTTCTTTAACTGGGAGCAAGTCGGCAGACAGTGAGACTTCTCTCCATAAATTGCTAGAGTTGGTTGAATAATTTGTGACAATTTAGCCGTCGTTATTTCAGTTTCCTGCTCAAATTCTTGCTTGGCAGCAGTTGCCATCAATTTTTGCCATCGCTCCTTTCCTTTTCTGCCCATATCACGGTTTTTTAAGGAAGGTTTGGTCAGTTCATTGACAGTTGTATTCAACTGGTCGAGCAGGTGAAAATCAATAATCTGATCTTCTGACGGCAGGGGTGCTCCTTGTTCTAGAAGTTTTTGTCGCCAACTCTGCCAATGAGGCCAATCCCGCAGCCGCATCTTGGCTTGCAAGCATTGTAATTGAGTATCTGCTACTGTCAGAGACTTAACTTGCTGAGCATGGGAAATGCTATAAAGGAGAGCAACCCTCGCTCCAAAACTATGCCCGACAAGATGAACTTTTTCGACTTCGAGATACTCAAGCAGCACTCGCAGGTCTTGTACCATCCGAGTCAGAGTATAGCCAGAGTCAGATATTGTACTTTTGCCATGGCCTCTGAGGTCATAAATAATCACGCGGTAGTGCTGGGCAAGGGCAGAAGCGATACCGGGATACCAAAAGGCTAGGTTAGCTCCTAGCCCATGGATAAGCAATAAATCTTCCCCTTCTCCCAAGCATTGGTAGTTTAAAGATATCTGGTGAACTGGATCAACTTGAACTGTAGGCATTGTCTTTAAAGGGTAAAGTTGAGAAAGTTAGATTAGACATCTCCGGAAACTGGGATTTTAAATCGGTATTATAACGGTCATAACCCAATTCTTGGAGATGTCCAATCAGATTTATTCCATATAACCCAGTAACTGAAGTTGATGGAGAAGAGCCTCTTTTTCGGTCTCAGAAATTTCTGCTTCCTCTTCGTCACTTTCCTGCTCCCAACTGTCAGAGAAGTCTTGATAATTAATGGGACGAGACTTAAGAACTTCAGGTTTGAGAACTTCTTGGGGAACTCTTCCTTCTAGATTAGTGGGAATTGGCAGTTGCAAGCAATATAACAATAAAGGCGTAATATCGAGAATAGATAGGGGCTGTACGTGTTGGCCGCTGACAAAATCGGGACCAGAACCGATGAAAATTCCAGCCGGACGGTGAGTTCCATCGGGTTTGACTCTAGGCCTGACCACCTCTGTGGATTTCAAAATGGAAACAAAGCCCCCATCCCGCAACCTGACAGTCATGTCAGGGGAATTTTCCGCTTCTGCTTTTCCAGCAAGTTTAGCTCGGTTTAAAGTGACTTCCAGAAAGATCGGTTCCCCGTCGGCTGGATTTCTGTAGTCAAGAAGTTGTTGCTGCAAGCTTTGGCAAAATTGCTGGTAATCTTCTTTTTTAACACCATGATTGAGAGGAGTCTCTTTCTTAATGTAAATGCCATTACTGCTAGGGGTAGGGCAATAGGCAATGGTCTTCTGCCAGTCAATCAGCATGAGATGATCTTTCATCCTGTCTGCTGTTAACTTGCCGTCCGTATCCGTCTGGGCTGTTTCCCCCCAAGTTAGGTATCCTTGACAGGCCAGCCATTCATTGAGATACACAACTTCTGTTGTTGTGCCGAATCCATGATCTGAGGTCAGAAGGACATTAGTTTCCGGTCCTGCCAACTGCACCAACTGCTCGATCATGCCATCTAACTCTCGATAGTGCTGAATACAGAGTTCTCGAATTTGGCTCTCTTTTGGATCGGCATCAGTCCCCATCAGTGGAGGATAGAGATAGCGCCAGAAAAAGTGTTGCAGCTTGTCGGGACTGTCCAGGACAATGGCAGTTAAATCCGTGGGATCGTTTGTCATCAGATAAGCGAGTAAATCAGCCCAAGTTTTCGTTCTCTGGGAATGAATGGCGATCCAATCTTCGTATTCTTCTTCTGGTATGCCTTGAATGGTTTTCTTTTCTTCCGTGATATCCATCCCTAAATGTTTGTAGTCAAAATTAGGCAAGTTTTTGATGGTATCAATTAGTTGAGAGGGGTGGGTGGCACTCCGTAAATGCTTCCAAGTGACGAAACCAGAGATGGAATAGCCGTCAAGAGGCGGGGGAGGAGCCATGCCAAAAAAGTTCAAAGCCGTTACTCGTTTGCCATAGCGATTGGCCATCGACCAGACTGTTTCACAGCGAACATTGCGGGAGTCATTGACCTTGAGAAAGATTTGTTCGCCAACCTGTTCAGGATACAAAAAATCATGGATACCGTGAGCATCAGGACTCATGCCAGTGATCATCGATACCCATCCCGGCGGGGTGAGGGGATTAGGGGTTGACATTAAATCTGCCCACACTCCCTGCTTGACAAATCGCTGCAAGAATGGCATAACACCATCCTCCATCAAAGGATTCAAGAGAGAGAAGGTCGCTCCATCGAGTCCAATCATCAAAACTTTATTCATAAAAATCCTCTTTCAAAGAATCCCACGCGTTTACCCGTGGGAGTATCAAGTTCCTATTAGTTGTTATAGTTATTGTAGATTTTTGTGCAGGAACTCAACAATCTCTTTCACTTCCAGTTCATCAACGTAGTCTCCATCCCTCATAAACAGTTGTTCAAAGGGTAATCCCTTGCGCTCAAAGTTCTTTTCTAGTGCTACTACCAACTGCACCACATCGATCGATTCAAAAGCCAAATCTTCCATTAGGCGAGTTTCTGTATCTATTTTGCCGCCATCCTCCAATTCCCAATCGGCCGTCATATTTTCTAAGACAGCAATTACTTGGGCTTCGATCTCTTCTTGGCTAAAAATTAAACTTTGTTTCCCAGACATAAATTAATTAACCTCACTTTTCAAAAACAACAACTGAACAAGAATTAATGTTGTGTTTACATTATAGTCACTTAGCCGCTCTTGTCAAAGGCTGCCTGTTAGTTTTCTTGATGATCAATACTTGGTTCAACCGCAGCGGCGACAAAAACGTTCTGATTCTGGCTGATTGAAACCTCAGGCACTACTCCCATCCTCTCCAGTGGAGGGCAGTACACTTGCAAGTTACCGCTCTCGGTGGGGAAGAGTTGCACGTCTAGGGGGCCCAGAGCCAAGTCAAATTTTTGCAAGGCAAACTGGCGAATAGTTTCCTTGGCCACCAAACTCCCTAAGAGCCACTGCTTACGCTCGGAACCCTGCTCTGGTAAACTGTACCAAAATTCTCGCTCTGATTGGGTGAAAATCAGGTGAGCGATGATATATTTAATCACCCCTCCCAATTCATCCAAAAAGTTGACGGGAACTAAGGTCAGCCGGCGGGAGAGCAGACCTAGTTCCTCTTGCCAAGGCTCGGACCAGTAGGCCACTTGCGGCTCCCGGCGGAGTTGATGATACTCCAGAGGGACACGAATAAAGATTTCCAGTAATCCGAACACGCGAGCAATCACAAGGTCTTCGCTGTTGAGAAACTCAAAATTACCTTGAAGCTGTCGCTCGCCGTCAAAGCTTAACCAACCACGACAGGAGATGGGAGTTCCGGCAGGCAAGGGAGGAGCATATTGCTCGAAAACCCTAACACTGAAAGGAAAAGTATGAAAATTCACCCCAAAGAACTCCGAACCCCAGTAGGCCACTAACTGGGCGGCCGCATCCAAAAGTGGCGCATCAATCTGAAAGATGGGTCTGGCAATATCTCTAAAAAAATTATCGACGCGCATCACTTCTAGATCAGCTTCAATCCCTTGCTGGCTGACCTGGCGAATATGCTTGACCCCCTGGAGTCGCGGACCGTGGAACATACCTTCCGTATAAAGTTGCTCGTCTGACCAGCGTGAGGGTTGGGAGTCCTGCCACTGGCAAGGGGTTGCTGGTGGTGATGGATTTAGTTGAGAGGTGAGCCTGACATCACCCTCAAAGACTAAACGGCGCTCGCTGCCCCGCGACGGCTGAAACAGTTGGACGTGGACATCCCAAATATCTGGTGCTAATTGCTCTTGCAGTTGGGCAACGATGTCGAGAACCAAGTGTCCCTGTTCCAGAGCCAGCCAGCGATAGCTACGCACGTTGTCAACCTGACTGACCCATTGCTGTCCATCACAGAGGAAGGCAGCAGCTTCTGCGATAATTTCCATGCTGACGGTAAAGGGAATCACGGGCAAGGGAAATTCACCAGCCTGCCGATGGGACCAGGGGCCTCCTAGCATATGGTCATAGATGAAGTCATCCCAGTGGAGATCGAAATGTCGCCGGCAGTAGAGGTAGCCTTCGCCCTTCTCAATAATCTCCCCTAGGAAAGGCCAAGCCTCTGAAAAGCTGAGGGGAACAGATTCTACATCAAGCATCGGCAGACCAACCGCTTCTTGCTGCTGATCAGAGAATGGGTTTGTATAGAAACTGCTGATCGTCCTAGCTTGACTATTGAGGAATTCCTCCATCAAATCCAAGTGACTCAAGAAGACGGGAAGACGAATATCGGGGAACAAAGCAGAGAAACTGGGGGAAGAAATCTGCTCTTGTAGAGGAGACTTCTCTGGGAGGGAAACCGGCAAAGTTGAGGGTAGTTCAATATTCTTCTGGACTATGCCCTCTCTACCCGTTGCCACTGGCGGCACAGAGGGGAGCTTCTGCTCAAGGGTGTGGACAAAAGCTGATGTAAGTTTCATCTTGGGCATGGTCAAGTCCAAGAGCCTTTTCTGCCTACCTTTGCCTGCTGCTTCTAGAGAGGCAGTCTCTAGGTTTACTAGGTTCACTTGCCGGTATTGGTAGAGAGGAGCAAAATTGAGGGCGCGACCGTTGACAAATAACTGGGCTAACAGATGTTGAATTTGTTCGAGACTGGAACGACGTTGGCTGCTGCTGGCCAGAACCAAGCAGTCTTGCCCGGAGAGAATATCTCTAACGAAGTTGCTGAGATTGCTCGACGGACCGACCTCGACAAAAGTTCTGACTCCCTGTTCATAGAGGTGGCCAATCGTTTCCCGGAAGCGCACCTGGCTCGACCACTGGCTCAGGGCCAATTCTCGAATTTCCGGTGGTGTTGGCGGGAAAGGAGCGGCCGTAGCGCAAGTGTAGAGTTGGGTATGCCCTGGTCCAACGGTCAACCCCTGATAGTATTCCCTGAGAGCTTCTGCCACTTGGTTAAACAAGGGCGTATGGTAGGCACGATCAAAGGGCAGACGGGTACAGATTCCCCCTAATTCCCTGAGTTGATTGGCCGCTTGCTTGATGGCCTCTTCATTACCAAAGAGAACGGCTTGGTTAGGACAGTTGTCCATGGCTAGGTAGAGTTGCCCCGAAGATTGGGCGACCATCTCCGCCAAAATGGCAGTTTCCACGGCACCAACAGTGAGCAGAGTCCCTCGGGGAATGCGGTCTTCTGCTGTCAAATCTAGGTAAATTTGGTTAAGTTCAAGAATTTTCTGCCCCATTTCTTGGCGGCTGGCCAGTTGGATAGTTCCAGATGCAATCAGGGCTGTATTTTCTCCCGTACTGTGACCAACCATCACGTCACACTGGATTTCCAGATCTTTGAGCAGTTCGTAGAGAGCCATACTAGCAGTAAAGACTGTCTCCGTTGCCAGATCTAGGTTATACAACTCTTTGGCTGCTAGGAGGCGTTGCTCCTCGCTCAAGCCTGTGGGCGGCGGAAAAATAAAGTAACTTGGCGGATAATTCCTATTTTTGCCAAATATATCATCTAAAAAGTCGAACCAAGCCCGCACTTTCGGGAAGTGGAGACAGATATCTGAGAGCATATTGGGGTACTGAGATCCCTCTCCTGGAAATAGGAAAGCGGTTTTACCTACTTCGGCTTCTGGATGTACCTGAGCGTAGTAAATGCCACTGCGAGTCTGGAAACGAGTCCGTCCAGGTTCTGCTAGTTTTGACTTGGCCAGTTGGAGTTTGGCTTGTAAATCCGTCTTCTCGCTGGCAACTATAGCCAGACGGTGAGGGCTAGGATTACGGTTAGCTAGGGTATAAGCTAAGTCAGAAAGGAGCAGATTGGGGGATGACTGCAGCCGCCGCTCTACCTGTTCAACTAAATCAATGAGATTGGCTGTCTCCTCTCCCGAAAAAATGAACAATTCTGTGGGCCATGAACAGGGCAGCTTCCTCTCTGGGAGATCAGGGGAGCGATCGTATTCTTCCAAAATGGCGTGAGCATCGATGCCCCCAAAACCAAAGGCATCAATACCAGCACGACGGGGTTCTTTGCTCTGTCCGTTAATCCAAGGACGGGCTTCTGTATTGACGTAAAATGAAGTCTTTTCTTCCTCTAGACAGGGGTGAGGCTGCTGACAGAGGGTAGGAGGTAAGACTTTATAATAAAGAGCTAAAGCCATTTTAATCAGACTGGCGGCTCCGGAGGCGGGAATGCAGTGGCCGATCGCTGATTTGACCGAACCTATGGCCCGGTGGGGCATCTCTCCCTGACGTTGGCCAAAGATGTGGGTGAGGGACTTAATTTCAGTCCTATCTCCCAGAGGCATCCCCGTGCCGTGAGCTTCCACAAGAGTAACTGTGTCTGGATCAATGCTGCTATTCTCGTAAGCTCGCTGGATGGCCAGTACCTGCCCTTGCCAACGGGGAGCTAACAGTCCCAAACCTTTGCCATCGCTGGCAGTGCCAATACCTTGAATAACTGCGTAGATGCGATCACCGTCTCTTTGGGCATCAGCTAGGCGCTTGAGCACTAAAATTCCCAACCCCTCACTGAGGAGAGTTCCGTCGGCAGACTGGTCAAAAGGCTTGATGGTAGAACGGGAGAGGGCATCAAGTTGGCTGAAGACCATGTGAACTTGGGGTGGTGTGGAGGCTTGGACTCCACCGGCCAGCATCATGTCGCAGCGACCGCTCAACAGTTCTTGGATTGCTAAATCAACGGCAATCAAAGAGGAAGCGCAAGCTCCATCCACCAAGTAGTTAGGCCCCATTAAATCGAGACGGTTGGCAATGCGTCCAGTCACCACATTAGGTACTAATCCAGGGGACATCTCGGCATTAAAGGGGGGCAAGCTGGCCTTTAGCTCTTGGCGGATCTGGCCCAAGGTTTGGGCATCGAGAGTGGGGACGATTTGCTGTAACAGTTCTATGGTTTGATCGGCGATCAGACCATGTTGGATGACCGTGCCAAAACCCCGATTGAAGTAAGTGCCGCGCCCCAAGATAATGCCAGCTTTTTCACGGTTGAAAGGGCGATCAAGATAGTCGGCATCTTTCAAGGCATCCCGGGCAATTTTCAGGGAGAGAAAATGATCCGGATCGCCCCCCTCAATGGAGTTGGGCATAATGCCAAATTCTAGGGGATCGAATTCGGCGATATCATCAAGAAACCCCCCTTTACGGGTATATAAGCCGCCATTATCATCCCTAGAATTAGCCGGATTCCAGTCATCAGGGGCTTCTCGAATGGCGCTGACTTTACTAAGAATATTTTGCCAGTAGGTAGCCAGATCCTTGGCTCCTGGGAACAGTCCAGCCATGCCAATAATCGCAATCTGAGCAGGTGAGCTTGCCGAATTCATCAGAAAAACTGGGTGGGAAACCCCGTGCTAGAAGCACGGCTTTACATTGACACTCTCACCGTCACAGCGTAGCTTGACGGGAGATTCTTGTTTCATCGGGTTTGTCTAGTCCCAAGTCATCTCTGGCTTGAAACCCCGTCCAGATTCCCCTCCACAAGCATCTGTTTTAAATCCACTGACTGCCCGGCAGCAGATAACAAAACTTGATTATGTTGCGATTCCTCATTTACAAACAATGTCGCCCCTGTTGTTAGGTATTTTACTTTGGTCAAGCATTTTGTCTGGCCAGAACCACCAATTCGCTCATCTTGGCACACCTGGGTGCGTTGGCTTTTTTATTCTAACATCAGTTTTAACCGACATTCCGCACATCTTCATATATTTTTATATGTTTTTACATTCCCCAAGATGTTTTTACGAAAAACTGTCATTGTAGAGAATACTATTGAGAACTATTTTCAATAATTGATTTTTTCTGAGAAAACCAATTACAATTCTTCACCTTGATAAAAATCCATCATTGTAGCTATAATCCTTACTGGCAAAGGGTTGTAAGCAATGTATTAGTAAAAATTATCAATTGAATGTTAAGAAGTGCGGAAGATGGGTTTTAATGAACGCTGTATTGATCGAGGGTGGACTATTGCCGCCCAGGTGCATCGGCGGCTTCGATGTTAGGGTATAGATGTCTCCCGTGAGTCGGTTTTTAATAGAAGTCTTGCAAATTAATTATATGTTATAGTGATGGGTTAACTAATTTTCCCCAAAAAATTAGTTAATCAGTACATTCGTCCTGAATGAAAACTTGAAGTTTAACTTTTAACTCAAAACTAGAACTCTTGCAAATTAATTATATGTTATAATGATGGGTTAACTAATTTTCCCCAAAAAATTAGTTAACCAGTACATTCGTCCTGAATGAAAACTTGAAGTTTAACTTTTAACTCAAAACTCTTTAGAGCTGCTTTAATTTGGTTATCAAAACCTCTTTATTTAAGCGGCACAAACTATCTCAATTTTTATAATTGAGAATAAATTTTCCTTAACTTGATTAATCTTTAGGCAACTTTTAAGAAGCTGCTATACCTATCCCTAACTCACAGTTATAAATAGCCGCCAACAGGTTAAATCTTAAACTATATCTTCGACGACGATTCCGATATTTACAGGATAAGATTTTAAAGGTTTTGAGTTTCCTATTTATATGTTCAATGATAATCCTTTCTTTGGCTAAAGCCTTGTTATACTCTTTTTCTAATTCTGTTAATTTTCTATTTTTCGATTTCTTTTTCGGTGTATAACTATTACTATGGTATGCAGCTATTCCCTGATAATTACTGTCTTCTATGCTGGTAGTTAAAGGATGAAAAAGAACTAGACTTTTTTTAAATAAACTAAAATCATGACCTCTACCTTTTCCACAAAAGACACAGATAATTTCCTCGGTATTTTGATCAGCTACTAATTGGGATTTTAAAGTATGATAACCTCTTTTACCCCCCAAAAAATCTTTCTGTTTCTTTTTGGGGCGTTCAATGGGAGTTTCCGTTACATCCATTACCGTTACGACCGGTATCTCTGCTTGATTTAGTAGGGCTTTTTTTCCTTTTAAACGGAAGTTTCCCGATTGTAAAAGCATTTTTTCCGTCTTATTTACAATCCGACATATAGTTGATTCTGATAGTTCCCAGCTTGTACCAATGTGAAAATATGTTCTATATTCTCGCCAATATTCTAACGTTAAGTACCTAGGCAAAATTAATTACATACTCGCCTCCAAAATTGTCCAGCACTTTTTTAACGTAAGCAAGGAGGCTCTTTCGGTCTTTATAGGCGCTAAATTCAATCCATTCATATTTTAAAAATCTCCATATAGCGGTGTGCAGTCGTATGAGGTACAGTATCACGAGCTATAAACCATGCTAGGCAAAGCTTGGTCTGTATCTCACTCAAGCGCTTACCGCTATAATATTTCAATTAAATTTAAATGAGGTGAATAAGTGGGCAACCAAAATATTTTCAAGTTTTTCTTTTCCCATTCCTCAAGTTTCTCGATAAATGCATCGCTGGTATGAATGGAAGCTTGGTCAATTATTATGACAGTTTTTTTCTGTATATTTTGGCAATATTTATCCAGAAAATTGATAACTATCTCGCTAGTAACCGTTCCGACCTGTGTCTCATAAAATAATTGATTATCTCGTTTCATTATTCCTAAAATATTTAGTCTTTTACCTTCAATTGGTGGTAACTTTATCGTGGTTTTTTCTTCTGGCCAAGCCTAAGGAATACAAGGCTTTGAATCCCATCCCATTTCATCCAAATATCCTATCTCAATCTCTCCTCTTTTTTCCTGTTTTTTGAGTTCTTCTAAAATAGGTAGTTTGACCTCAAGCTCCCACTCATCAGGGGTTTTGGCAACCCCTCTTCTCACCCTTTTCCACCTCATGTTGATTTTTTTTATGCCCACATTCCGCACCCTCAACTGTCACATAAGCTGTCCCCCTCCAGAGACTTGAGTAAAAATACTTAGCTGGTGAAGGTTTTCTCGGCACCAGTTAGGGGGTCTTGAGACCCCTAATTATGAAAAAATAGGAATTGTTGGAAAACTTAGGCGAGTGGACTGTTCGACCATGAATCAATCAACAGAAATTGAAGTCAAAAATCTAGACCATCTGGGATTAGTAGCCGGAATTATCGATGAAATAGGAATCGTTGAAATTATCAACGAACAAGTCTCAAGTGAGCGAGGAGAAATTGTCACAGCGGGGCAAGTCGTGAAAGCAATTATCCTGAATGGATTGGGATTTGTCTCCCGGGCTTTGTATTTATTTCCTCAATTTTTTGAAGATAAAGCAACCGAACATCTGCTGGGAGAGGGCATCGAACCTAAACAATTAAATGATGATAAAATTGGTCGAGTGATGGACAAACTTTATCAACTTAATGTTTCGGGTATTTTCCTACTCATTAGTTTAGCCGCCGTGAAAAAATTTGGTGTAGGGACAGAGAATTCCCATTTAGATTCGACTTCTCTATCAGTGGAAGGAGAATATAACAAGGAATACCCAACAGTAGAAATCCTGAAATCAGGAGCAGTTGGAGAAAAAATTGAAACCAGACAACAGCCAATAAAAATTACCTAGGGATACTCCCGCGACCGAAGACCTGACTTAAAACAATTTATGATTGACTTAATCGTAAGTGGGGATGGAGATGTACCTTTATTCTTGAAAGTAGGGGACGGAAATCAAGCGGACAAAGCGGTTTTTGGTCAAATCGCCCGAGAATTTAAAAAACAAGTTGACTTTGACAGTTTAATAGTCGGCGATAGCGCCCTCTATAGCAAAGAGAATTTAAAACTAATGAGAGAAATGCGTTGGTTGTCTCGAGTCCCCTTCAGCATTAAAGAGGCTCAAAAGTTAGTCGATAGCATCTCAGAAAAAGAGTTAACCGATTCAGAAATACCGGGTTATTCCTGGTGGGAAACAAGCTCTAACTATGGGGGGATAGAACAAAGATGGTTGCTAGTTGAAAGTCAAGCTAGACAAGAATCAGACTTGAAAAAATTAGAGAAAAAAATCGAGCAGGAAAAGAATTCTGCCCAAGAAAAAATCCGCCAACTATCCCGAAGAGAATTTGAGAATAGAGCGGTGGCGTTGGCGATAGCCAAAGGATTATCTGACTCCTTAAAATATCATCAGTTAACGGAGATTAAAGTCAATATCATTCCGCCTGAGTCCCAGCAGTCAAAACTTCAATCAAAAGACGATTTACCCTTTCAAAGCTATCAAGTTCAAGCCGAATTAGAGTTGAATTTGGCAGCGATTGAGAGGCTAAAGAAACGAGCAGGACGATTCGTTTTAGCAACTAACGACTTGGAGAAAAAACGATTGAGCAGTGAGGATATACTCAAAAAATATAAGGGGCAACAAGCTCCAGAAAGAGCATTTTCTTTTCTCAAAGACCCCTGCTTTTTTGCCGACATTGTCTTTCTCAAATCTCCCCATAGAATTGAGGTCATGGCCATGCTCATGGGCTTGTGCCTGCTGGTTTATACTATTGGTCAAAGACAACTTCGTTTAAGTTTAAAACAGCAGGAGACGGGACTTAAAAATCAGTTGGGTAAGTTAACTGACCGACCAACATTACGCTGGATATTTCAGAACTTTCAAGGGATTCATCTCCGACCTATTCAAGACAATCAAAAGATTAGTAACTTAACGGATGAGAGGCGCAACATTTTGAGATTTTTTCCCAAACCTTGCCAGGAATATTATCTCTTATCTTGACCAGATGGATTGACTTCAAGGGGTGACAAAACAAAGCGAGCAACTGGAACATCTCCCCCTAGATGTTAAGTCTGATTGCCTAGTCATTCTCAATAAGCACTGTTTATTGAGAATGACTGGGGGAACCCTGAAATTTTCCGCTTAGTTGCTGGCAGCTTGCCGCCAACTCAGTCCTCTAGATAAGTATTTTGACTCACGCCCCTTCCCCTTTTGAGACTTTGTGACACTTAGGGTGCGGAATGTGGGGTCAAAATTAATCTTTCTCTACCGACTTGCATCTCGACACAGGAAGTATTACCACCATAACGAACGGTTTCCGAACCTGGACAGGGAATACTCCCCCGTACTCCCCAAAATTTGATCTGGAAGCAGTTGTAGGGCATATCAGAAGCTCCTCTACTTGTGCTGATGGGATAATATAGCGGTTTTCAGTCTAGTAAGGTATGGTAAATCCCTTGATAGATAGGCGTTTCAGGGTTTCAATCGGGACTAACTTCCGTGAAAACCGCTATAGACCAGATTAGCACTCTTCCACAATTAAGTCTGTGCCTGATGACAAGCACGATGATTTACGATATTGGAAAAGGATTATAGTTTTCGGAAAAGCAAGGTATGGATTTACAGAAATTCTTAGAAAAACTGCCCCAACAGTATCAGGATTGGGGATCGGCTTTAATGTCGCCTATTTCCGAGCAATTAACCCTTTTAAGCCAAAAAATCGCCGCCTATTCCGATCGCAATCTCTTTCCCCTGCTCAATCTAGCCGTTGCCTGTCTGCAACCGGACGAGGTTTACTGTCAGGTGGGTTGTTTTCGTCGCGGTAGTTTAGTCGCCGCTTTCTGCGATAATAGCGATCGCTGCGGTTATGGCGTGGAAGCTTTTTTTAAATACGATCCATCGGGAGAAAAGCTAACTATATTATCTGAGGATTTGGAGGATTTTCAACTATCAGAACAGATATTTTTAAGCGATCAAGAAACGGAAAACTTTTTCGATGATCTGGAAGAATTAAACAGTGAAGAAAAGCTGGGAGTTTATTACTACGATGCCGCAGAAGACTATCGATCGCTCTTTATCTCCTTACTTTTAGCCAAAAACTTCTGGTCTGATTCCGCTTTAATTATCATCAATAAATGTCAGCATCCCGCTCTCCAACAGGCAATAAAAGATTTTACTAAAACCCATCCCCAAGCTCAGATAATTTTAGATGATCAAGTCGCTAATCACGGTTTGCTTGGTTTCAAAAATATTTGTTTATTAGCTTGGAATGCTCCCCCGAACATAACAGCCCTAAAATCCCCAAAAAAACTGGTTTTAAATGTGGGTTGTGGTCCCTATAATCCCGAAGCTTTACCCCAACTATTCCGCGATGGTAATTGGCAAGAAATTCGCCTCGATATTAATACTGCTGTTAACCCCGATATTTTAGGAACGATTACCGATTTAAGTGCCGTTCCCGATAACTCCGTCGATGCGGTTTTTTCTAGTCATAATTTAGAACATATTTATCATTACGAAGTTCCCATCGCCCTAGAGGAATTTAACCGCATTCTTAAACCCGAAGGCTTTTTAATGATCGTAGTTCCCGATATGCAAACTGCCGCCGAATTTGTCGCTAGAGGCGATATGGAAAATGAACCTTTATATATTTCTCCCGGAGGTCCCGTGCGCGCTTTGTGGATGTTTTACGGCATGGGAACAGAAGTTCCCGGGATGCCCTATATGGCTCATAAAACTGGTTTTACTTCTCAAAATCTTAACCAAAAATTACAAGAGGCAAATTTTGCCAGAGTCGAGGTAATTCGCACGGAATTTGAATTAGTTGCTTTTGGGTATAAGTGAGGAAAGATTAGCAAAAATTGCCCGCACTTGTGGGGAGATTCTTTCCCTTTGATTGATTAAATAAATACTAACGAGGGTTAAAGATACCCCCACCCATTGCAATACACTTAACATCTCACCGAGGAATAAATTCCCGAAACTGAGGGCAAAAACCGGAGTTAAAAAAGTTAAAGAACTTAAACTGGTTAAATTGCCCTTGGCGGCTAAATAAAAGAATATTCCATAGGCGATCGCACTACCAAAAATCGTGGCATAACTTAAAGCTAACCAACCATTTAAATCTATATTCTGCCATTGATGGGATTCGGTGAAACCTGAAGCTAAAAATAGCGGCAATCCTCCTAAAATCATGTGCCATCCCGTGGCGCTGACGGGATCCGCATGACGACAGACAAACCGGATTAAGACTGTTCCCACCGCCATGGATAGGGAAGCCAAAAGCATGAGCATTTCGCCGCTATTTAGTAATTCCTGCCAACTAAAGTCAATATTTACCGCTTTTTGTCCAAAAAAGTCATAAAACCATTGATCTGGCAAGCCAATTAAACTAATTCCCCCAATCCCTAAACTCAATCCCAACCATCCCCAGACACCGATAACTTCTTTAAATAGCCAACTGGACATTAAAGCCACCGCTAGAGGTTGGGAGTCAATAATTACCGAGCCTAACCCCGCCCCGGTGCGATTTAATCCCAATGCCAGAAAACCTTGAAAAAGAGTGGCATCCATCAGAGCAAAAAGGGCAATCCATAGCCACGCTTGCAGGGTTTTGGGCTGAGGACGACCTAAAAACCAAGCTACCATTAAAACTAACATTCCGGCGGGAACCAGGCGAATTGCCGCCATAAATAGGGGGGTGGTGTGGGGGATAACACCCTTCATCGCTACCATCGCTGTTCCCCAGAGAAAAAACGGTGAGATAAGTAAGAGGGGCGAGGATTTCTTTAAATCTAAGTTTTCCATAGGTAGCGATCGAGTTTTGTGGATAAGTAGGTAGGTGTTAAAAATTGTCAGACACACCCCTTATTAAGGGGGGATTAAGGGGGGATCAAAGGCAAAATCTATCTTATATTTAATTATAACTACTTACTTAACAAATTTCCCTAATTGTATAGTAGAGACCGAGGATCGGCTCTTAATTCTCTTGACTTTCTCCTAACTGATTTTCCTCTAAAGCTGTTATTGGTTTTTCTTGACTCGATCCGATCCAGATCGCAATCATCCCAGCGATAGGAATGGAGAGAAAAACCCCTAATAATCCCGCAATTCTTTCGCCGATAAAGAGGGATAAAAATAAAATTACTGGGTTTAATTCTAGGGCATTGCCCATAACTTTAGGGCGAATAATATTATCTTGAATTTGCACCAAGACAACACAGACAATAAAAGCTTTAACCGCAACTGCTGGTCCCTGGGAGGTAAAAGTCAAGATAGTTACCAACAAAATGCCCAGGGTTGCCCCGATACCCGGGATAGCATCGATGACACCGAGAATACCCGCTAAAATTAGCCCGTATTTGATTCCTAATACCGAAAAACTCAAGAAACTCGTCACCGATAAAAAGAGCATTAACAACAGTTGCCCGCGAATAAATCCCAGAAAACTTTGTCGAAAAGACTTGGCAAAACGCTCCCGGTATGCTAGGGGGAGAAGTTGCAAAAAACCTCGCCAAAGTTTATCACCATCGATGAGCATATAAACACTGATCACCGCCCCGAAAACGCCGGTAAAGACACTGGAAAAAACCCCTTGTACGATCGATAAACCCGTGGCTAAACCGGTTTGTAAGCTTCCCACCATTTTATTCAAATCTAATCGATCGAGAAAGTCTTGAAAGGGCAAAAAATCTTTTTGACTGAGGGCATCGGTAAGATTAAATAGTAGTCCTCTCCCCTGATTAACTGCTTCTAATCCTATGCCTGTGACTAATCCAAATAGGAGTATAAAAGCTGCTAGGGTGGTAATAGCAATGGCTAGTCCTCTCGGTAGATAACGGGATAACCAAACCACGGGATAATTTAATAGGGCGGCCAGGATCGCTGAACCGGTAAAAATAGCGATCATCCCGTAGAAATAGTTAATTAAGATAATCAGACTCCAGCCACAGCCAAATAATAATAGATAGCGTACTAGAATCGAGTTATTCAGAGTTTTCCAAAAGGAGCTAGAAGGGGGCATAAATAAAGCTAGAAATAGGATTTTAGCATTTAGAATTGTTTTAACAAAGCTTCCCGCATGACCGAGACGGGGACGGGTTGACCTAACCAGATTTCTAGTGCGATCGCTCCCTGATTAACTAACATTTCTAACCCATCAATAATTCTTATCCCTCTAGTCCGGGCCAACTGGAGGAATTTGGTCGGTCGGGGATTATAAATCAGATCGTAGGCGATCGCCGATGGGGGTAAAAGGTCTAATAATTCTAACTCTACTGGGGATTGTTCGCCCTGGGGGGACATTCCGATCGGGGTAGAATTAATCAGGAGTTCTGTGGTGGATACCAGCCCCTCTAATTCGTCCCAGCCATGCACTTCTAGGAGGTCATAGAGGCTGGTATTCGTCCAACTTTCTTTAAAAGGATCTAATTTCTTTTGATTGCGTCCTACCACATGAATTTCGCCACAGCCCAACTGGGCGCAAGCCACCACTACCGCCCGAGCAGCGCCGCCATTGCCTAAAATAACTGGATTCACCTGACTCCAATCTTTGTCAAGGGATTTCAAGGGTGCGAGAAAGCCATCCACATCGGTATTTGTTCCCTGCCAGCCGGTTTCCGTGCGCCAGACGGTATTAACTGCGCCTACTAGCTTTGCTTTCTCCGTAATTTGCGATAATAAGGGAATAATTGCTAATTTATGGGGAATCGTGACGCTAAAACCCTGTAGATCGATGGCATCCAAACCAGCGATCGCCGTTGCTAAATTTTCTGGCGCGATCGGGAGGGGAAGATAGACATAATTTAGCCCCAAGGCATCGATAGCGGCATTGTGCATGAGAGGAGAAAGAGTATGGCCGATAGGATCGCCGATTACGCCTAATAACTTGGTTTTTCCGTTAATAATGGTCATAAAAAAAGGTGGGCTTTCCCCACCAAAGTTTGCTCTCAAGGGTGGCCAATGCTCACCTTACTATACTATTTCTTGATTTCGCGGGCCATTTTCAGGAAAGGATTGATATTGTCATCGTTAGCGCGACGAACGTTATCATTAGCACCGTTAGCCTTACTATTAGCCTCGGAAGTGGCCGATTTTGCCACAATACCGTTATCGGTGACTTTGCTGACTTCCATGGAAGAAATCTGTTTAATCGATTCGCCACCCTTTTTATTCGAGGCAGTTTTCGGGAAGGTACGTCGAATCGTGATCGGTGTCCGCATAAAGTCGATATTACCGAGAGTTTTAGCGTCATCGGGTTCCAAGTAAAAAGCCTCTTTCGGTTCCGGTGCGCTCATATCCATCGGTTCATCGACGTATTTCGTCTTATTGCCAAACAGGCCAAAGAATCCAGCCATTTTCTCCCTCTCCTAAATAAATATATTTACCATAAATTGCTGCTGATTGTTAAATCATATCAATATTTATGACAAAAAGCTAGGTGGGGCTTGCTGAATAAGTCTGTTGGTGGGGTTAGGAGTCAGTAGCCGGTCGTCAGGAGATTATTTTTATTTGTTCTCCCCACTCCCCAATTCATAATTCATAATTCATAATTCATAATTCCCCCACACCCCTAATTCATAATTCATAATTCATAATTCCCCCACACCCCAATCAACGCTGTTCTAACCTACGACTGGCTAGGGACATAGAATAACAGAAAATCCAGTAAATAAACGCCAAAAATAGATAAACCTCTGGATAATCGCCGATAAATTTCGGATTAGCTAAAACCGATCCTGCCATACCCAGGAGATCCACCAGTCCCACGATCGCCAGTAGAGAAGTATCCTTAAATAAACTGATAAATTGACCAACAATAGCGGGAATGACCGCTTTTAAAGCTTGGGGTAGAACGATCAATAATAAAACGAAAATCGGTTGTAAACCCAAGGCTTTGGCCGCTTCAATTTGACCTTTGGGAATCGCTTGTAAACCACCCCGGACATTTTCGGCCAGATAGGCTGCCGCAAAAAGGGTAAATCCGGCGATCGCTCTGATCACTCGTTCTGGTCTGGTCCCGGCGGGTAAAATTAAAGGTAACATCACCTGAGCCATGAATAAAATTCCCAACAAAGGTAAACCGCGCAATAATTCGATATAACCAATAGATAGACAACGAATTGCCGGTAATTCACTCTGTCTCCCCAGGGCTAATAATACCCCCAAGGGGAAAGATAAAATCATACTGGCGATCGCTACTAATAAAGTTAAGATTAAACCACTGAGATCATCGAGAGGAATTGTCGTTAAAAATAATCCCCCCAATAGCAACCAAGCGATTAAAGGTAAAGTCAATAACCAGAGCAATCCCCACCAGCGTTGGAGAAAAGCGGGGCAATTGGGGAAGCGACCCCGGTTTAATTGCCAAGAAAACAGTGATAAAGCCGCAAGTATCGTTAAAATCAGCCAAATTCGCCATATTGACTGCTCTGGATAACGACCGACCACAAATAAACCGAGATTTTCCGTCACTACAGCCCATTTTGCCCGATTTATCGCCCAATCGAGAAAACTTAAACCACCCCAGAGGCTGAGAAATAGACCCGCAAGGGTTAAGATGACGTTGTACCAAGTGTTAAAGAGATTTTTTCTTAACCAGAGTCCCATAAAA
Source organism: Microcystis sp. 0824 (assembly GCF_003112475.1). Taxonomy (NCBI): domain Bacteria; kingdom Bacillati; phylum Cyanobacteriota; class Cyanophyceae; order Chroococcales; family Microcystaceae; genus Microcystis; species Microcystis sp. 0824. The sequence continues at coordinate 124,101 of NZ_BDSM01000025.1, read as the reverse complement.
TTCCCTAACCTCTACAGTGGTGATCCTCGTACTTATTCAGTACAATGGTGCTATTAGAAAAATTCAGACTAATTTTCGACCATGAACAGTTGCATTTTAATGGCTAAAATTGTCCGTCGTCCCGAATTACGTTATACCCAAGATAATCAAACTCCCTACGCTCAAATGTTAGTCGAGTTTTCTCCCAATCGTGCCGAGGCAACCCCGACTAATTTAAGGGCCGTAGCTTGGGGAAATTTAGCCTCAGAAGTCGCTCAGAACTATCATGAAGGTGATCAGGTAATTTTAGAAGGTCGTCTCTCCATGCAGACGATCGATCGTCCCGAAGGTTTTAAGGAAAAACGGGCCGAATTAGTCATTAGTCATCTCTATCATCTTGACGGCAGCGTGAGTAGCGGTGAAATGACGGCCCCGACTCCAGAAAAAGTCGTACCAATCAATACCCACAAATCGAATAAAACCGAGGTGGAGAAACCCGTCGCACCTGTCTCCACCGGGGATTTTGAATACGACGCATCCTATGAACTTTCTAATCCTTCCGCTTGGCAACCTAGGGACACATCGGTGGAGGAAAATTTAGACGATATTCCTTTCTAATCACCCCGACAGAATTAATGGCTCTTCTCGATTTTGTCTGATAATTTTTGCTTATGGAATCGTGAAATGCTGATCGGGCAAGACCTTAAGTGCTATTTGGCGGATATTCTATCAGTATAGACCTCGTTTTCACACAGAAACCAGAAGAGCCAAAGCTTTAACTGAGATATGGCGGGTTAGAGAAGAATATGCGTGAGGATGTCTCAATGAAAATTACCCTGAACCTACCGGATAACCTCAGCCAAGCCGAAACCTTTAACCAAGGCGACTGGCTCCGGGAGATTGCCATTGCACTGTTTCAGCAAGAGCGGATTTCCCTCAGTCGCGCCAGTAAAATTGCCGGGATGGAAGTCATGGACTTTCAAAAACTGCTGGCAGATCGCGGTATTTGTGTTCACTACGATGTAGAAGACTTTGAGCAGGATGTTCAGCATCTGCGCGATCGAGGCTGGCTATGATCGTCGTCAGCGATACCTCCGCCCTTGCCAATCTAGCGATTATCGATCATCTCTGGTTGCTAGAGTCAATTTACCAAACCGTGTTAGCGAAATTTTGAACCCTATTACCGAATCTGACACACCGCGCCACAATCCCTCACGGAAGGCGATCGGTCGCCTGAGAAGCAGTAACACAGGGGAAAATACCTGAAACTCTTTCCCCTATGAATCCCTAAGCTAGGGAGAAGAATATAAAGATTTATTAAATTGTAGCTTAGGATACAGTTGTGGGGGGGGGAGTGTGTACCTTTGTTGGAAAGTCGTCTTTGGGGTTGGGTTGCGCTGTCGCTTAACCAAACCTACAAAGGCTAATTTTGCCTACAACTTAAATCCATACAGGAGTAGATTCTATGGCAAGTGAGTATCAAATTGAGGTTACAGTAATTCAAGATAGTCAGGTGAGAAAAATACATTCACTTTTGACTCTTTCCTGTGTTGCTACAACGGCAATTCTGCTCCTATTGTTCGATGGAAAAACCCATGCAGGCCAGTGTCTGCGCCCAGGTGCGCGATCAAGGATAGACGAAGAAATGACTACGATACGAGTGCAAATTGATGGACTTGTAAGGAGAGTTTATAACCTGCGAAAAGATCTTGATGAAGCTCAGAGAGTAGCCAGTAAAACTTTTCTTTTTTCATTTGAATCTACCTTAGCAGTTACTTTAGCACAATTTGTAACTATCCCGAAATTAAACGCACAAATAGAATATGGTCAGAATCTGATTGATCAGCACTGGAAGCATTGGAATAGGTATAATGACTATTTAAAACTTCCTGATTGTGAGCAATCTCCTCCTACTCCTCCTCCTGTTCATGATCGAACGCCCCCTCGTCCTGACCAATGTGTCGAGAGGTCAGATTCTGATGAATCTGTACCCCACGTATGTCAGAATCTTACGGGTACAAAACAATAAAAAGTTCAGGTATATACCCCAACATAGTCCTACTGTTCAGTAATTTTACTTTCAGCGAGAATTTCTTGGAGGACGGGGGATAAATTGCTAGTTAAACGGCCGGATCGAATAAATTCAGCGTAGGTATCAGCTTCGATATCTAAGAGGGTTTCCCGAAGTTGTTCCATTGTTAATAGCTGTAATTGGGGATAACTATCGTTGAGAGATTGTATTTCCGCTTCTACAGTCTTTAACTTTTCTTTGACGAGGTGCTGCTCATAACTAAAAAATTCTGGGGCAACATCGGGAGATTTATCTAATTTAGAAAGATAGTCTAAAACCCTTTTTAAAGCTACCCGTCGGGCTAAAAGTTCCGCATAGTTTTCTCGAATTGGTTGATCACCGATCAAGTCTAATCTCGATAGGAAAGTTTGAATAGTTAATCCTTGAACCAAAAGGGTAAAGAGAACAACTCCGAAGACGATATCGATGATATCCTGACGATTGGGAAAAATAACCGGCACACTTAAAGCTAGGGCAATAGAAACGGAACCGCGCAAACCTCCCCACCATAAAACCGTTTTTTCCCGCCAATTAATTTTAGTTTCCATCAAGGCATTACTAACAGTTGCCAAAGCAAAGGTAGCCAGAAAACGGGCTGCTACCACGGCGGCGATCGTGATAAAAATTAAATTGAGATTATCGGCTAAACTAGAGAGACGTATCTGATCGCCGATGAGGAGAAAAACGATCGAATTGACAAAAAAAGCGAGAAACTCCCAGAATTCCGTGACTAATAGGCGGGTACGGGGACTCATACTAATTCTAGAGCCAAAATTACCTAAAATAATCCCCGTAGTCACCACTCCGATTACCCCCGAACCCCCGAACTCCTCGGTTAATAAATAAGCACCGTAGGCGGACACAAGAGTTAAAGACTGTTCCACTAGGGGTAAATCCAGACGTTGAGTCAGATAGGAGATACCAAAACCCACTAAACAACCCACTGCCACCCCGATACCGATAAAAGCCGCAATCCGGCTAATGGTTGTCTCTAAGGATAGACCACTAGCACCGAGGGGAATTTCCACCAAAAGAGCGAAAGCGACCACAGCAACCCCATCATTAAATAAGCTTTCCCCTTCCAAAAGCACGGTGAGGTTTTTACTGGCCCCTAATTCGCGAAAAAGAGCGACAACAGCGACGGGATCCGTAGAAGAAAGGCTCGCACCCACTAATAATGCCGTAAATAGGGGTAAATTGGTCAATTCATCTAGGGTAAAACCAACCCCGAAAATCGAGATAATTACGCCGACAATAGCGAAAAGACTGACGGGAATCCAATTATCCTTCAGATCTCGCCAGCGCGTATTCCAAGCGGCTTCAAATAGCAAAGGGGGCAGAAAAATTTCTAGAATCAGTTCGGGGGATAGGTTCACCAGACGGATATCGATAAAGGCTAAACCTAAACCGACTATCACTAACAATAGGGTGTAAGGAATTTGGCGAAACCAGCTAAAAATCCTCGAAACCGTGGCCACACTCAGGGAAACGGACAAAACAATTAGAAATTGTTCCAAATTTTGCTTAATGACTTCATCGGTAGCGGATTCTAAACTCATTGGGTGGGAGGCAATCGGTGAGCGGACGTGCAAGAAAAGAACAATCTCAATTATTATGACACTTTAGAACCAGTGATTTTTTCTCCTAAACCCAAGTTTTTCTGCTGGCAATTCCTTTTATCTATGTCCTTGACTATGCCTCAGTCTGCCGAGTCCTCCACGGGTGAGGATTTACCCCTAGCTATCTCACCCAGTAACGAGCAGTTAGAGAGTATTAATAGCTATTTAAACCTGATTTTGGCAGCTTTAGTCTCTCTAGCTAATTTAGACTCCGATTCTATCACCCAAGCAGCCCAAGAATTAGCCTTAGATGCAGATACAAGCGATCGCCTAGTTGCCCACCACTGGCAACCCCAGTCAAACCTCTCCCTAGCGGACATCCGTTCTCTAGTTCTCCTCCTCTGTCATCTAGCCCAAAAAAAGCAAGAGTTAATCCGTCGCGCTGTAATTCTCTTGGAACAAGTGGGAACTCAAGGACAAGAACCAGTCAAAACCACGCTTTTGGGCAATTATATCGATAATTTTCGCTTAAAATACCCAGAAATATCGGAAAATAATCTCAGTGATTCTAGCCTTGCTTCCCTAGCTTGGAAATTATTAATCGATTTATTGTTCTACAGCAGCCCCCGCAGTCATCTCCTTCTCTGGCACACCCTTTTGACAAGTAAAAAATAAAAAGCCTATCAGTTATAGCGGTAAGCGCTTGAGTGAGATACAGACCAAGCTTTGCCTAGCATGGTTTATAGCTCGTGACACTGTACCTCATACGACTGCACACCGCTATATCAGTTATCAGATGTAAGTTATCAGATGTAAGTTTTCAGTTCACTGATTACTGTTTACTGTTTACTGGACGGCTACGCCGTGCCTTTGGCAACACTGAAAAAAAGCTTCCCAGTTCATAATTCATAATTCATAATTTATAATTCCCGCCGATAACCAAAAATGAGTAATCTAATTCGCAAATATACACCCCCCACCTGTACCCTAGAAATTTGGGGAAATAGTTCGCCCCTAGCGGTTTGGCTAGGTAAAAATGTCTTAAAGGATGCCCACTTTCAATTGCGCTTTGATGATCCTAGATTGAGTGAGGAAAAACAGGTGACGATCAAAGGCGATCGCACACAATTACAACTACTAGGGGAAATTGTCGCTAATTATGTGCAGAATTTACTCTCTAGTCCCGTTTCTACCCTCTCTTTCGTGGCTAGTGGTTCCCCCGAAAGTCATCTCCCCTCCTTGCCTTCTCTCCGTTGTCGGGGACTTCTGCAGCATCAATTATTTTTGGGTTCCCTGCTAACCGATAGGGATAAACAGGAGATCGAATTAACCACATCGCAATTATTCGATCTAGCCAATGCTTTAGGGGAATATAACCATGAAAGTCCCCTAATACCCCCATTAATTCGCCAGAAAACTCGAAAAAATGCCCTGATCTGGACGGGATTAATCGCCTCAGCCCTAATAACTATCGGGGGAATAGCGATCGCATTTTATCAACGGCAAGAAGTGGTCAACAATGATTTAACCAGCGATCCCAATAACGCCAAGATTCCCCAACCCTTGCCAACGCTGCCTTTACCCCCCACGGGAACAGCCGCCCCAAACCCGCAGTTACCGGCAAATTTGGGCAATAAAACCCCTTTACCGCCACCGCCCCCCGTGGGAACCGTTCCAGCCCCAGTTCGCCCCTCTAGCGTCCCCCTAGTGATTCCGCCGCCCACTTTACCGCCGCCACCAGTCACGGGTTCGCTTCCCGGCGGCACGGCGATCGTAATTGAACCGAATAATCAGAACATCCCGATTACTGCCCCCCCCGTCACTGGCGCTCAGGGTACAAATGCACTGGCAAATCTTCCCCCCACCACGATGAATCCGACTCCAGCACCGCCAAAATTGCCCAATTTACCGCCTCTAAGCCCTATTAACCCCGAAAATGCCAATTTAGACCCCAAACCGCCTACAAGCACCGCTAAAGCCCCAGAGACTAATTTACTAGATACAATTCCCCAAGTGGCAGAAACCAGAGAATATTTTCAATCCCGTTGGCAACCGCCGGAAAGTCTCAAGCATACTCTAGAGTACCGTTTGGTCTTAAATCAGGATGGTTCCCTAAAACAGATTATTCCCCTGGGACAGGCGGCGAAAATCTATCTCGATCGCACTAATATGCCCCTGCTCAATCAACCTTTCGTTTCTCCCCTCGATATCTCCGGTAATCCCCAATTGCGCCTGGTTCTCGGTTCTGATGCTACGGTGCGGACTTTTATGGAACAGCAATAGGCTGTACTGCATTTAAGTAGCTGGTTATAATTAAATTAAAAATTGATTTTAGGTTCGATCCCCCCTGCCCCCCTTGATAAGGGGGGTGCCGATAGGCGGGGGGATCCCCCTTAATAAGGGGGGCATCTGATAATTTTTAACGCCTACCTACTTAATTTACAATAATCTCGTCGGCGCTGTCGGGTTGGTTCATTTCTGTTAGGGTTTGCCAACCTGATTGCCAGAGATTCGCGTCTTGCAACTGTTTAGCATTAATCCAGAAGCGGACGGTCGGATCGCAGGAAGCGACTAATTCGGCAAAAACCCATTGACCGCGATTTTGACGATTGACCACTTGAAAATGTCGCCAGCCCCATGTTTTTTGTTTTGCCGTCCATTTTGATCCCAAGAGATGGGGATATTTCTGTTTTTTGGGCATAAAAGTTAAGACACCTGAGTTCGGGATAGGCTAAAACCCTTATATTAGACCTTTTTCATAATTTTTTTATGGTATAATTGAGCTTCTTGCTTTTTTCTCGATTTTTAGATGGAAGTGGAAAAAAGAATAAAATGTGATCTTAGCTCGGGAAATCATCCATACTTCTGCTATATTGATTAGCAAAATTATGGATTATCAAAACTTATCAGATGAACATTTCAAACGCCGTTTCGGTGTGTATAAACAAACCTATAGAAAGATGGTAGAATCAGTAAAAAGTGTTGAAGCCGACTCTAATTGTAAATAAGACGAAAAAAATGCTTTTACCATCGGGAAACTTCCGTTTAAAAGGAAAAAAAGCTTGACTAAATCAAGCAGAGATACCGGTCGTAACGGTAATGGATGTGACGGAAACTCCCCTGGAACGCACCCAAAAGAAACAGAAAGATTTTTTTTTCAGGTAAAAGAGGTTAAGTAGTCGGAATCGTCGTCGAAGATATAGTTTAAGAGTTAACTTGTTGGCGGCTATTTATAACTGTGAGTTAGGTATAGCTACTTCTTAAAAGTTGCCAAACATTAATCAAGTCAAGGAGAATTTACTCTCAATTATAGCGCTTTTCACGTTACTGAGGTATCAACAAGTTTTGCCAACAAAGGGTTTAAGCCCCTTGCCCATACCTCATTCTGATGAAAACTGCTATATAAAAATTGAGATAGTTTCTGCAGCTCAAATAAAGAGGTTTTTATAACCAAATTAAAGCAGCTCTAAAGAGTTTTGAGTTAGAAGTAAAACTTCAAGTTTTCATCCAGAACTAACGTACGAATTAACTAATTTTTAGGGTAAAATTAGTTAACCGATCATTATAACATATAATTATAGTGTTTCCCATGCATAAAAGGTACATTTTCGAGCTTAAAAAGCTTAATCAGCAAAGGTCTAACTGTGCCGTACAGGTACGAGAACCGCTATAATTTGCAAGAGTTCTAATGAGTTCCTTTTGGGATTGGCATCTCCTTAATTATATAATCATAATATTATAGGTGACACAACCCCAAAACAGGATACTCTTTTATTTTGATTTAAAGGTTATTTCAGAGCATCAAGAGAAGCCCCAAAATTAATATGGAAGGGAGTTTTAGCAATCACTAAAGCAGGGACTGATTTAACCCCTAGATCCTCCGCTTCTGCCAGACGAGATTTGTCATACCCTAGATGAACTACTTCAACTTCATATTCAGAGGGATTGAGTGCCGTAACAAACTGTTTTTCGGCGGCGACACAAACGGGGCATCCTGCATGATAAAAAACTGCTTTTTGAGTCATAATAATTCTCCAGTAAACAAGATATGTGTAACAAGAGCAGGGTGTCTTGTTTTTATTTAGGACTCCTAAATAATAAACCTTGTCTCTGTGTATTGTCAAGTGGTAAAAAAAATATTTATCAATCTACTCAAGACTTGACTGTGTTGGATAATTTGTTTATAATCCAGAAACTAGGCGTAAGTAAATTCAAGAGGACAGTCCCATCACCAATCCCTTCGATACGGCTAAAGACCCAGTTGAGCAAAAAGTGGTTACTGGTCTTCTTAAGATTGGTCTCGCACTCAAAAGCCATGCTTGGCAGGATGCCAGTCCAAAGGGTCTTACACCCACTCAAGGACAAATCTTAACTCTTTTGCACTCTCGACATTCTTCCTTGAGATTGACAGAAATTGCAGAGGGGTTAGCGGTAAAACCAGCGACGGCTAGCGATGCTGTTGTTACCTTGGTAGAAAAAGGACTCGTCAAGAAAGGGAAAGATACTGAAGATGGTCGCGCAATTTCCATTGCTCTTACTAAGGCTGGACGGATTGAAGCGGAAAGTGTAGCCAGTTGGCCGGATTTTTTGCTAGCAGCAGTAGATGAACTATCCGAGTCAGAACAAATGATCTTCTTTCGTTGTCTGATAAAAATGGTGCGAAGTTTGCAAGAGAAAGGGCAGATACCTGTGTCTCGGATGTGTGTTAACTGTAAGTTTTTCCGCCCCAATGTTTACCCAAACTCGGAGCTTCCTCATCATTGTCAATTGGTCAATGCGCCCTTTGGTGATCGCCACCTCCGGCTTGACTGCCCAGAACATATTGCAGCAGAACCAGAAGCAGCGAACCAAGCTTGGCAAGCCTTTCTCTCACAGAATTAGCCTAGCCTCTGTTCTAGCCGTTTTAGCCAAGCTTGCCAGAATAGAGCAGCGTGGGCTTCTAATGTTTGAGCGTAGCAATCCGTATCTTTACGCAATTGACTAACCCCAAGATTAGGGGTTGTACTAATCTCACAGGCATGACCAATCAACCAATGCTCCAATCCTTGAGCCGTTACTTCAGGGTGAAACTGTAATGCTAAACCGCATTCTCCCCACGCAAACGCTTGGTTTTTATATTTGGAACTAGAAGCAAGATGAATAGCACCATTAGGAAGATCGAAAGTATCTCCATGCCAATGCAGTACAGGAGTTGAGGCTATATAACTTAAAGAAGACTTTTCTCCTTGTTCACTTAATTGAATGGGAAACCAACCAATTTCTTTTTCCTGTCCCGGATAGACCTTAGCTCCAAGTGCTCGTGCCATAAGTTGGGCTCCTAAACAAATGCCTAATGTGGGACGATCAGCCTTTAAACGTCGTTCGAGGAGAGTAAGCTCATCCTGAAGAAAAGGGTAATCAACATCATCGTAGGCACCAATCGGACCTCCTAAAATAACGATTAGTTCGGGATTGAGAGGATCAATTTGAGAGACTAAACCAGAAGCTGCCTCGACATAATTAACAGCGTAGTTATTTTGCTCAAGAATATGACCTAAATTTCCCAAATCCTCAAAGGGGACATGTCTAATAGTGATCGCTTGTTTCTTCATACTGTTTACCGAATGAATGAATTGACCTTTTTTGAGAGAAAACAAATATCAGGAGTTAAAAAGTCCCTGTCGAACAAAACTATCAATACCATGCTGAGAATCGAAAATACCAAGCTCTTGGGCGAGGGTTATGATTCCGCTATAATCGAGCCGCATCAAGTTAACTTCATTATCAGCCGCGCAGTCATTTAACATTTCCTGAGTATGATCAAATCCAATTTGCTCTAACAGCGAGTTCCAAAGTGGAAACTCCATATTGGCAAACCAACGTACAGGTAATGGCAACTTCTCAATGAAAAATTCCTTCTCTTGTGGGTTTAGTTGGTTATAGATACACTTGGTCAAGTTTTTAAAAATACACCCATGAGCTTGTTCATCACAGCGATGAGTATAAACAACCATGCGGTTAAAGGGTTGAATTTTTCGATCATCTGAGAGTAGATTGAGATAATCACTAATAAAGACCTCCGAAACAATTGCTGTGACTAACCGAATGATAGTTTTTTGCCAATTTTCCGAATAGGAATCTTGTTCACGCTGCATACTGCTAATCAGATTAAAAGCTGGTAGATTCTGGAATTCTAATCCTCGTTGTTGCTTTGTAATGCTACAGGCTCTTTTGACCAACTTAACATGAAATGATTCGTCTATCAAAGTATCAGCGACAATTTCCTGAATATTTTCATCTTCGACTCCCGGAAGTTTTTGATAGAGAATATCTTCACAAACAGGATTGATGACTTTAAGTTCAATATCAACTGTCTTGAGATTATAGATTAACCAGCCACAAGAAAGAATTTTTTGTTGAATACTAGGAGCAACCGTCAAAAAACGAGAGTGCTTGTGAAATGGCAACAAATCAACTCGAAAGTCAGGTAAGGTGGGGTCTAATAAGGATTCTAAATTTGACTCTTCTTTTTTGACTTGGGCTCTTAATGCCCAATTCTTATTCATCTTTTGTAGTAGGCTACGAGAATGGGAGAGAGGCTTCTGATTTGTTAGAGGATTCATGGTTAACTCCTTAATGTAAAATTGTCAAGAAACTCAGAAATCTCCGTTGTGTTATTGGCTTTAACTCCTCACTCAGAACACAGGACCGGAGATTTCTTAGAAACTTATCGATAATTCCCTGCAATTAACTCTCCATGAGGCATCATCAGTCCATCGGCTGCCCCATAAATTTTCACTACTTGGTCTGTTTTTGGATCAATTTTGATGATGTAGTTAGAAGCATAGCTAGTCACATAAACGGATGTCCCGTCGGGTGTAGCAGCGATACCGTGAGCAACAGCAAAATCTGAGGGTAAATCTTCACCTGGTTTGAACCGTTTGAGAAAAACAGGGTTATTGATATCAGTGATATCAAATACAGAAACAAAGCCATCTCGTCCAAAAGTGTCTCCTAAAGAGTCTTCTTCACCTACATACAGCTTATTTCCAACAATCGCCATATCTGAGGCAGAACGGTAGATACCAGGCTGATTAGGATCATTGACATGAGGAATAATCAGACTAGCAGTTGGGGCGCTAGGATTGAGGGTATCAATTAACCAAATACTCGGCCCAATGATATTCTTGCCTTCGGGAGTCAAGGATGTCGGTCCAAACTGCAACGAACCTGTGAGAATATAGCGGTTATCTCGCCAAATCATGTGATGGGTGAAAGCAGCATAGTTATTCCCTTGCTCTAATTTGACAGAACTGATATGAGTAAGTTGTCCTGTTTCACGATTAGGTGAATACAAATCAATCTCATTGTGATCGTAGTAATAACCAGTTCCTAATCCGAGAGTTCCAGCATCGTTAAATGTAACGGTGTGAGTTTGATTACTGTTACTTCCAAAAGTCAAGGGTGAGATGCTGACAAACTCATTTGTTCTCGTATCAATGAGGGGAAAACGATTATCCGTCCAAACAGTCATATAAGTATAGGGAGACTCCGGCAGAAAAGTGGGGCCATGTATTTGAGTCAATGGCGGTTGAGTCCAACTAGCAATTCGTTGGCTCGGATCAACTTGACTGACAGTGGGATAGTTGGATGGATTTCCAGGCGGATCGAGAATTAAAACCTTAGAAATGCTTATATCTGATGGGCCTCCTGACCAATCTATATGATCACCAATACTGATCACTGTAATTGCGCTTGGGGTAGTGGCTGAGTTGTCACTTGTCAGATAGATCGTCTTTTCATCAGGCGTGATCCAAGCGTGCTGTGGATTACCCCCAGGATAAGCATTTGCTCCTGTACCTAAACTTGCTAGAGGAAATTGAAGTATTTGATCCGTCTCAGTGTTAATCAAGACCAAATCTTCGTCCATCATATCCACTGCTGCATAAATGACTCGGTTGAGGGTGTAGTTGATATCGAAATCAGTTGTGTTTCCCCATTTGTCTTTAGCAAGAAGATGAAATGTGTGATTACCTTCTCCTAAGGGAGCACCATTGATTTGCTCTAGCTGATAACGCTGAAATGTGAAACTGCCATCAGCATTGATCCAATTGGTAACATTAGTAAAGTGAATATCATCAAAGGTAGCTAAGACCCTCGTTACTCCACTAGCGTCACTTACTGTTCCTGTGACAGAAGGATCGGCGGTAATATTATCGCTTGTTGTTCCCAGATCGTGGGCTGTATCACGCAAGAGCGCATTGGTAACAATTGGCCCGCTATGATCCGTGTTATTGCGTAGTTGTAAACCTAATATTCTGGCATCCGCTACAGTAATACGTCCGTTACCATCAAGATCACGCAGATCGTTGGCTCCTGAAGCTTTAGTATTGCGGGCATTAACAATGGCATTGTAATCGTCTTGCTCTAAATCCCCATCGCCATCAGCATCTCCTTTTAATAACTGATCTCCTAAGTAGCTAACTTGCATTGGAGAATCTTGGGGGATTAGTCCCGTAAGAGAATCTTTATTAGTAATTGGGATTATCTCAGTCTTTTGAGGTTGAGTATATCCATGAAGGTTTAGATCGCTAATAGGGACACTTGTGGACATCATCTGCTGTAATCCTGAGTTTAGGGAGGTGTTCGTCCCTGATAAATAACCCAGATAAAGCCCTGACAGCATGGGATTTACATTAGATGAGTTTAAACCGGAAACAGGTAAAGATGCGGCAGAATTTTCCATAATCAAAATATCTCCTAGAATTTTCTCAACAGTCTTGAATCGCTGTGTTATCTTTCTTTGTCTGCCACTAATGGGAGCGTGACTTTTAACTTTTTGCCTGTCAGTACCAAACCCAATCCAAGGGTAGTCAAATAACTTAACAAACCAAAGCTTGATTCAGGTACACGAATAACTTGAACGGATTTATCAGTAGGCAACGTATTTAAAGTAAGAGGATTCGTGTTTTCATCTGTCAAATCATTGACAGAGAGCGAAAGGACACTACTGCCGGGAGAAAGTCCCATGAAGTTTAATGTTGCTAGCTTAAAATTACTGGGTTGCGAAGCATTAAGGGTTTCAGGAGAATCTAAAGAAATCTCAAAGAAGTTCACAATTCCCTGTTGACTATTGTTAAACCCCTTCGTTCCCGTGCCAGACAAATCGACAAAACCCCCAAAGATAGCACTGTCGAATTTCAGCACACTATTATTAAAACCTAAATCGAGGTCAAAGGCAGACAAAGAAGGCGGAGTCATCTTTCCTAGTCCATTAATAACGATATCTACCTGAAATGCTTCTCCTACTGCTACAGCCTGTTTTGATGGAAACATTTCTATCGACACTGCTTGAGCTATTTCTGGTGTCGGGAGCGTTAATAGCAATGAAAAGACTATACCTAGAGGCAATACATTCTGGTTCATCAAATTACTCTTGTGTGTAAAGAACAAATGTAAGTTAATGTAATTTATAGCAGTTCTCGCATCTGTGCGGCACACTTAAACCTTTGCTGATTAAGCTGTTCAGGATCGGGAATGTACCTCTTGTGAATCAGAAACGCTATAGGTATCCTAAATATTTTAATAAGTAGTCATGCAAAATTAATTACCTGCCCGATCGAGCTAAAACCCTTACGGGGCAATGATCGTCATGTGTAAATAATTTTGCCTAGGTACTTATTTAGCACTCCTAATCTTTTGTTATCTTACCCTATATTTCTACAATTCACTCTTGGGCTTTCCGCAAACATTACAAAATTTTACAAGAGAGACATGATGCTGATTTAGCGCCAATTCAAAAATGAAACGCATCAACCTCAAGAGTTGACAAAGAAAGGCTCATCAGGTACTGTCTGAGTAAATTCTCAAAAAGTGCTGGTAAGCTGTATTGAATTTAAACTGCGTATTAAAATTTTTAGTACAAATGCTCAAACTGCCTCTCCCTGCTCCGGCACTCCCCGCTCCCCTGCAATCCTAACGAGTCATTTAGATAGTCAACAGCTTGTCCTAGTTGGCCCACCCGATTCTTTTCCAGAAGCCAAGGAGAGGAAAAATGATCGGGGCGCTTAAGTGCGCCCCAGTTTTGGCTAATAACCGCGCCAAACACCCACTAAAACCCCTTGTACTTGTACTTGTTCAGTATTGGCTGTAATTGGTTGATATTTTTGATTGGAGGGTTGGAGAGTGATGATTTCTCCTTCTTGGTAGAAACGTTTTAAAGTAGTGCCGTGGCCTTCCACTCTAGCGGCGACGATTTCCCCATTGGACACCCCTTCATTGCCTGTGAGAGAACGCATAATCACCAGATCCCCATCGGCAATATGGTCCTCGATCATACTGTCTCCAGAAACCCGCAGAGCATAACAGTCTTGACTGCGTTGCAACAGATTAGAAAGATCGAGTTTTTCTTCCTCATCGGTGAAGGGTTCCACTAAACCACCGGCAGCGATCACGCCGAGAACCGGTAAACCTTGCACTGGTTGTTTGAGAATCCGCAGGGTGCGTGCTTTTCCTTCTGTCCAATCAATATAGCCTTTGGCGCGTAAACGTTCTAAACGGCTTTGAATCGGTGCGGGAGAGCGTAAATTCATCGCTCGCATCATTTGCCGGATGGAAGGGGCGTGTTGCGTAGTGCGAATGTACTCAATTAGCCAGTCGTACAACTCCTGTTGCGCTTGAGTAAGGGATTCGAGGTTAGTCATGATCTATTTTCCTATCCTTGGGTTAAGATAATTTGTACTTTAGTTCATTTGTGTTCAACCTAGTACATCTTAACTTCATCGGCCGACTAAATCAACTGGTTATTGAGACCGCTGGCAAAAATCAAAATTTTAGGAAATTAATTCTGCACGATTACTTATCAATTCTCAATATTAATTAATCCCAGGGTCAGTTGCTGGCAAACTCAGCATCATATTAAGAAAAAATAACGAATTGCTAGAAAGCCAAGAATCTGGATAATGATCGAGGTGGAGACAGAAAAATTGCTCTACTTAAGCCTGTCTGCCGTAAGCGTCCAATAGTAGATAGGGAGTCAAAAGCGACGCTCAAAGAAAATCCTTCGGTTGTCAGGGAAACGACAGGATATTTAGTGCGAAATTGAGCCGTAAAAAAACTTAAAATCCCGACAAATATCGTCAAAACTAAGGGGAACACATGACCACAAAAACCTATGCAACCATAGATGGTAACGAAGCTGTTGCGCGCGTTGCCTATCGTCTCAGTGAAGTAATCGCTATTTATCCTATCACTCCCTCCTCGCCTATGGGTGAATGGTCCGATAGTTGGTCAGCCGAACGCAGAGCTAATCTCTGGGGAACCATTCCTTCCGTAATCGAAATGCAGAGCGAAGGTGGGGCAGCGGGAACCCTGCACGGAGCGCTACAAACAGGCTCTTTAACTACTACTTTCACTTCCTCCCAGGGATTATTATTAATGCTCCCCAACTTCTACAAAATTGCGGGAGAATTAACCTCTTCAGTAGTCCATGTGGCGGCCCGTGCTTTAGCAGCCCAAGGGTTGTCAATTTTTGGGGATCATAGTGATGTCATGTCTGCCAGAAGTACGGGTTGGGCTATGTTAGCGGCTAATTCCGTTCAAGAAGCTCATGATCTGGCGGCTATTGCCACAGCTACCACCCTAGAAACGCGGATTCCTTTCCTGCACTTTTTTGATGGTTTTCGTACCAGTCATGAGGTGCAAAAAGTCGAATTAATTAGCGATGAAACTCTCAAAGAACTGATCGATGAAGACCTAATTATTGCCCATCGTCAAAGAGCTTTAACTCCCGATCGACCGGTGTTACGAGGCACGGCACAAAATCCCGATGTTTATTTCCAGGCAAGGGAAAGCGTCAATCCTTTCTATCATGCTTGTCCCGATATCGCCCAAAAAATTATGGATCGTTTTGCCCAATTAACAGGAAGGCAATACCATCTCTATGAATACCACGGTGCGCCCGATGCCGAAAGAGTGATTATTTTAATGGGATCGGGAGCGGAAACCGTCCATGAAACCGTTGATTATCTCAATCAAAATGGGGCTAAAGTTGGGGTTTTAAAAGTTCGTCTCTATCGTCCCTTTGCCGCCGAAAAATTACTGGCAGCTCTGCCCACCACGGTGAAAAAAATAGCCGTTTTAGATCGCTGTAAAGAACCCGGTGCCGGGGGCGATCCGCTATATTTAGACGTGGTAAATGCCTTTATGGAAGAGTACGAAGGCCAGCTGCCGAAAATTGTGGCAGGACGCTACGGTTTATCTTCCAAAGAATTTACTCCAGCTATGGTTGCTGGTATATTTGATAACTTAAGTCTCGACAAACCGAAAAATCACTTCACTATTGGTATCGTTGACGATCTTACCTTTTCCAGTCTGGAATATGACCGCAGTTTTTCCACCGAACCAGACAAAGTAGTGCGGGCGGTTTTTTACGGTTTAGGTTCCGATGGTACGGTGGGAGCTAACAAAAATTCAATTAAAATTATCGGTGAAGATACTGATAATTATGCCCAGGGTTATTTCGTCTATGATTCCAAAAAATCTGGCTCCGTCACCGTTTCTCACCTACGCTTTGGACCCAGGCCGATTCGCTCTACCTATTTAATCACTGATGCTAACTTTATCGCCTGTCATCAGTGGGAATTTATCGAACAATTTGACCTGCTAGAAACCGCTAAACCGAACTCTATTTTTCTCCTCAATAGTCCCTATCGACCGGAGGAGGTATTTAGTCACTTACCGCGCCATCTCCAGCAAACTATCATCGACAAAAATCTGCAAGTTTATACGATTAATGCCACTCAAGTAGCCAAAGAAGCGGGCATGGGCAGTCGGATTAATACCGTCATGCAGGTGTGTTTCTTTGCCCTAGCGGGAGTTTTGTCTCGGGAAGATGCGATCGCACAAATCAAAAAAGCCATCCGCAAGACCTACGGCAAGAAAGGAGAAGAAATCGTGCAGATGAACATCAAAGCTGTGGATTCTGCCCTAGAACACCTCTATCAAGTCCTAATTCCCGCTACTGTCACCCCTGAAGCTTTTGAATTAAGACCAGCGATTCCCGACAACGCACCCGCTTTCGTCCAAGAAGTCCTCGGCAAAATTATCGCCCGTCACGGGGACCAACTGCCCGTTAGCGCCCTTCCCAACGATGGGACCTATCCCACCGCCACTAGCCAATGGGAAAAACGCAATATTGCCCAAGAAATCCCCGTTTGGGATGCGGATGTCTGTGTTCAGTGCGGTAAATGCGTTCTCGTTTGTCCCCACGCCGTTATTCGCTCGAAAGTCTATGATGAGGCCGAATTAGCCACGGCCCCAGAAACCTTTAAAGTCGCTAATGCCAAGGATCACGACTGGAAAGGGCTAAAATTCACCATCCAAGTGGCCGCCGAAGATTGTACCGGTTGCGGTCTCTGTGTTGATGTTTGCCCCGCTAAAAACAAATCGCAACCGCGTCTAAGAGCGATTAATATGGCTCCCCAATTGCCCCTGCGGGAACAGGAACGAGTTAACTGGGATTTCTTCCTTAATTTGCCTAATCCAGACCGATTAAGCTTAAATCTCAATAAAATTAACCATCAGCAAATGCAGGAACCTCTCTTTGAGTTTTCCGGCGCTTGTGCCGGTTGTGGTGAGACTCCCTACGTTAAATTGGTCAGTCAGCTATTTGGCGATCGCATGATAGTGGCTAATGCTACCGGTTGTTCATCTATCTACGGAGGTAATTTACCGACAACACCCTGGGCAGTTAACGCCGAAGGTCGCGGTCCGGCCTGGTCGAATTCCCTCTTTGAAGATAATGCCGAATTTGGCTTAGGATTCCGAGTTTCCATCGATAAACAGGCAGAATTTGCCGCCGAACTCTTAGCAACCCTTGCTAGTGAAATCGGAGAAAGTCTAGCGGCAGATATTCTCAATTGTCACCAAGTGGATGAAGCGGAAATTTACGAACAACGGCATCGGGTAGAGGACCTAAAATCCCGTTTAGGGCAATTAACCCCGACCACGCAGGTGAAAATGTTGTTATCCGTGGTTGATTATCTGGTTAAGAAAAGTGTCTGGATTGTCGGGGGTGACGGTTGGGCCTACGACATCGGTTATGGTGGCTTAGATCACGTTTTAGCCAGTGGTCGCAATGTGAATATTTTGGTCATGGATACGGAAGTTTACTCGAATACGGGCGGCCAGGCCTCGAAAGCTACTCCTCGCGCCGCCGTAGCTAAATTTGCTTCTGGTGGCAAACCCAGCCCGAAAAAAGACCTCGGTTTAATGGCCATGACCTACGGTAACGTCTATGTGGCCAGCGTGGCTATGGGGGCAAAAAACGAGCAAACTATCAAAGCTTTCCTAGAAGCGGAAGCTTATAACGGGCCGTCGTTAATTATCGCCTATTCTCACTGTATTGCTCACGGGATCAACATGACCACCGCCATGAACCATCAAAAAGAAGTGGTGGAAAGCGGTCGCTGGTTAATGTACCGTTATCATCCCGATTTAGCTAAAGAAGGCAAAAATCCCCTGCAATTGGACAGCCGTGCGCCTAAGCTTACCGTAGCGCAAACTCTCTACTCGGAGAATCGCTTTAAGATGTTGGCCACCAGTAAGCCGGAGGAAGCTAAACGTCTGCTCAAAGAAGCACAGGCAGATGTGGATACGCGCTGGCAAATGTATCAGTATTTAGCAGCAAAAGGTACAGGGAGCAACGAATAGTTATGAATCTACACACTACCTACATGGGTTTGCAATTGCGATCGCCGCTAGTCGTCGGTGCGGCCGCACCCTTGAGCGAGGATATCGACAATATCAAGAAAATGGAGGACTTTGGAGCCGCTGCCGTGGTTTTACACTCCTTTTTCGAGGAGCAGATTAAACAGGAAAGACTGGCTCTACACCATCATTTTACCCACGGAGCCGAGAGTTTTGCGGAAGCTTTGACTTATTTTCCCGAACCGGAGGTTTTTCACGTTGGTTCCGACGAATATCTCAACCATATTCGCCAAGCCAAAGAAATGGTCGATATTCCGATTATTGCCAGTCTCAACGGTGAGACCTCCGGGGGATGGTTGGAATATGCCACTCAAATTCAACAAGCGGGCGCTGATGCTTTGGAGTTGAATGTTTATTATGTTCCCAACGACCTAGAATTAACCGGAAATCACGTCGAACAAAACTATATTGATATCCTCAAAATTGTCAAATCGGAGGTATCGATTCCCGTCTCGATGAAGTTAAGTCCCTACTTTAGCAATACAGCCAATATGGCTAAACAATTAGCGGAAGCGGGGGCCGATGGGTTGGTATTATTTAACCGTTTCTATCAGCCGGATATCGACTTAGAAACCTTAGATGTTCACCCCAATATTATCCTCAGTAATCCCCAAGCAATGCGTTTACCCCTGCGCTGGATTGCCATGCTTTACGGTCGTGTAGCGACGGATTTTGCCGCTACCAGTGGCATTCATAACGCCATCGACGTGATCAAAATGATGATGGTGGGGGCAAAAGCGACCATGTTAGTTAGTGTTTTATTACGCCACGGTTTGGAGGAAATTACCAAGATCGAACAGGGTTTATTGCATTGGTTGGAAGAAAATGAGTACGAATCGATCGAGCAGTTAATTGGCAGTATGAGTCAAATGAACTGCCCGGATCCGACTGCTTTTGAAAGGGTACAGTATATGAGGGCCCTGCAAAGTTACGAACCTGTTTGGAAACGTTTTCAAACCACCAGTAAATAAAAGTGGGAAGTGGGAAATTATGAATTATGAATTATGAATTGGGGAGTGGGGAGCTTTTTTCAGTGTTGCCAAAGGCACGGCGTAGCCGTCCAGTAATCAGTAATCAGTAATCAGTGAACTAAAAACTTAAGTAGGTAGGCGTTAAAAATTATCAGACACCCCCCTTATCAAGGGGGATCCCCCCGCCTATCGGCACCCCCCTTATCAAGGGGGCAGGGGGGATCGAACCTAAAATCCATTTTTAATTTAATTATAGCGTTTCCCAATCTCATGAGGTACACCAAAATCTTAACTCCTGAATCCCGAATCCTGAATCCTGAATCCTGAATCCTGAATCCCGAATCCTGACTCCTGAATCCTGACTCCTGAATCCTGAATCCTGACTCCTCAAAACCTAAGACTCTGTACCTCACAACTATGGGAATTGCTATATAATCAGCTACTTAACTGAAAACTGAAAACTTACATCTGATAACTGCTCACTGGTAACTGATAACTGATAACTGACAAAAAAATCCTGGAGGATATAACCATGAACGAGAATCAAAAGAAAAAAATCGGCATTCTGACCAGTGGTGGCGATTGCCCGGGGTTAAATGCGGTAATTCGTGCCGTGGTGAAATCATCAAAACTCAAGGGTTGGGATGTGTACGGCATTCCCTACGGGACCGACGGTTTTATGCAGATTGCTGAGGGGAAATATCACCCCCAAGATTTGATCCTGACTCAGCATGGCTATGACCTACCCGGGATATTGAAAGGATTAGACGTTTTGCAGTTTCTTAGTGGTAGTATTTTGGGTTCTTTGAGCAAAGGACATCCCGAAAACCCAGAAATTGCCACGAAAATCCTGCAAGGATACGAAATGCTAGGATTAGATGCCCTGATCGTCATCGGGGGCGATGGGAGCATCGATATCATCTACGATCTGGCCCAGAAAGGCAATTGGAATATTATTGCGGTTCCCAAAACCATCGATAATGACGTTCCCTATACGGAATGGTCCGTCGGTTTTACCACTGCCGTGGATATCGTCACTCAAGCTTTGTATGATCTCACCTTTACCGCCGCTAGTCACGAAAGGGTGATGATTGTGCAGGTGATGGGTAGAGATGCTGGTCATTTGGCCCTTCATGCCGGAATTGCCGGGGGGGCCGATGCGATTTTTATTCCCGAATTAACCCCGGCTCTCACTCCCGCAATTATCGACGGTTGTTGTCGTCATTTGGCACAATTACGCGCTCAAGGTCGTCAATTCGCTCTCATTGTAATTTCTGAGGGCGTTAAGGACGAAAATAACCAAAAAGAGAAGTATATTGCCGATTATTTAGAAAAATTGATAGTTGACAAAACTCGCTCTTTGTGCCTTACCGATCCCGTCTTCTGTTATCTCAATTCCATGGATGTGCGCGCCATGTCCTTGGGACACCTGCAAAGAAGTCGTCCTCCTTTAGCTATGGATCGACTGTTGGCGACGGCTTTCGGCATTAAGGCCGTAGAATTAATCGAACAGGGTAAACTCGATCGCGTGGTGATTTGGCGCGGGGGACAAGTGCGTAGTCTGCCCCTGAAACCGGTGATCAAAATTATCAAACAATGTCATCAAGAGCATCGCTGTGCCTATCCCGTCGATCCCCAGGGGTTCATCGTCAAAACCGCCCGTTCTTTGGGAATTTACCTAGGGGAAAATACCACGACCGAGACGGCAGTAGTTCCGCAAGCTGTGGAGGCGTTGGTTTAGTGATAATAAAGCGAGAAGGGTTACTAACTATTGAAGCCAAATTACTTACACCCCTCGCTAACTCTCTTGCCTTTTGCCTCTTGCCTATCTCAACTGGGAAATTAATTTTGCACAACTGTGTAATATTTCATCTAGACGAGAAAGGCTTTACTTAAAAAAATATGGTATGATGGGAAATTGTCAGTTTTACGAAAGCCGATGAAAGCGGAAGAGATTATCAAATCAATCGAAGCCGAGTATCTCAAGAGCGATCTGCCCATTATCCATGTCGGTGACACGATCCGGGTAGGGGTGCGAATCGTCGAAGGAGATAAAGAGCGGATTCAGCCCTACGAGGGCATCGTCATCGCCAAACGCCATGGCGGTATCAACGAAACGATTACAGTACGCAAAGTCTTCCAGGGTGTGGGAGTAGAAAGAGTCTTCCTGCTCCACTCGCCGCGGGTTGCCAGTATCAAGATTATCCGTCGTGGTAAAGTACGTCGGGCGAAACTCTACTATCTGCGCGATCGGGTTGGTAAAGCCACCAGGGTCCAAGAACGTTTCGATCGCCCTCTCTAAAAAATTTCCGGCGACAGCCTAACCAAGAAAGTTGCTTAATCGCCAACGACTATGCTATAATAAATAAAGGCCTTAAAAAAGCCGAATAGTTTAGCGAATGGGCGCTCTTAGTTCAGTTGGTAGAACGCAGGTCTCCAAAACCTGATGTCGGGGGTTCAAGTCCTCCAGGGCGCGTTTGGTAATCACCAAGCCGATAACTGCAAAGGACATGATCTAAATGTCTGAGGGTTAGTGTGGGTTGTCCGGTGAAAATGATAAGTTAAGGATAGCTTGAGTATCATTTTAAGGAGTAGCGATCGTGGCCAAAAAAGAAACCCTAGAAAAAGACGCGAGCGACAAGAAAGAGGGAAACTCCTTTCAGGTCAAGGAATTCGTCAATGAAACCAAAGAAGAACTCGCCAAAGTCGTCTGGCCTTCCCGTCAGCAACTTTTGAGCGAATCGGCGGCGGTGATGTTAATGGTGACTTTAGTAGCCACTCTCATCTATCTGATTGATAAATTCTTTGCCTGGGGTGCGGGGAAGGTGTTCCCATGAGTCTAGAAGAAGAGCAGTTTCCCGAAGAACTCAATCTTAGCGGCCTACCGAAAAAACCCCGTTGGTATGCCGTGCAGGTGGCTTCCGGTTGTGAGAAACGGGTCAAAGCTAATTTGGAACAGCGCATCCACACCCTCGATGTGGCCGATCGCATTCTGCAAGTCCAGATTCCCCAAGCGGCCACCGTTAAAGTCCGCAAGGATGGTTCACGGCAACACGGCGAGGAAAAAGTCTTCCCCGGTTATGTCCTGATCAGAATGATCATGGATGATGACGCTTGGCAGGTGGTGAAAAACACCCCCCACGTGATCAACTTTGTTGGGGCCGAACAAAAACGCCACTACGGACGCGGCCGCGGTCACGTCACCCCGCTACCCTTGAGTATGTCAGAAGTTGATCGCATCTTCAAACAAGCTCAGATTCAAGAACCCGTCGTCAAAATCAATATGGAAGTTGGCGATCAAATCTTGGTTCTATCCGGTCCATTTAAGGACTTTGAAGGGGAAGTGATCGAAGTTAGTCCCGAACGCGGCAAACTCAAGGCCCTGCTCTCCATTTTTGGTCGGGATACCCCGGTCGAATTGGAATTTAATCAAGTCGAAAAACAAAACTAAATCATGGCTAAAAAAGTCGTCGCAATTATTAAACTAGCTTTACCTGCTGGTAAGGCTAACCCTGCTCCTCCGGTCGGTCCTGCTTTGGGTCAACACGGGGTAAATATTATGGCGTTCTGTAAAGATTACAACGCTAAAACCGCTGATCAGGCCGGCATGATCATCCCTGTGGAAATCTCCGTTTTTGAGGATCGGAGTTTTACCTTTGTCCTCAAAACTCCCCCCGCTTCCGTTCTCATCCGTAAAGCGGCCGGTGTGGAAAGAGGTTCCAACGAACCTAACAAGAAATTTGTCGCCACCATTACCCGCGACCAATTACGCGAAATCGCTCAGACTAAAATGCCAGATCTTAACGCTAACGACATCGAAGCGGCCATGAATATTGTGGCGGGAACGGCCAGAAATATGGGTGTCAAGATCTCAGACTAAATCTTATTACGGGGAGAAGTTAAGCTTCGTTATTACCCAAGGAGCAACAAATCAGATGGTAAAAAAAGTTTCACGACGTTTGCGAGATGCCCAGGCTAAGGTAGAAAATAAAGCCTACGAGCCATTAGAGGCACTGACATTATTAAAGGAATTAGCGACGGCGAAATTCGACGAAACCGCCGAAGCTCATATTCGTTTAGGCATCGATCCTAAATATACCGACCAACAACTGCGGACAACGGTAAGTTTACCCAAAGGAACCGGACGCACGGTGCGAGTAGCGGTGATTACTCGCGGGGAAAAGGTACAGGAAGCGAACAACGCCGGGGCCGATATCGTTGGTTCAGAAGAATTAATCGAAGAAATCGCCAAGGGAATGATGGATTTCGAGGTGTTAATCGCCACCCCCGATATGATGCCGAAAGTGGCGAAATTAGGTCGTCAACTCGGTCCACGGGGTTTAATGCCTTCACCGAAAGGGGGAACCGTAACCACGGATTTAACGGGAGCAATCTCTGAGTTTAAAGCGGGTAAATTGGAATTCCGGGCCGATCGCACCGGAATCGTTCACGTTCAATTTGGTAAAGCCTCCTTTAGTGCCGAGGATCTGTTAGTCAATTTGAAGGCTTTACAGGAAACGGTGGACAGAAACCGTCCTTCCGGGGCCAAAGGTCGTTACTGGCGTACAGTTTATGTTTCTTCTTCCATGGGGCCATCGATTCAAGTGGATATTAGCACCCTGCGGGATCTGAAATTAGCAGAAGGTTAATACAGTTATTTTTCTCTGAAAAGGCCTCCAAGGGATTGGGGGCGTTTTTTTGGCTTGATCGCCCGATTGATATAGAATCAAAAGGCTACACTCAAGATTAATCGCTTGAATTATTCTCTTGTATCTGTTCTTAAAGCCAGCGTGTGGATTGTAGATTCCCCTAATACCCGTATTTTAGCCCCTAGCGCGATCGCTCTTGGTAACTTTGATGGTTTGCACCTAGGTCATCAAACCGTCCTACAGCCAATTTTTCAGGATGAACCCGCTTATCCCACCGTTGTTAGTTTTACTCCCCACCCGCGGGAATTTTTTACGGGGGAAAAATGGCAGTTATTAACTCCTCTAGGGGAAAAGGTGGAGGTTTTAGAGAATTTAGGCGTTAAACAATTAGTTTTACTGCCTTTCTCTGCTCAATTAGCTTCCCTGACTCCCCTGGCTTTTGTCGAACAGATTTTAGTAGAAAAATTACAGGCTAAATCGATCAGTGTTGGTCAAGATTTTCGCTTCGGTTATCGTCGTCAAGGTACAGCGGAAGATTTATTACAGATCGCCTCTCAATTTAATATTAAAGTCGAGATTGTTGGTTTAAAAAACTGTGGGACGGGTCGGATTAGTAGTTCCCTAATTCGTCAAGCTTTGGCAGCAGGAAACGTTGAGCAAGCCGGACAAATGTTAGGTCGTCCCTACAGTTTAACCGGTCGTGTGGTCATCGGGCAACAACTGGGCAGAAAATTAGGTTTTCATACCGCTAATCTACAGGTTCCCCCCGATAAATTATTGCCGCGACTGGGGGTTTATTGCGGTTGGGTGCATCTCGAGGGTTCTCGCTTACCGGCAGTTATGAATATCGGTTATCGTCCCACGATCGAGGGAAAAACTATCAGTGTGGAAATCCATTTATTGGATTGGTCAGGCAATGTATATGATCGCATTTTAACGATGGATTTAGTGCAATTCCTGCGACCAGAACAAAAATTTAATTCTCTTGATCGATTAAAAAATCAGATCGAGATAGACTGCGATCGCTCTCGATTAATTTTAACTTCTGTCACCGACAACTCCTAATATTTTTGGTATTCTCTTTCCACCTGAACCGACTGAAAATCTTGATTTCGCCCACTGGCAACAATTCTTAACTAATTTTCTCTATGCTCGCCACCCTAACGCCGATTAGCTCCCTAGCAGAAAAATTACCGCCATTGTCTGTCAACTTTCCTCGCTAGTGTGGGCAAATTGGGAAAAGAATCGTTAAGATCAAAAAAATTAACATTAATCTTCTTGACAAAATACCCCATTTGTACTATGAGAGACGCTATTGATATTTTGATGGAAAATCTGAGCCAGAGCATCGTCGGCCAAACCGAATCGATTCGCATTGTGCTGGTGGCTTTGCTCAGTGGTGGTCACGCTCTCCTGGAAGATGTCCCCGGAGTCGGCAAAACCCTGTTAGCCAAATCCTTAGCGCGTTCAATTAACGGTCGTTTCCAACGGGTACAATGCACCCCCGACCTCCTCCCCAGTGATATCACGGGAACCACGATCTGGAACCCCAACAGTCGCGAATTTGAATTTATCCCCGGCCCCGCTTTTGCTAACGTCCTGTTGGCCGATGAAATCAACCGGGCCACCCCGCGCACCCAATCGGCACTTCTAGAAGTCATGGAAGAAAAACAAGTTACCGTCGATGGAGAAGCGCGGCCGGTCCCCCAACCCTTCTTTGTTATCGCCACCCAAAATCCGATCGAATATCAAGGCACTTTTCCGCTTCCAGAAGCGCAAATGGACCGTTTTGCCGTTTGCCTCAGTTTGGGTTATCCCAGCGCCACAGAAGAATTAAAAATGTTACAAAGACAGCATTCTCAAGAGACGCTTAAATCCCTAGAAGCTTGTATTTCCTTAGAACAGGTGGGAGAATTGCAAAGATTAGTCAGTCTAGTCCGGGTAGCTCCCACTTTACAGCAATATATCGTCGATTTAGTCCGCGCTACCCGTGACCATGAAGATATTAGTTTAGGAGTCAGTCCCCGAGGTTGTGTGGTTTTGCAAAAAGCAGTTCAAGCTTACGCTTTCCTCGAAGGTCGCGACTATGCTATCCCCGATGATGTTAAGTTGATTACTCCCTACGTCTTCTGCCATCGTCTGATTCCTAGTCACGGTCGTCAAGCTAAAGCTATCGTGGAAAGACTTCTGCAATCGGTGGCGATCGAGGATCGCATCTATGCTTAAACTACTTTGAAACCCTACAGGAGAGAATTGCCACGATTAAAACCCCTAGCGGGGGAATAACAACGACTAGCAATTAAACCCAAAACTAACCACCAGAGGGTACTAACTTGGGGACGATACCAAACTGTATCAAAAAAACCGTGGGCAAGAATTCCGGCCAGAGCGGCAATTGCCCCGATTAACCAAAAGCCTTGACTATCCATTTTATCGCGTAAAAGTTTAATTTGATGGATGCCTTGGCCGATAGTTGTAACTAATAACCAGAGGAAACAGGTAAAACCAATAATTCCCGTTTCTACCATGATTTCTAATAGCACAGAATAGGCACTTAAAGCCGTGTATTTTGGCTTCATGAATAGGGGGTAAATTTTCTTAAAAGCATCATTACCCGGTCCGATGCCCAAAAGTGGATAAGTTTCAATCATGCGGATAACTGCATCCCAAACATTAATCCGAAAGTTATTACTACTATCTTCCCGGCCTGCAAAAATACTCATCACCCGAATTCGCAGCGGATCCACCAATAAAATCGCCCCTAAAATCACCACGGCTAAACCACCTAAAACTAAGGGTAAAAGCCATGTTTGCCAAAATAAAGGTAGATAATTTTTGAACCAATAAAATAATAGCAATAAGAAAACAATTCCTAAGACCATCAAACCAATCCAACCGCCACGACTCTCAGTAAAAAATAAACAAGCACCATTGGCTAAAGTTAATAAAGCCGCTAAAATTTTCGGTAGCCATCCCTGCCACACAAACAAGGCTGCACCGCTAAAAGCAATACCGGGGAATAAATAACTAGCTAATAAATTAGGATTACCGAGATAACTATAAACCCTAGTATCCCCCGCTAATTCTGAAGTGGGATCGTTCCAAGTTGCTAACTGTTCCGCGCCAAAAATTTGCTGACGAATGCCGTAAACACTGACTGCTAAGGCGGTTAAAACTAAAGTAGTCAGAATCCAATTTGTTAGGCGTGGCGAGCGCATGATTCGGGCGGTAAAGGCAAAAAAGATGAGATTGAGAGTTAATTTAATTAGTCCTTCCAAAGCTGCCATTTTAACGGGAGAAAAAGCCGTAGAAACCGTGGCAATTCCCCAATATAAAAGCACTAAAATGTGAATCGGTGTCACCCCGATTTTGCCTTCATCCACAAGGGTTAAGAGTAGCCAATAACCGGCTATTGCTAACAATAAAAAACCGATTTGACTGGTGGAAAAAAACGGCGCAGTGGCGATAAGAAGAGAGATTAACAGCGCACCCATCAGTTCTGTCCACTCCACAAACCGGCTACCCTGTCGCCATTGACTAAAAAGGCCGACGAAACGATGCAGATAGCTATATTTCGACCAAGAAGCGGGGGAAAAGTTCAGTAGGGTGATTTGTTTCCAAAAAGCATTCATAGGGTTTTTAGTTGCGGTTGTCACCGGCAAACTTTGATTAAGATACCGATTGTATCTTAATTGTTGACTCTTGGGAGCCAAAAGAGTTTCAGTCTGGTGTCTTAGGGCAGCTTCACACAGTCAAAACCTAATAGCATAACCAGTCTAAGTATGGGGTGAACGTAAAGCTTGACCTAAACGAGTTAAGCCTTGGGAACAGTCAAAACGATCGAGATGTACTTCAATAAATGATAGGCGATCGATGTTACCCTGGGCAATCGATAAAGCCTTTTCTAATTCCCCTTCTGTCCTGACTTGACAACTCCAACTTTCCCCGTTAAATACTGCTGGTAATTGGTGATATTTCCACGGTTGTAGATCATTATAAATATTATCTTGAATTACCCGCTCGATCGTGTAACCGTCGTTGTTAATTAAAAAGATAATTGGATTGAGATGGTGACGGATAATTGTCGAAAGTTCTTGGGCGGTCATTTGAAAAGCACCATCACCCACAAAGACGATAGGACGAGTATTTGGTGCGGCAAAAGCTACTCCTAAACAGGCGGGAATTGAATAACCAATAGAGAGATAAAATGCTTGACCGATAAAGTCGGTTTTTTGGGGCATTAATAAATCAATTGTGGCAATAATTGCGTCCCCTGTATCAGAAATAACAAAAGATTCTTGAGCAATAAAATGATTCATTCGCTCATAAAAACGAGCATTATTTAATTTTTGCTCCGGCACGGGAATGAATTCTAAATCCTTCAATTCGGCTGCGGGTTTAATCTCTAGTGTTGCCGCTTCTTTGTGACTTAGTTTATCAATTAAACCATCGATAAAATCCCCTAGGAATACAGGTTGATAGAAGTGATGTTTAATTTTTACTTTCTCGGAATTGGCATTAATCAAATTATTGGGATTTAAATTAGCCGTAAATCCGCCTAAATTCATATCGGACATGATCGCCCCTAAACAGAGGACACAATCGGCATTTTCTACCCGTTGACTAACGTATTCGCGACTTAATGCCCCCACATAAGTGCCGATAAATTGCGGCTGCATTTCCGAAATTGACGACTTACCTAAAATAGTGGTGGCTAAGGGATAACCCGTTACCTCTAAAAGTTTCAGTAACTTATCTTGGAGTTTAAAGCGATGGAATTCTACCCCTGCTAAAATAATTGGGTTTTCCGCTTTTTCTAATAATAAAACTGCCTCTTCAACGGCTTCTTCTAAAGCGGCGGCATCCGTGAGATTATCGGTTAAATAAATTGGATTTTCTGAGGGGATACAGGGACGATAGACCAGATCCCGAGGAATTTCGATATACACAGGACGTTTGTGATGCAAACAAGCTGCTAAAGTTTGATCGATTTGACTGGCTGCTTGGGCAGCATTAGTGAGAATAACCGAGGCAACCGTGACTTTTTCCATGATCGAAAATTGCAGATTATAATCGCCCGTGGTGTGGTGTAATAATAAATTATCCCGGCGAATCGAGCGATCGGAAGCTCCACTAATTACCACCAGGGGAACTCTTTCAGCGTAAGCACCGACCACAGCATTAACAAGGCTAAATCCCCCGACTCCGTAGGTGACACAGACAGCGCCCATGCCTTTAACTCGCGCGTAGGCATCGGCGGCATAACCTGCGTTAAGCTCATTACAGGTGCAAACTAATTCGATCGGACTTTCCACCAAAACATCCATCAAATCGAGGACATAATCCCCCGGCACCCCAAAAATATGATTAACCCCTAAACTATGGAGACGCTGGAATAAATATTCGCCGATCGTGATCATAGCAATTTTCTCCTGGTGTGTTGGCACATTCAGGCCGATCATAACGATTTTTTCCAAAAATAGGCTAATCCCCAGTAATGAACTAGAAAGTAAAAATCAGGAAACCTTAATTATATCTAGGTGCTGCTGATCGATGCTATAGTATAAAATCTGGGGTTTTTCTCTTGGGTGTAAAAAAATATCTGCGGCACTTTTTCAGCTATAATTTTTACAGGAGATTCCCTAAAACTTTCGACTTAACTAAGGCTGACTGTTAATGATTTTTACTGAATTAGTTTTGCAAAATTTCGGTCCCTACGCCGGTCGTCAAGTGATTAATTTACGTCCCGAAAAAGATAACAATCCCTGTCCGATTATCCTTTTAGGAGGCATGAATGGGGGCGGTAAAACTACTTTAATGGATGCGATTCGTTTGGCTTTGTACGGTGCGCGGGCAAAGTGTTCTACTCGCAATAATTTAAGTTATGCCGAGTTTCTCAGTCAAGCAGTTAATCATCAAGCTTCCCTCATCGATCAAGCTAGAATTGAATTGGCTTTTGAACATCTAGTTAATGAACAATGGCGACAATATCGTATCGTTAGATACTGGACAAAACAGCCCAAAGATGGTAGGGATACCCTCGGTATTTTAGATGAAGATTGGCCCGATCCCGCCTTAGCTAATACTTGGGATGAATATATTGAAACTTTATTACCTTTGGGTATTTCTAACCTGTTTTTATTTGATGGGGAACAGGTAAAAGAATTGGCGGAACAGGATGTACCTCCTGACAGCGTTAAGGATTCGATGCAGACTTTATTAGGGTTAGAATTAGCAGAAAGATTAGCCCTTGATCTCGATATTTTAGCTAGTCGCAAGCGCCGGTTATTAGCGGCAGAAAATGAACTGGCAACTATTGAAGCTATTGAGAAAAAATTAGCTCAGTACCAAGAAGATTTAGAATTGGCTAGACAAGAGATGGAAACTCAACAAAAAAATTTAGATTTGGTTAGAAATGATTTTGATGCAGTCTCGGATAAATTTCGCATTGATGGCGGAAAAATTGCCGCCGAAAGAAGTCAATTAGAGAGCAGAAAAAAGGACTTAGATAAAAAGTTAGATAAACAGAGGGAATATTTAGGTCAATTAGCAGGGGAATTTTTACCATTAAAGTTAATTTTTCCTATCCTAGTAGCCGCTAAAATTCAGGGAGAAAAAGAGCTAAAATTTCAATCAGCTAAAGTCGCTCAATCAGTTTTAGAATCCAGAGATAAAAAGTTACTTGCTTATTTAAAACAACTGAATTTAACTTTAGAACAATTGGATAATATTAGGGAATTTTTACAGCAAGAAAATCAGTTTTTAGCCGAGGATAGCAATTCTTTGACCGCTCCTTACTTAGATTTAGACGAGGAGGCAATCGAATTATTAAATCGAGTCTTAACCCATCAATTACCGGCACAAATTAACCTCGCTCATCAAGCGATGGAACAATTAAGAAATCTGGAAGTTGACTTAGATAATTTAGAGCGAGAATTAGCAGTAGCAGCCTCTCCCGAAGAATACGAAACCCTGAGTAATAACTTAAAAAATGCTCAGAAAAAGTATCTAAATGCTCAAGCATCATACGAGCAAAGCCACAAAAATTATGAGGAAATCAAAAAGAAAATTGAGAAAACTAAAAAAGAATTATTTGCCTATAGTGAGAAAGCTTTAGAATCCCAAAGTAACGAACATATCGTCAATGCTATTGTCAAAGCACAGCAAACTTTAAAAGTATTTAAAGAACGCTTAACTTTAAAAAAATTAAATAGATTAGAGGGAGAAGTGGCGGAATGTTTTCGTTATTTATTACATAAGTCTGATCTAGTTCAGAAAATAGCGATCGATGCTGATACTTTTGGTCTATCTCTCTTTGGACCCGATGGACAAAATGTGCCTAAACACCGTCTTTCTGCCGGAGAAAAACAACTATTAGCGATCGCTTTTTTGTGGGGATTAGCGCGAGTCTCCGGACGAGATTTACCCATCGCTATCGATACACCCCTGGGACGTTTAGATTCTTCCCATCGCCATAATTTAGTTGAACGTTATTTTCCCGCTGCTTCCTCTCAAGTCATCCTCCTTTCTACCGATACAGAAATTGGACAAAATGAGCTACTCTTATTAGAAAAACAGGAAGTAATCGCCAGAAAATACCTGCTAGAATACAATTCCCAACAACGTCAAACCACTATTCACCCCGATCGTTACTTTTGGTAAGATTATGACCGAGATAAATTCCCACGAAATCCTCCCCCAATTAACTTGAGACATTGAATCAGTAATCAGTTATCAGTTCACTGTTTACCGATCACTGAAAAAAACTCCCCACTTTCCACTATCCTATTAAACAGGATTGAGAATGACTAACTATTTTATCATCACTCAGATCGAGGTAAAATTATAAATTATGGAATCACCGATCGAACGTTTTCGACTATCTCAAACCGCCAAAGATAGCCTAATAAAATTAAAACGCTACACCAAAATTGACCAATGGAATATCCTTTGTCGTTGGGCTTTTTGTCGTTCCCTTGCCGAACCGAGTCTCCCCTCTCCCGTTCCCATTCCTGCCGATAGCAATGTAGAATTATCTTGGAAAGTATTCGGGGGAGAAATGGCTGATATTTTCTTAATTGCCCTCAAACAACGTTGTCATCAAGACGGATTGGGAACCGATAAAGAAACCCTAACTCAACAATTTCGCTTACACTTACATCGCGGTATCGGTTATCTTGCTGGGGATACCAAGCTAAAAAAAATCGATAATTTAATCGAATTAGAGAGAGAAAATCTCAGAGAATCTTAATCAAGGAGGTTCATCCTTAATCCTTTAATGGTTCAAACTCACCCTAAAAAACCTTCGGTCGGCCTAAAGTAGTGATATAAATAACCGCTTCATCCGAGGGAATTCCTAACACTTCATTCACTTGATCATCAAAAAAACCACCGATACCACTAACCCCTAACCCCAGATGAATAGCCGCTAAATTTAATCTCTGTCCCAAATGGCCCGCATCTGCATGAAGATAACGATAAACTCGATCGCCATATTTAGCCACTGCTTTTGACAGATCCGCCGTATGAAAAACCACAGCAGCCGCATCTCGTCCCAAATCCTGACCTAAACAGAGATAATGTAACTCTTGCCGGAAATTTTTAAAGCGAATTTGCCGCAATTCTTGGGCTTTAGGAGCATAATAATAACAGCCTTCCTCTAATCCAGTTACTGCCGAAACAGCGATAAAAGTTTCCAATAAATCCAGAGCAAAATAATCGGGATTGGGATCGAGATTTTGACTGGCATAATCTTGGGGTTGATAGGTAAAATGCAGCAGCGCTCGCAATTCGTCTAAACTGAGACTAGCACCACTATAAGCGCGGGTAGATCTGCGTTTAAGCATCGTACTTTCCAGATCGATTAAATCTTCCCCCCAATTGACGGGACGGGATGTCACCGAAACTTTCAGACAAAAAGGAAAATTATATTTATCTTCCCAATTAGACAGGGTAACGGCTGCTTCTATCTTTTCGTCTGCATCTATGATAGTGGCTCGCTGTAGGGAGCTTAATAATTCTCCCTCGGCAATTTTGGGATAAAGAGTCGTGGTTGCCGAAGGGAGTGCCGTGGTACTAGGGGGGAGATTTTGCCGGATATTGAGCAGATCTGCCAAAGGAATCACCGTCATGACACTTTCCTTCTCGGAATCGAGATAAAGCAATTCATTCATCTGACTATCGTTAAAACCACCGATTAAATGGGCCCGATAGTCATTAATCGAGGCTGATAGCTCAATATTGCCCAATAAATGCCCTGTATCGAGGAAAATACGCCGATAAGCTCGATCTTCGTAGCGCCAAGCGGACCGATAAAAAATGGCACTGGTAACTACAGCGATATCGGTATTTTCTAAAACAGGATTCCAGAAACAAGCAGATTGTAGGTTCGTCCAGACATCACTTTCCCAGAATAAAAGCAGCGAGTGACTTTGACCTTGATAACTGTAGAGACCGGCGGGTAAAAATTCCGTGCCACGGGAGATCAGATAGACCTCGGCGGGGTATAATCCACCAGCAGAGGGTGCGGAACGTAGGTACAAGGGACTGCCCATAGTGGCGATTTTGGCAGTTAAACCATAGCTACAGCCCACAATTCGCGATATACGTCGCCAAAAGTCTCCTTTTTGGGGAACTGTTTGACGGGAGAGGTAGGGTTTGAGATCGAAAGTCTGACCAATTTTGTATTCTTTGAAGGGATAGGGTTGTTGACTCCAATCAAGACCTTTACTTTTTGAGGCGATCGTCTGGGGGTCGTATTTGGTCCGCTCGTGGTAGTATTGGGCGATCGAGATTGGCTGATCTGGCATGATAAAGATAGGCTGTCTAAGCTTTACTTTTTAGTGTAATATCGATGACCCCCAAAAAATCAACCAGCCAGAGAGTCGATCGGCTAAAAGTAAAGATAATCACCAATTTCACCCACATAAAATCTATGGAAATTATCGCTGTTTTACTGGGAGTTTTCGGTTTAGGCACAGGTGCGGGTTTATTGGTCATCCGTAACTATTACCATATCTGTCAACCGAGCGAAGTTTTAATTTTTGCCGGCAGTCGTCGTCCCACGGCCACGGGCAAAACCATCGGTTATCGTTTGGTAAAAGGGGGCAGCAGTATTCGTTTACCGATGCTAGAACAAGTGTATCGAATGGACCTGACCAACATGATCATCGATCTCAGGGTGGTTAATGCCTATTCTAAGGGCGGTGTGCCGTTGATCGTCACCGGGGTGGCAAATATTAAAATTGCCGGGGAAGAACCGATTATTCATAATGCGATCGAGCGTTTATTGGGCAAGAAACGCAAGGAAATTGAACAATTGGCTAAAGAAACCCTCGAGGGCAATTTGCGCGGTGTCTTGGCGAATTTAACCCCAGAACAAGCGAACTCCGATCAGATCGCTTTCGCTAAAAGTCTCCTGGAAGAAGCGGAACAGGATCTAGAAAAATTGGGTTTAGTTTTGGATAGTTTGCAGATCCAGAATATCTCCGATGAGGTGCGTTATCTCGATTCGATCGGACGGAAGCAAAAAGCCGAATTACAGAGAGATGCCCGGATAGCAGAAGCAAAAGCCCGAAAAACATCGATTATCAAGGATTCCGAGAATCTACGCCTAACCGCTTTGCGTCGTATCCAAAAAGATTTAGAAATAGCCAAAGCTGACGCAGAAAAACGGGTGCGCGACACTCAAACTAAGCGCGGCGCCATGATTGCTGAGGTAGAATCGGTGGTTATGTCCGATTTAGCTAAAGTACAGGCCGAAGTGGCGGTACAAAACGCCCGAATTAAGCAGGTGAAACAGCAATTACAAGCAGATGTGATCGCCCCTGCGGCAGCGGAATGTCAACAAGCGATCGCAAAAGCCCGGGGGGAAGCGGCCAAAATTATCGAACAGGGGAAAGCGCAAGCGGAAGGAACCAAAAAATTAGCGGCCTCTTGGCAAGGAGCGGGAAATAACGCTAAAAACATCTTTTTATACCAAAAATTGGAGTTATTACTTAAATTAATGGTCGCTAGTGTCCCAGAAGTGCAGGTGCAAACGGTGACGGTAGTGGACGGGGGTGATGGTAATCTTGTCCCGAAAATGACTGCCTTTGCCGAACAATTGCGTCAAGCTACCGGAGTGGATCTGGTACAAATGGCTAATCGCCTAGCACAAACCGAGCCATCTGTCAAGGGCAAAGACACAAATTTTGATTTTAAAAAATTGCCCTCTTGAATCAGTTATCAGGAGACAGGAGACAGGATACAGGAGACAGGATACAGGATACAGGATACAGGATACAGGAGTCAGGAGACAGGAGACAGGATACAGGATACAGGAGACAGGATTCAATAGATTACTTTATTTATTCTCCCCATCACCCCATCTCCCCATCTCCCCATCTCCCCCATCACCCCATCACCCCATCACCCCACACCCCACACCCCACACCCCACACACCACACACCTTTAGCTAATAGCTGCAAACCAGAGATTGTCCACTAGAATGTTAATCAAGTTTGGAGACCACCACCATGGATGACTTAATTAATGATCCCTCCCCTTCTCCCCAAGACCTAGAAATGACGAGGACTCCCCCCTGGGGAACGGTGACGGTATTGGAGGAAGGTCCCCGGTATCGCATCAATCGCATTGTCATTAAACCCGGCCATCACATGAGTACCCAAATGCACTACCATCGCAGTGAACACTGGATTGTCGTCTCTGGTACAGCGCGGGTAATCTGTGATGAAAAAGAAACTCTCCTCAAACAAAAAGAATCTACCTATGTTCCTATGAATACCCGTCATCGGTTGGAAAACCCCGGTTCTATTCCTCTGGTGATGATTGAGGTGCAAAATGGCGAATATTTAGGAGATGATGATATTCACCGTTTTGATGATCGAGAATAGGACAGTTTTCTTCCGTATATACTTTAGTTATTTGCCAAAATCTCGATCGTGGATGAAAAAATTATCCTAGTTACAGGGGCTGCCCGTTCTGGGAAAAGTGAATGGGCCGAATATTTAGCCAAAATCAGCCAAAAACCCGTTATTTATATCGCCACCTCCTCGGTGGATGAAAAAGATCAAGAATGGTGCGATCGCATTGAAAGACACCGGCAGCGACGTTCCCCCCAATGGCAAACCCAAGAAATTCCCCGACAATTGAGCGAAACTATTGATAATAGCCCATTTACTCACTGTTTATTGAT
Source organism: Microcystis sp. 0824 (assembly GCF_003112475.1). Lineage (NCBI taxonomy): Bacteria > Bacillati > Cyanobacteriota > Cyanophyceae > Chroococcales > Microcystaceae > Microcystis > Microcystis sp. 0824. The sequence goes on along the minus strand of NZ_BDSM01000025.1, from coordinate 87,927 downwards.
CGATTCCCTCGGTACTTGGGTAGCCAATTGTTTAGAAATGTCGGCAGCCGAATGGTTAGAAATTAGCGATCGATTCTTGTCTTCCCTCAAAAACGCGGCCGTTGATGTTATTCTGGTGGCGGAAGAAACCGGTTGGGGTGTGGTTCCCCCTTATCCCCTCGGTCGTCTGTTTCGCGATCGTTTAGGCGATCTCTGTCGTAGAATTGGCACAATAGCAGACGCGGTTTATCTAGTTACCGGCGGCCATGCTCTTAATTTAAGTCAATTGGGTCAGTCTTTGTCGATAATTGGGCAATAGAGAAGATGAGCAACGATTATCAGCGTCAAGTAATTGATTTTTATGCCCTTCGTCACGATTACGATAACGATTTTACACAAGCTCGCGCCCTTAAATTAGTAAATTATCTCTATTTACAAAAAAGCCAATCTGTGCTAGACGTGGCAACGGGAACGGGATTTATAGCGGTAGCAATTGCCCCAAAAGTAAAAAGTGTCATCGGGGTTGATTTCACGCCAGAAATGATTGCCAGAGCCGAAAAAAAGCTAGAAGCATTAAATATCGAGAATATTGACCTGATTAACGCCGATATAGCTGCCATTGACTTTGCCGAGTCTAGTTTCGATCTGATTACCTGTTCTCTGGCGATTGCACTTTTCCCCGATATCCCGCAAGTGCTGGCAAAATGGTATCAATGGTTAAAAAAAGGCGGTTCGGTCGCTTTTTCCTGTAATAATTTAGAATCCCACTTCCTACCCTTGATCAGTGGTGTTTGTCGCGAAACCTATGGTTTTGAGTTGCCTAATCTGCATACTCCCATCGCCACCCCGGAAAAATGCCATCAATTGCTGGAAAATGCGGGATTTACCAATATATCGGTCAATGTCGAGCAATTAGGTCGATATTTGCCCCTAGAAACTGCCAAAAACTTCTGGTATGGGCAGTATTTTCATCCTCAGCATAACCCTTTTGACCGCCTATCGGCTGGCGAAATTGCGACTCTAGTGAACAATTATCGCCGAGAAATCGAGAAAAATGCCACCGATCAGGGGGTATGGCAAGATGCAACCACTTTTTTTGTCACTGCTAGTAAACGTTAGAAAAAGATCATGAGTCAAGTTAAAACCATCTCCGGACGAGCTTTACCCTTGCGAGGCAACGATATTGACACCGATCGCATTATTCCGGCTCGTTTTTTGCGTTGTATCACCTTTGAAGGTTTAGGCGAACAAGTGTTCGCTGATGATCGAGCGGCTTTACAGGGGAGTCATCCTTTCGATCTACCCCAGTACCAAGGAGCGAAAATTCTGGTAGTCAATGGTAATTTTGGTTGTGGTTCTTCTCGGGAACACGCACCGCAAGCGATTTTACGTTGGGGAATACAAGCAATTATCGGGGAAAGTTTCGCCGAAATATTTTTTGGCAATTGTATCGCTAATGGGGTTCCCTGTGTCACTGCCGAGGCAAAAACCATCACCCATTTACAGGATTTAATTGCAGCTAATCCCGAAATTCCCGTCGATCTTTCTTTGCCAACCATGACAGTGGAATGGGGGGATTTTGTCGCTACCGTCTCTATGAATGAAGGTTCCCGACAGATGTTAATAGAAGGGGGTTGGGATACCTGCGGACAGCTTTTACAAAATCTCGATCTGATTCAATCTACCGCCCAAAAGTTACCCTATTTAAGTTTCGTCTAGGGAAACAATCTAGGCTGAGGGTGCGTTAGTAATAGATTAACGTACCCTGGCAAGGATTTTGTTTGCAATGCAGCGGCTGTAAATATTAAAAAATCTGCCCTATGACTCATCCTGATAATAATCTCCAAAATATCCAAGAACCGATTTTAAACGCTCCCGAAGATGTGCGAAAAATCATTGATCGCGTTTTAAAATTGGAAAGAGATAAGTTATACCAGCGCAATCCTCGCAATATCAATGATGATGTTTTAACGATTATTAAAGAAGTAATCCAATAATTAGCTTTTAGCTATCAGGAGTCAGGAGTCAGGAGACAGGAGTTAGGAGTCAGTAGTTAGGAGATTAGTTTTATTTATTCTCCCCTCTCCCTTCTCCCCACTTCATAATTCATAATTCATAATTCATAATTCCCACTTCCCCATCATCCCCTCTATATAAATATGAAACTACTATCAATAAAGTTATGTAATTTTCGACAATTTTATGGCAAGACTCCTGAGATACATTTAGCGGCGAGTTCTCGCAATACAACGGTAATTTATGGCAATAATGGGGCAGGAAAAACAACCATTTTAAATGCTTGTACCTGGGTTCTTTATGAAAAATTTACAGCAGCTTTTGCCGAACCAGAGTTATTAGTTAATAAACGGGCAATTACCGAAGTAACCACGGGAACTTCCATAGAATGTTCGGCAGAAGTAAACTTTGAACATGAAAATAAACGCTATCAGGTAAAACGAAAATTTTTCGCCTACCAAGATGTAAATAGTAAAATTAAATACGGTTCAAATAGTTTATATATGCTCTACGCTGGTGATGATGGCAATTGGTACACACCCAATCAACCAGCGGAGGATATTATTAATCAAATCTTACCCGAAAGTTTACACCGTTATTTCTTTTTTGATGGGGAATATATCGATCATCAATTTCGTAGTAGTAGCCAAGGTAAAATCGCCGAAGATACAAAAGAATTATTGGGAGTTAAAGTATTAGATCGAGCGATCGAGCATTTAAAAAAAGCCAAAAAATCTTTACAAGATGAGCTTAAAGATTTAGGGGAATCGGATTTAAAAAAGTTATTGAAACAGGAAAGTAAAATTGAGCAGGATTTCGAGAAATTAAAACAGCGTCAGCAGGATATTATTAGCCAGTTATCCCAGCAGGAAGAATTAAAAAAAGCCGTTACTAATCGCTTACTAGAGTTAAGTGGTGCCGAGGAATTAAAACAGTTAAAAGAAAAATTAGAACAACAGGAAAGAAATCTGCGGCAAGATTTAGTCAGAACTAAGGATAAGTTAAAGAAATTAATTTCCCAGCAAGCTTATCAAGTCTTTTTAAAAGGAATTAATCAAAATTTTCAGCAATTAATCGATCGCCTAAGACAACAAGGGGAATTACCCAGTGGTATCAAACAGCAATTTGTCCAACAATTATTAGAGCGGAAAAAATGTATTTGTGGTCAGGAATTACAGGAAAATAGCCAAGCTTATTTACAGGTACAAGATTGGATGAATAAAGCAGGAATGGCCGATGTAGAAGAAGCAGCTATTCGCTTATCTTCCACAGTCAAAGAAATAGATAAACGAGTCTTAGATTTTTGGCAAGAAGTGGATAATTATCAAGCTAATATTCACCAGTGGCGCTTAGAATTATCTTTGGTAGAATCAGAATTAGATGAAGTGCGGGATAAATTTCGCCATTATCCCGATGAAGATATTAAAAATCTGCAATCTCGCTTAGATGCGATCGAGGATTCCCTAAAAGATTTACGCTTGGAACAGGGCAGCAATAAAAATCAACTAGATATCTATGAAAAAGAGTTAGAATCCCTGCAAAAACAGGTACAGAAACAGCAACAAAAAGAGGAAAAATATAATTTAGGACAACGACGTATTTTAGCGACTCAAGAGGCAATTAATCGCATTAGTGAGGTAAGACAGAGATTAGAAAATCAGTTTCGTTTGTCCTTAGAAAAACGGGTACAGGAAATCTTTAGCTCAATTTCTTTTACTCCCTATATTCCCCGTATTAGTCCCGATTACGAGGTAAGATTATTAGAAAATACGACAGGATTCGCTATTCCCGTGGCAGCTTCTACTGGAGAAAATCAGATTCTTAGTTTATCTTTTATCGGGGGAATTATCGATCGAGTGCGAGAATGGAGTCAGAAAAATACTTTGATGGGAATTGATAGCAGCACTTTTCCTCTGGTGATGGATTCTCCTTTTGGTAGTCTCGATCATATCTATCGTCGGCAAGTTGCGATCGCTATTCCTAAATTAGCCAATCAGTTAGTTGTTTTAGTGACAAAAACTCAATGGAGAGGAGAAGTAGAAACCGAGATTTCTCCCTATATTGGTAAAGAATATGTGTTAGTTTATAATTCCCCGAAAGCAGATTGTCAAGAGGATTTAATTAATCTTCATGGTGTTGATTATTCTCTGGTGAAACGCAGTCCTAATAATTTTGAATATACAGAAATTATCGAAGTTAATCGATTTTCCTCGTGACTGGTAAATTTTGTGGTCATAACTAAATTTTAACTTCTAATAAAACGAGAGATTGCTGTATTCATTGTTCCAACACGACGGGATAATTCCACAAGTTCCGTGGTGACAATATTATAATCACCTAAATATTTCTGGAGATTAGTTCCCTCTTTTTGATGGGCAATTTCTACTAACCTTTCCTCTCGCAATTCTTGCAAATGATCGAGGATATTTTCTAAAGTATCTTCGAGGGGAGGTAAGGGAGAAGGAGGACTATTTGTTTGCAAAGCTTCGGTTAATTGTGTCAAAGCTTCGGTTATTTGTTGCGTGAACAGACTCAGATTAGGATGGGGAGGACTACCGCGATATTGTTCCAATTCCGTCAATAAAACTGTCACCCCGCGACCAAAACGAGGAATATAATTACTTAAAGTGATTGCTGGTTCCATTTGTGGAAAGGGTGTGCTAGGATCATCAATTAATCTTTGTAGGGCTGTTTGCATAGTTGTATTTGCTCGTCGAGCTTTATTGCGATGGGAAGATAAAATTGCAGTTTGATAGGATGATTCTCCTAAATAAACTGCCATAACTGACTGAAAAAATATTTGATTAGCTTCTAATGCTTTAATGGCAGCGAGGGAAAAACGTTCATCTTCATTAAACCGCAAAAAACCGAAGGAAAGGACAAAGGCTAAAGCACTACCGATTAAAGTATAAACTATTCTGATATACTCTAAATTAATACCGTCATTGCTGGCATCGAGACGACTGATGATTAAAGCAAAAATTGTGATAAAAAATACGGCCAAACTATAGTGAAATCGCACCAAAGCTAAAGCGATCGCTATAGAAATCACCCCAATAATTTCTAACCAGAGCGGATTATCTATAATTCGCAACAGTGCCAAAACAAAAAACGAGCCTAAAATCGTGCCAAACACCCGATTAAAAAAGCGTTGAAAAGTCAAGCTAAAATCTGGTTTTAACACAATAACTAAGGTTAAACCAATCCAAAAACTATGGGTAATTCCTAGCTTATTGTAAATCAAAACTCCTAGCGCACTTCCCAAACCTAAGCGTAAACCATGGCGAAATAGGGGCGATTCTAGATTAAAATTAGATTTTAATGGTTCCCACCAAGCTTTTTCTTGACCGTACTCTTTTTCTATCCCTTCAAAGTTCCGCTGCCAAGGATTTTTTTTATCGGAAAATTCTTCGCTTTGCCGCAAATGTTGCGCTGTTTCACTGGCTATTTTTAGCTGTTTAAATAATTTTTTTAAACGATTATTTAATTGGGAAATTGCCACATAACTGCTATAATCATCCTGGGCATTTTCTAAAACTTTAGCTTGCAGGTTTTTTTGTTGTTCGATCGCCTTGAGTAATAGCTGCAAGCGCTCACAATCTGGTTGTTTATTTCTACCCAAAATTAACCTGGCAATATCTTCGCTAATTTCCGCCACCTGCACGAGAATATCTTCTAATAAAATACCCACCGTGGTCAGTTGTGGCAAGGGATGAAGATAAAGCAATTCTCGCAGCGCAATTAAGCTGGTATTAATGCGATCGCTATCTTCAATCAAGACGATTAACAATTCCCGCAGCTCACTCTTTCCCCAACGTCCCCGACGCGTCAAGGTGACAGTTTTCCTAGAACGGAGCAACAGTTGCCGAATTTTGTTAAAAGATGGCTCCTCATTAGCATTAGAACGAGAGTGTAAAGGCAAAGAGCGGAGATAGGTGGCGATACCCTGAAAATTTTCCGCCGTTACCTGACGTAAAGGCTGATTAGGACGAAAAGGCCAGATAAACAGGGCCAAAAAAATTGTCCATCCCCCCCCCAACACAACGATTCCGGCCCGTTGTAAAGCGACGATAATATCCCCCGATGGCAAAGAAACAGCAAAAAGCAGCAATAAACTGATTACTACCCCAGCTAACGCCCCATTTTCCCCGTAAACCGTCAAATAACCCGCTAGAAACAACCCACAAAAAACTATCACTACGGTCAATCCTAGCCAAGCACTGGCTAATGTACCGATAATCAAAGCTAGAGCCATCCCGATAGTCGTAGCGACTAGTGTTTGCGCTCTCAGGCAGTAAAGTCCCCCCGCATCAGCTAAAATCAAGATTTGAGCCGCTAAACCGACCATTAACCCCAATTTTGACCGATCTAAAATATCACCGACAATAATCGGTACTGCGATCGCTAATAAAGTCCGAATCCCCCGCTCGATCTCAATATCGCCACTAGGACGCAATAAAAAACCAAATCGCTGAAGTAGCATATAGCACTTATCTTAATGGTGAGGTATGAGGTTTTCGTTTTCGGGAGTCATACTAAATCCGTTGAGTATAGGCTAGTTATGAGGAGAGGCACTCCCGCAAAAGAGGGAATAGATAATCAATCTTTAATAACCGGATTTAGTATCAGTATTCTCCGAGTCACCTGATTAGGTAAGGATTTCTCTCCTGTCTCCTGTCTCCTGACTCCTAACTCCTAACTCCTAACTCCTTAATTCTGCTGTATTAGGGCAGCCAACGGGGTTTAAAACCAGCGTTTAGTTCTTGAGGTAGAATTTTCGGGATGCTATTGGGACTGAATTGATCAGGAAGCGGTAATAACCAGAGACGACCATCGGCAATGCTCGACCCCTCCCCAGTGACTAAATCATTTCCGACTCCAAAGGGTATGGTTGCTAACTGATCAAATAATAAAGCCACGCCATCGGGAGACATACTCATCTGCACGTCACGATAATTAGGTAAGGCCAGCAGGGGGATCATTTTACCCGTTTTTAGCTCAATAATCCCTAAAAAAGGTTCTTCTTTCACCTTGCCATCGCTGCCTATAACCAGATCGCTTTTCAGACAGTAAAGGGTTTTTTCCTGTCGCGGTTCAAATTCACAGCTAATAATCGGATTAGCTGTTCTTAATAGTAGTCTTGACTCTCCCTGATCGTTGAGCAGAAATAGCGATCGCTGATTATCCGGTTCTGATTTCACCATGAGTTTTTGGCGACCATCCCGGGAAAAAGCGAGTATTTTCTCGTAGGTGGGCAAAAATTGCGGTTTTCCCGCCTGGACATCCAAAGGAATCACCGCTACCCCTCCCGTTTGGCTGACAACCGCTTTTTTACCGTCGGGAGATAGTAAAAAATTATCCCCTTGTATTCCTAACGGTCGCGATTGTCCATCATCGCTGATTACCCATAAACTGGCATCCCCCGGATTCCCATGATTAATTCTCTGCACGATTAGGGTTTTGCCGTTATCTGAGAGATTAAAGCGCAGATTTTGATAGGTTTTCGCATCTAAAAACCTTTCTATACGACCACTGGGCAAATTTTGACCATTTTCGTCATGATTTAAACCCGTGGTAATTGTGTAAAGTTGCTGTTTTGGGGTATCTCGTCCTAAGTCAGAGCGATCGAAGGCCGAGAATAGAATTCTATCCCCCGTCGGATACATTTGAAAATCCGTGACCACTATATCTTCAGGGGTAAGGATGGTTTTTTTCAGTTCTGTGACGTTATTTGCCCCCTGAATGATATTACAGACGATTAAACGGCCTCTTTCCTCTTGGTTGACTCCAATGTAGGCAAAAGCTCGATCGTGGCTGTAAAATTCGCCGATAAAATCCTCACCTTTGGCAATGGGTAACTTTACTTGATATTTCTTGCCGTAGATTGGCAATTCTGTCAAGGTATAGGTTAAGCGATCTCCGGCCCAGCTAATTTTACCCGGCAAGGGAGGATTGATCGCCAAGCTGGTTTCTATGTCGGAACGGTCAATCGGTCGATTAAAACTTAAAGTGAAATAATTGTCCCTAACGCCGATTTTTCGTCCTTGCCAGCTAAAATTCTCCCCTCGCGTAGGAACTTGATTTCCCTGGATCAAAATCGACGATATCGCCGCAATTAAAGCCAAAATAGTCGCTAACACTAAGCGATCGAACCAAGCTAATCTTTTCATCAGTTATCAGTTATCAGTTATCAGTAGTCGGTCGTCGGTTGTCAGGAGATTGCTTTTATTTATTCTCCCATCTCCCCCCTCTACAATAATTACTCCCAACCAGAAACACCTTGGCTGCCTATCATATTTTGTACTTTTTGTCAAAAAAAAATTTTTTTGCAATAAAACTACACAAAAAAAGATCATCGTTGTGGGTGAAATTGACTGATTTAACCGTCTTAATTAGGATCACTTTCTAGGTGTGGCAAGGGTTTCAACCATTGCTGCCCAAAAAAGCACAGAATAACCCACTGTGAAATTCAGTAAAATCGCTGTAACTATCATAACATCGTTGTTAAATAAAAATCTTTCTCAATTAATTCTTAAGAATTTATAAATATTGCGGAATGTTAATTTAAATATTCTCAAGTTTTTGGAG